>JAYEFL010000401.1:0-1540 GCA_034658635.1 Bacteroidota bacterium | reverse complement strand
AATTGCCTTAGAAATTCCAGATGATCTGGAAATCATTCCCCCAGAAGATCAGGAATATTTAGCAGAAACAAAGGAATTAGTAATTAATGAGATTTCAGCCTGGGAAGAAGGCGAAGCGATCTTGTCGGCCAGGTTTAGTGCTATTGGCGGGGAAGTCTCTCAAACCGTAAAAGTTGTCTCTTTGCTTTCAGACGGCCAGGAATCCTTTGTTCAGACCGAAGAAGTAAAAACAATCAATGTTTTGACTCCTCGCTTGCAGACAAGTTCTCAGATAAACAATACTGCCTACGCTATAGCTAATTTTGAAGACAATATTCGTTTTTCAGCAATTGTTAAAAATATAGGCGATGTTCCTTTGCGGGACATTGCCGTTACGGGAAATCTAAGCGGAGAAGAAGTTTACTGGGATCAAACCACAAATTCAAATCTGATCGCCTTAGAGCCGGGCCAACAAACTATTTTAACGGTGGATAGGAGAGTTGCCGCTAATGTCCGTCCGCAAAATTATTCCATGTCCTGGCAAACCCAGGCCACCGCCCAGATTGATGATTTGGATGTGACTACATATTCCCAGTCATCTTCCAGCCAGGTCGTATTTAATTCCGATCTAACCTTTGAAGCCGACGCCGAATATTACGGCAATGACGGCGAGCAAATTGGTTATGGGCCATATCCCCTAAAAGCAGGGGAGACCACGGCCATCAGGGTTTTTTGGAAGGTTTCCAACTTTTCCAATAATCTTTCAAACGTTACTATTCAGTCCCAGTTGCCTTCTCAAGTAGAATGGACAAACTTCACCTCAGTTTCTGAAGGTTCAGCTATTACTTACGATCCTAGCACCAGAAAAGTGACCTGGCACGTCTCAAATCTAGAAGCCAATACTCACCCTCAGGGAGCTAATTTTGAGCTTAGAATTACCCCCAATTTTCAGCAAGTAGGCCAATATATTAATATTACTCATGATTCCACTTTATCTGCCCTTGATTCCTATACCAGGCAGGTATTGTATCGTTTCCAGGGTCCGGCTCGCTTAGAAAAGCCAGTTATTGAATAATCGCAAAGTTTCCTTTTTTAGTAAAAACCGCTAATAGTAGCGGTTTTTTTGGTACATACACTTGACAAAATCGTTATTTTTGTTAATGTTATCCGTTATTTAAATAGTAAAAATAGCTAGTAAATAAGGAAAATATTATGAAAATCGCAATGATCGGTCAAAAAGGAATCCCCGCTGTCTACGGTGGTGTTGAACGCCATGTAGAAGAGTTATCTTTGCGTTTAGTTGAAAAGAAAATGGATGTAACTGTCTATACCAGGCCTTTTTACACAGATAAAAACAAGAGATCTTATAAAGGCATTGACCTTGCTTCAGTGCCAACTATAAATAGCAAACATTTTTCTGCTATTGTTCATACGCTTTTATCTACCATTGATGGCCTGAAAAAAGACATTGATATTTTTCACTTTCATTCTGTTGGTCCGTCTTTAATGTGTTTCTTGCCTAGAATTTTCAAGCCCAAAGCTAAAGTTATCGTGACTTTTC
>JAYEFL010000400.1:0-1543 GCA_034658635.1 Bacteroidota bacterium | reverse complement strand
GGTATTATGTGTTATGAAAAAGCTATGCCCACCTCCCACCTGGCTGGCATAGCTTCGTCGTTATCGTCAAAATAGTGGGAAACAATAACTTTACACATTACGAAAATGAATAAAATCATGAAGATTACTGCAATCTTTGCAGTATTAATAGCCTTTTTTTTAGGAACCCAATCATTTCTAAAACCAATACCTGTGCCATCCTCGCAGGGGACTACAATTAAGTTGCTCTATAGTGAAGATAATGTTGGAGATTTAATTAAGGTTCAGTTTTGGGGAAGTGTTTACCCTCAAGGCCAAGACCAATGGGATGATGCATGTCCATGGTATGGGAATGGAGATGATGACCCAGTATATTTTAATTGTGATGATTTTTGTGGTGGGGTAGCTTATATTACCCCACCTTAAATTTCTTGCTGATGGTACGAGAAATCGTAATAATAATTGTAGCTGTATTTGTCATTGGATGTTCAAATGAATTGGAGCTGTTCACTGAACCTAAGCCTGAACCAATAATTACATCTATTCTAGATTTATACTCAAATGTTCATTATGTAAGAGTACAAAGGACTTATCAAGGATATGAGTCTACGGCCTTTGATATTAACTCTGATGAACTGTATTTCAATAGTGTACAGGTCAGGTTGTATGGGGTTAGGAAGGGAGATACAGTTTGGGCAATACCGTTTAGCGAAGTTCAATTAAGTAAGGAGGATGGAAAATTTCCAAATACTGAACACAGAGTGTACAAATATGATGGATACTTACAATTGCAAGATCAAAAAGGATTGATTGAAAGTCTGATTCTCAAAGTTAATGTCGCTGATATTAATATGGAATCTATTGCTAAAACTAGTGTTTTAGAACCATTACAATTTTCATTTAGTGGGGGATCTTTGAAAAGGCTACAGTTGTTCGGTGATTACATCTCTGCGATTTCCTTAAAGACCAGGCGATTAGTTGATGGACTGAATAAGTTTAGCTATAAGGAATTGTCTTTTAATTGTATTGTCAGGGAAATATTTCCTGAAGAGATTCGGATAGATACTGTGTGTTGGACGACCAATCAAGGTTGGGATATGGGCACCGGACCATATTTTGTCTTTCCAGAACGTATCTTTAATCGGCTAAGTCGAATCTTGATTCCAAATGACACCCTACTGGCGAGGAACCTAATATCAATTAGTATTACCGGAAGGATACCAGATCTCGCGTTTGAAGAAATGTATGTGACTTCAATAAATCGAGCTGATAGAGATATAAATCCGTTTACTAATTTTAGCAACGGCTACGGAATTTTTGTTGGCGTATCATCCGAGACAAAACAGGGATTAACATTGGCATATCGTTCAATGGACTCATTATGCATGAGTCCAAGATGGCAGCACCTTAAGTTCAAAACATGGTAAGTCCGGTAACTCATCTGGAAGATAGCAATAGGAAAAATTTCCCAAAAGAAAAAGCTATGCCCACCTCCCACCTGGCTGGCATAGCTTCGTCGTTATCGTCAAAATAGTGGGAAACAATAACTTTACACAGTTCAAAG
>JAYEFL010000399.1:0-7116 GCA_034658635.1 Bacteroidota bacterium | reverse complement strand
CTAAATTAGGGGGGGGGGGAAAGAAAGCAAAAATCGGGGTTACCTTTTAATTCAATATGGGATTAATAAATAGAATCATAGTGATAGTAAACCAAATGTATGAATGGATTTGTATCTGATATTCTTAAAGAATTGGTTTATGGTTACGGACAATCATTTTTTATTTTAAACCAATCTAATAAAAGGAGAATTAACATGAAAAAAATTAAATTTCTATTACCAGCACTTGCATTGTTAATGTTTATGTCTTCAACAATGCTAAACAGCGCAACACCTTATTACGCTCCTTGCGAAACTTGCGGCCAAGATGGCGAATGGCAAGGGTATTACGAAAATGGTTATTATTATATTTTCGGAGGAGAATGTCTTGATGAGAATCAGAATTATTGTAATTCAATCCAAATGTGTAACTTAAACGGACCATTTTCTGATTGTTACCAAATAGCATGTTTGGATTGCATTTTTCCGAGCTAGTAGGTTCATTTTACGGTGGCCTACTCGTATTGGCATTTATGGAGGTTAAAATTACATTATGTATTAAGCTATTTAACATTGAAACATGAAAAATTCAGTGCTCTTGATTCTTTTGCTCTTATTATTTTATGGTTGTAATAGAAACCCAGGAGGTCAACTTCAATTGATCGATTTGTCAGGCGATACAAGTACAAAGGACAACATCCATTTGTCAGATATCTCTGATAATGTAGAAATAGTTTTTTTGGAAACAAATGATTCTTGTTTGATTGGAAACATTTGGGATATTGAAGTCACAGATAACTTCATTTTAATAGTGGATCAGTCAATGTATAAAATGCTTCTTTTTGCAAGAGATGGTAAGTTTATCACAAAAGTAGGGACAAGAGGCCATGGTCCAGGAGAGTATGTCCAAGTTGTAGATTGCTGTTTTAACTCAAATGGTGAAGAAATCATGGTTTTATGTAATGCACCAAATAGGGAAATGCATGTGTATGATTTGAATGGAAAATTCATCGATGAATTGCCTTGTGAAAATTTACCATCTCGAATTTCCTCATTTAATTCCAAGTTGTATTATCATCATGGATTACCATCTAGCCAATTTGATAATGATGGTTATTCACTTGGTGTTTTGGACAATTCAAATATCAAGCAACTATTTAAGAGGCCTGATAATAACCCAGGTATGGCTTTAGCGATTCATAAATCTCATTTTACTGAAATAGGAAATCAATTAAGCTTCTGGGAGATGTATTATGACACCGTTTATTATATTGATGAGCAGAGCCAAATTGTTCCAAGATTTGCAATTAATCATAAAGAAAATTACATATATGCAAATGGTCTCATACCAATATTTGAACAGTCTCAAAGCATTGGAAATTCTACTGTAATGCTCGATTTATTAGATTGTAAGGATTACATTTTTATTAAAATGGCGGTAGAGAGAAAATTTGAGAATGTTATATATGACAAATCACAAGAGTGTCTATATCATATAGGCGATAGACTCATGATTAATGACATTGCTGGACCAATCAAGTTCTGGCCATTTAAAACGCTGAAAAACAACTTAATATGCTCTGTTCATCAAATGAATGAATTAAAAGAATCAGGTAAGGACATTGCTCCTATAACTCATACCGATTCTAGAAAGAATAGTTCATTTTGGCGATATGTTGACTCTGCCAGCTTATATGATAATCAATGCCTGCTGTTTATTAATCTTAATAGGAAGAATACTAAGAATAAATGCGAAGAGTAATAATATTGTTGATTCTAGTCACATTAGTTTCATGCAATATCAAAGATCAAACAAAAGTTGTTGAACACAATACTAATATTGATTCATTAGCATTAGTCAACTGTTTAAAAGTTTTTTTTGAAAATGAAGGACAGAATACAACATTTGCCGAACAGCTGTACACAATCAATTCTGATACGGTAAACCTCCATGATTATATTGATGGAGGGAAAAAACTAGTGCTATTTCTCCCCAAGTCTGTGTGTATTCTTTGTTGCTATGAACAAATTGAGCTGTTAAACAGATATTTGTCTGATTATGTAAAGTCCAGGACTATTATTGTTGCGAACTTCAAACCCAACAGAGATTTGTTTGTTTTTTGGAAAGATCAAAATATCAAGGTTCCATTTTTATACAATAGTGAATTCAGTTTCAATCCTCAAAGCCTTAATACTAACAATACAAGCTTCTTCCTTTTGGATAGGGAAATGATTATTGATTTGTTATTTGTGCCTGCGAAGAATTATGATGATTTGACAATATTTTACCTACAAACGATTAACAGCCGATTTGCCAGCCTTGATTCTACAAATTTGACATCAGTTTTCTAAACTATACAAATCTTGAATCTAGTTTTTAGGTGACATCAGGAGCCGTATACCAATCTTTTGCAAATCTGTTAAATACCAAACGCATACTGTAAAACAGGTTAACTTCATCAATGACATAGCCATCTTGGAGTCAAAAGGTTTCAGAGGTGCTTTTGAAAATGGGATTATTGATGTATTACCAGCTCTAAAATTTTTAGATCTGTATGATAAGCAAGTTAAATCAGGAAAAACTCAAAGAACTGTAAAATATCAAGAACAACACAAAGAAATATCCAATTTGGCTGACGATACAACTCCCCAATGATAACCCAATTTTATTTTTCTATACTTACAAATAGTAGACATGAAAGGAATTGAAAGAATAGTATATATCATAATTATTATTTCCATTACCATGTCATGCAAAACTGGCAATCATACCGGAACAAAGATCTCATCTTCCGGCTTTGGAAACAAACCCAGACTACTACCAATATCAAGAAGCGTTCTTACCGCCTTCTGACCCTCAGTACCCAGGGACATAGAGAAATCATTAACAAAAGTTTGCACGTGCTTATGCAGAATTTCTTCTCGCATTTCCTGAGCATACTGCCTCATGTAACCCAATGATGATTCAGGATTGTCAAAGGCAAATCTGATACTATCATGAATACATTCTTGTATCTGAAGCTGAATACTATCCGGAATCCTCCGGTTTACTACAATACCTCCCAAAGGAATGGGCAAATGCGTTTTTCGTTCCCAAAATGCTCCAAGATCTTCGATCAGTCGCAATCCCCTCTCGGCATAAGTGAAACGATTTTCATGGATCAATACCCCTACATCAGCCTCATCACTCAATATTAGTGATTCAATTTCAGAGAACAGGTAAGATTTTTTATTCTGAGCCTTGGGGAAAGCAACAGTCATAAGATAATTAGCCGTAGTTAAATCACCTGGTATAGCAATTCTGGCTTCATTTATATCTTCAGCTAACAATTTTCTTTTACTAACCACTAAGGGGCCATTCCCATGTCCGAGTGCACTCCCCGAATCAAGAACTTTATAATTCATAGCAACATGGCCGTAAGCATGGTATGACAGCTTGGTAACATCTAAATCTGCAGTCAAAGCTCTCTTATTCAATTCTTCAACATCGGCAAGTACGGGAATAAATTCCAGGCCATCTGTATCGATCTTTCCATTGATGAGGGCATCAAAAATGAAGGTATCATTAGGACAAGTACTAAAACCAAGAGAAATTTTCATAACTAAGAATCCAGGTAATTAATCAGCCAATCTGACAAGTTTTTGGCAGCCAGATCCATATCCCACAATTTTGTATTTCGTGGCTCAACAAGGTTTGATATCACCCTGATCTGAGTAAATGGAATATTGTTTTTAAGAGAAAAAAGCATTGCTGCAGCCCCTTCCATGGTTTCTACATCGGGATTCCATACTTTCCGGATCATTGCAATACGCTCATTGCTACCTGTTCCAGCATTTACCGTCACACCCACCATATGAGGAAGCTGACTGTTAGCAGGATAGTCAAGCCAATCATATGCACCCGGCACACCCGGCATGGCCTGATGTATTGGAATAAAGTCACCCCGATCATCAATACCCAGATCGGCAAAACAATCACGATTTACCTCCACCAATTTCCCAATCGGGAACTTTGCCCTGTAACTACCAGCAAAACCCAATTGCAAGATCTGACTTGGCTTAAAGTTTTGAATCACTGAGGCTAATTGCACAAGAGTGCCCGGGACTCCTACTCCCGTAATACGCAAATGGGTATCCTTGCCTATATCAGGAAAGCATTCCTCAGTAGTATCACCTGAGATTCCTCTTTGTGTAAGAAAAGGCAGAATCTCATGATGAGTTGAAACAATTATCAAGCTGTTCATAATCGCTAAAATCTGATCAAAGTTACCCTTTTTAAACATTTTTTATCTTTTCTTTGTCCTACTTTTCAGTATTAAAAAAACAGTTCCGATGGAGTTCAGTTTACACGATAAGAATGGCAAGGGATATCAGAAAATCGAAAAATTCGATGATAAGATAACCAACGATCTGGCAAATCACTACAAAGAGAGCTTACGACTTCTGGGAGAAGATCCTGAAAGAGAGGGCTTAGTTCAAACGCCACTCAGGATAGCAAAAGCCATGCAATTCTTGACCCAGGGATACGAGATGGACCCGGTAGAGATACTGAAATCTGCCATGTTTAAAGAGGATTACCGGCAGATGGTGCTCGTTAAAAACATTGAAATTTATTCGATGTGTGAGCATCACATGCTACCATTCTTTGGCAAAGCTCATGTCGCATACATACCAAACGGATATATTACCGGATTAAGCAAAATAGCCCGTGTGGTTGAAGCTTATGCACGTCGTCTGCAGGTTCAGGAAAGACTGACTACACAAATTCGTGATTGTATTCAGGATACTCTTCATCCACTGGGTGTGGCTGTGGTTATTGAAGCCCAGCACATGTGTATGCAAATGAGGGGAATTCAAAAACAAAATTCTGTAACCACTACCTCTGATTTTACAGGAGCATTTTTAAAATCAGCAACGCGTGAAGAATTCATTCACCTAATAAGCGCCAAGCTGCATTAGGAATCAAATTATTACAAGATGAAAAAAGCATTTGTTTTTCCGGGACAGGGAGCTCAATACCCCGGTATGGGGAAAGATCTATTTGACAAATCAGAAGAAGCCAGAAAGCTATTTGCTAAAGCTGATGAGATTCTGGGATTTCCGATTACCAAGATTATGTTTGAAGGCACTGAAGATGATCTCAAACAGACTAAAGTAACCCAACCGGCTATCTTTCTTCACTCGGTTGCGCTGGCAACAGTACTAGGAAAAGAATTTAATCCTGATATGGTAGCCGGGCACAGTCTGGGAGAATTTAGTGCATTAACAGCTGCCGGAGCTTTGAGTTTTGAAGATGGTCTTAGCTTGGTTTCAAAAAGAGCAATGGCGATGCAAAAAGCCTGTGAAATGAATCCTTCTTCCATGGCAGCTATTATTGGTTTGGAAAATGAGATTGTGGAAGAGGTATGTAGCGGAATTGACGAGGTAGTGGTTCCAGCCAATTATAATACTATAGGACAAATCGTTATATCAGGATCCCATAACGGAATAGACAAGGCCATCTCTATGCTCTTGGAAAAAGGAGCAAGAAGAGCTCTGAAGCTCCCTGTAGGTGGAGCTTTCCACTCCCCTCTTATGGAACCAGCCAGAGAAGAACTTGCTGCCGCTATTGCAGAAGCCCCAATAGCTAATCCCCGATGCCCAATCTATCAGAATTTTGATGCAAAACCACAAACTGATCCCGATCAAATTCGACAAAACCTGATGGCTCAACTGACAAATCCGGTCAAATGGACACAAACCGTACAAAATATGCTGGAGGGTGGAGCTACGGATTTTATTGAAGTTGGTCCTGGCAAAGTTCTGCAAGGATTGATAAAAAAGGTGAATAGGGGAATACAAGTATCCAGCGCCGGGGTATAAAACCTAAATCCATTTTGGAAATATTTAATTACCTTTGAGTTATTGTGAAAATAGTAACATCAAATGGTAATTAAATCCAACATTAAGCGTCTGTTACAATACCGGATATGTCTTGAGAAATTCAAGGCACTTGGGTTTACAAGAGTTTTTTCATACAATCTTGGAAATGATGCTGGTGTTAGTCCTGAGCAAGTCAGAAAGGATTTTTCAATCTACGGAATCACTGGCAACAAAAAAGCCGGCTATGAAATATCCTCTCTTTTAGATATTTTAAACCGCCTTTTCGGAATGGATAAAACCCAGAATGTCATCATTGTAGGCATGGGAAATATGGGTCGGGCTTTGGCAAACTATAATAATAGGTTTATCACTCAACATGTATATATTCACTCAGCATTTGATGTGGATCCTTCTAAGCAGAATAAAAAGGCTGGCATAGAAGTAAGGCCCATGTCAATGATTCCGGATATAGTTGCCAGGAATAAGATTACAACCGCCATTATCTCAGTTCCAGCTATTGCTGCCCAAGAGGTTTGTAATTTATTAGTTGAGATTGGAATAAAAGGGATTTTAAATTTCGCACCTGTTGTACTGAAAGCTCCTGAGCATATAATAATCAACCATATCAATCTGAGCATCGAGATAGAAGCAATTATTTTCTATCTGAACGAAAAACTTGACACTCTATAAAACAAGAAGGGGCTGTCTCAAAGCAATGAGACAAGCCCTTCTTGTTACTATATCCTGATTAGAATAAGCAGTCAGGCAAATCCTTATTAAATTACTCCCTGATCCACCATGGCATTTGCCACTTTCAGGAATCCGGCAATATTTGCTCCTTTAACGTAATCAACGAAACCATCATCGTCAGATCCATGAGTCACACACTGCTCATGAATATCTTTCATTATCTGATGTAACTTGGCATCCACTTCTTCGCGGGTCCAATTAAGCTTCATGGAATTCTGAGACATTTCAAGACCAGAAACAGAAACGCCACCAGCATTAGCAGCTTTCCCGGGGCCAAAAAGAATCTTATTTTCCAGGAATACTTCAACTGCCTCTGGAGTAGAAGGCATATTTGCTCCTTCACTAACGCAGAAGCAACCATTATCAACCAACATCCTGGCATCTTCTCCTGACAGCTCGTTTTGAGTAGCACAAGGGAGTGCAATATCACACTTAACTTCCCACGGACGCTTCCCTTTATGGAATTCAACACCAAATTCGAGTGCATAGGGCTGCACAACATCATTGTTTGATGCGCGCAATTCA
>JAYEFL010000398.1:0-1553 GCA_034658635.1 Bacteroidota bacterium | reverse complement strand
AAGTCAGTCTGAGAACCATACTGTGCATAAGTGTGGTTCGCAAAAAAACTCACAACGAGAACTGCCAGACTAATATTTCTGAGTATTGTTTTCTTCATCTAAATTCACCTGCAGGGTAAACCTAGTAGTGCGTTCTTGAATTAGTGTTACAATAAACAATTTTGTATCTTAGTGGCAAATTTATGCCATATGAGAGTTACAAAGAAAGCAAAACTTAAATTGACAGAGGAAGATATTCAGTTGTTAACAGGCTTGTCCAAGAGTAGAACCGCTCCGGCACGAGAAGTTTCTCGCGCCACCATACTCCTGAAATATGCTGATGGAATGAGTATTACACGTATTGCCAATGAGTGTCATACCAATCGACCTTTAGTGGATCGGTGTATTAATAAAGCCATTGGATACGGAGTTAAGACTGCTTTGAAAGATCTTCCGGGAAGGGGAGCTAAACCCAAAATAACTGATGAAGCTAAGAGCTGGGTGTTGAATATAGCTTGCCAGCGACCAAATGATTTAGGTTATGCTCAAGAAACATGGACCTATTCGTTGATGATCAAACATATCCGATCAATATGTGAATCAGCTGGCTATAGTTATTTTCTTAAGATTGACAAAGGTGTCCTAAATGGGATTTTATCCAAGGCAGGTATTAAGCCACATAAAGTCAGCTATTACCTGGAGAAAAGGGATCCTAACTTTGATTATAAGATGGCCAATATTCTTCAAGTTTATAAGGAAGTAGCCTTAATCAATGAAGCAGATAATGATCAGGGTAAGCGAACAACTATTTCCTATGATGAGAAACCGGGGATTCAGGCGATAAAAAGCATTGCACCCCAGCTTCAACCTGTACCTTATAAATATTCATCTGTTGGTCGGGACTATGAATACAAGCGATTGGGAACGGTCAGTCTACTTGCGGGTATAGATTTGCATACAGGCAGAATCATTCCGTTGGTCAGAGACCGTCACAGAAGTCGCGAGTTTATCGAGTTTTTGAAACTTGTTGATCAAAGCTATCCTGAAGATTGGAAGATTCGTATTGTTCTTGACAATCACTCTTCCCACGTTTCCAAAGAAACATCACGCTTTTTGTTGACCAGACCGGGTCGGTTTGATTTTGTCTTTACTCCTGTACATGGTTCATGGCTTAATATGATTGAGATGTTTTTTAGTAAAATCACCCGTTCATTGCTAAGGCATATTCGGGTCGGCAGTAAACAAGAACTCATCGATAGAATCTACCAGGGCATGGAAGAAATCAATAATGATCCTGTGATTTTTAGATGGACATATAAATTGGAGGAATTAGAAGCAATATGATATGTTAATTCGAGAACGAACTACTAGTATATGACTACAATGGCAAACTTGTTGGAGAAAGATCAGGAGTACCTCGTTCAGGATTTGAAAAATTAGATTCACATAAATATATTGGCTATTCATATAATATTGCTACCGAAGTAGAGCCTAAAACAATTGCGTTTAATGACCAGGGGGAAATAGTAAAAGATTATAATAAACTCAGTGAGTTAACTCTGCAGCGAAACACA
>JAYEFL010000397.1:0-1554 GCA_034658635.1 Bacteroidota bacterium | reverse complement strand
GAGTTTCTTAACCTGCATGACAGCCCACTGACCGCTCACCTTTGCAGATACGCGGTACAGATAGACGCCATTAGCCAAGTACTCACCGTAGTTATTGTCCGTGTGCCAGTCAAGTTGATCTCCAGGTTGCTCGTCTGTGAAGACCAAACGTCCAGAAAGATCAAAGATCTCGACCCTAATTGCATCAATCGGCACCGCACCCTTTACCTTGAAGGTAGTGGTGTGTACGTCACGAATCGGGTTTGGTTCGTTGTATGCAAGGAGTTCGGATGGAGTATCTATAGCAGACTCAGCCGTGGGAGCTGGCGGCGGTGGTGGCGGCGTCAGCGAACTAACAGAGGCCTTGGTTGAAATCCCCGCTGCCATCGGCCCGGCAGAACCGGCAGACGCGTACTCAAATGTAACTGCAATTGCATTATTTCCCCATGTTTGACTAATTGTTTGTGCTGCAGAATCCAGTCCTATTCCAGTAATTACCATCTCTCTTTTATGCCTTCTGATTACTTCCTGAATTGATCCTTCACCAGACTGACCATCAGTCATGAAATACACGAAGTTGTAAGATCTATTAAACTGATCTGCATATTTTTCCATACTAGTGCAGGCTGCATCCAAAGTTACTACATCAGGCGTTCCTTGGTTAGCATTCAGCAAAACAGTCTTTTGCAAATCAGCTCCCATTAAATCTTGATCAAATGATTTTAAAAAGGTGAATTGATCTGATCCTCCAAATGTAACAATTTCAAGTGGAATATCGAGTCTCTTAGAAACTTCAATAAGTGCAACTGCAAGTCGTTTTTCCTGCTCGATAATTTCTCCTCCACATGAGCCAGAATTATCTATAATTAAGCTCCAAGCAAATTGTGGTTTTTCTGGCGGTCGCTTTCTTTCAAATGAGCGAGGATTGATAGCAGGTCTTCCATTTTTTGTACCTAAAATATTTTTTGTATACCCTCTCTGAAGTCTTGCACCTCTTCGTTGATTTCTCTCATATAAATACTCTTTATCAAGATCAAATTTTTCTACAAAAAAGTCTGTCAAATCATTAATAAAGTCTTTCATTCCTTCCATATGGTCAATGTAGATACGTAAAGCTTCACCATCTAGTCCAGACATTTCACGATACATTGATTCGATTTTTGATTGTTGTTGTCTTTTAATTTCTTCCAATGTTTCCAGCTGGGCTGCATGTGCAGGATTTCTTTCCATATCTTGCTGTTCAAAAGAATCAGGCATAAAGTCACTCATATCTTTTGCTGTTTTATTTCCATCTTCATCTTCCTCGGAAAATTTACTTCCAATCATTTCTTCTGTTTGGTTCAATTCCTGTAATAGCTCCGAATCTGGATTACTGAAAAGGCTATCGACATTTCTTTCATTAGAATTTCTACCTTCTTGGAATTCATCATGAGATTGTTCGTCTGATTCACCATTAGGTTCTGAATTTCCTTCGCTTCCTTTACCTTCTCCGCTTTCTCCCATTCCCTCACCCATACTCTCTCCCATTTGGGACATTCCATCCATCATACTTTCCATTTGACCAGCTAAATCCTC
>JAYEFL010000396.1:0-1560 GCA_034658635.1 Bacteroidota bacterium | reverse complement strand
CCGACAAAAGAAAAATTCCTTTATATTTGTTCGGGTTTTTGTATTAATTAAAAGAAACGCTGATATTTACGTGGATAACACGCGGATTATCAGCGACAAATCAGCGTAATAATCAGCGATTGATCAGTGTTTAAATAATAACTCGTAATTTTAATTCGCGGCATTCCTGTCTACGCTAAGGCTTCGGCAGGCAGGCGGATTTACATTCGTAGATTCGGATTACGCAAAAAAAATATGGAAAAGAAACAAAAAACAAACTGTGATCTCTATGAAAAAATTAATCTTATATATCGTGAGAGGGAAGACAGGCGATGGAGTCACCAAACAAGAAGTAGAGGAGGTGAGAGATACATGGTTCACTGGCGGGGTGTATTGAGGATGGTATCCATGAATAAATTAGGCATGGCTATTGCAACCATGGTATTGATTTCTCTCTTAATGCCTTTGGTTTCACTGGCAGATGAAAGTATATTGGTCGATTTTGAAAGTGGCCTTTATAGCTCGTCTGGTGGGCACTTCCGGGCTTGGTGGGATGGTGGGTGGACCAACTATAACACGTTTGCACAGGATGATTCAATCACCGCAGTAGGTAATCAATCATGCAAGGTAACTGCTGTCAATGAAACGTTTCATATTTGGTGGATTCAAAATGATGACTATCGGAATTTCATTGATGAGGCTCACAATGGTGGATTTGATAGGATGTCTTTTTATTTGAAGCTCCCTTCTAACTACCCTCTAGGTACAGACCGGAATTTTAACATAGGGACATATACTGCCAATCCAAGCAATTCAGAACCGTTAGGTGATGCGGGTACTCATTACTACCATTTTTTAAATATTAAAGGCTCTGCATATTGGAGTAAAGTTGTAATTAACTGGCATCCGGATCATCAAAGTGGACATAACAACACAGATCCAGGCGTAAACCCAGAAACATGGGATTATTTTGATGGGTTCACTCGGTTTTATATTCAAGCAGAACCTTACCCTACCCCACCGGCACCGATTTCTTTACCTTTTGATTCTTGGATAGATGACGTTGCGTTTTACACCACATCTGAACCTGAGAACGATAATAATATATCCCAGATTGTATGTACATACGAAGGGTCTGGGCAGTTTTGGTTGTCTTGGCGTGGAAATCATTATTATGATGCTGAAGATCCTTCATCTACTAATCCTCATGAATACAGGGTATATTCTTCTTCATTCCCCTTGACTAACGCAAATCATAACACCACCGGAACCGAGGTGGGTGGAGGACCCTTTCAGCGGGAAATAGGTTTTGGGATGTATGATTATATCACAACAGGCAGTTTCAATGCCAGTATTACTTCTGGTACCGTATATTTCGCGATTAAAGATATTAGTGACGGCAGCTCTGTTGTTAGCAAAATAGATTATCAAATCTCTGATACCCAATCACCCGTCCGCTCCAACCCTCAACCAACCGGAACTCTATCTTCAGGCACAACTTCAACCAATATCTCATTAGACACCAACGAAACAGCGACATGCAGATATTCAACAACAGAGGGAACAGCATATGGTCCTATG
>JAYEFL010000395.1:0-1565 GCA_034658635.1 Bacteroidota bacterium | reverse complement strand
TAAGCAGATCCTGCATATCAATGTCATCATCTACAATGAGAATCTTTTTCCCTGCAGGTTGATAGTTCCTTAGCTTTTTGATAAATGCGCTCTTTTCTCTATTTAATCTGGTTTTCTCCAATGCCTGATCTACTGAAATGAATAGCTGGTCAAGGTTTTCCAGTGGTTTGGTAAGAAGGTCAAAGGCTCCGTTGCTTCTCATTGCCTGGATGATATTTTGTATGGTCGGAGAACCGGTAAGGACGATAATCTCTGTATCCTCGTCCAACGATTTGAGCTGTCGTATGAACGCCAGGCCATCCTGGCCCGGTATTCTGATGTCCGCAATAACCAAGTCAAAGGATTCTGATTTAAAGATACGAGTCGCCTCATTGCAATCAGTTGTACTTCTGATCTTATACCCTTTTTTTGTCAAGATGGTTTCAAGGGTCCCCAGGGTTTCCGGTTCCTTGTCAATGATTAATATTTTTTTGTTCATGATAAACACTCCGTGGAAATGAATATTGAATATTGAATATTTAAGAATATGCCTATGCACTTAGCTCCTAAATCCATGTTTTGAATTAGGAACAGTAGCAGTTTGTAGGTTGTGATGAGGTTATCGTATTTGAAATTATGAAAAAGGTAAATCGGGAGAGTTCTGATTTTATATGGGGAATTCCTTGAAAATACAAGATGTTAGGTAAAAGAATGGAGAAATGGGGGGGGGGGGGTAGCTAAGTGCTTTATATTATTGAGAATTTAATGAAATGCAAATTCTATATCAGGAAATTCCCTATGCCTTAATCAGGTTTTTCCTGATAGCCATCGGGGTGGTATGCTGGGTATTGGGGAGCGGGTACTGGGGATTGGGTACTGGGTATCGGTTTCAAAATACAAAAGGCATTATAAGGCCATTATTAAATTGATTTTTTAATATATCTCGGGCATATTTGAATGATATGTTATTCTGATTATTAGACTTAAAAAGAGAAAATGAAATGCTCTCTAAGAGTTTGATTCCAGATAATCCCTTGGATTTCATCAAACGATGTGTGAATGAACAAAGGATATTTTGGACTTATCATGTGAATATTCGTATGAAAGGAAGATTTATTCCCAGAGAGATCGTTCTGGATTCTATTCAATATTATGAGATCATAGAAGAATACCCTGATGATAAATATCTTCCGAGCTATCTGGTGTTTTCAAAATATCAGGATAAGATTTTTCATGTGTTATTTGCGGTCGATGTTGAAGAGGATAATGTACGTGTTATCACTGCCTATTATCCAAGTTTTAATGAGTGGGAGAAAGGCTTTAAAACCAGGAGGAAATAATTATGAAATGTCATACATGTGGGTCAAAACTTAAAGCAATTGCAACGGATCTCCCTTTCAAAGCCAATGAAACTACTATCGTTATTATGAAGAACTTACCATTATATCAGTGCGAAAGCTGTAGCGAATATTTGTTGGATGATCCCGTATTGAAACGAGTGGAAAAAATTATTCAGAATGTTGATACTGCCGCGGAATTAGAAGTGATTAAATACGCTGCATAAACATGAATTCGACTAATATACT
>JAYEFL010000394.1:0-1574 GCA_034658635.1 Bacteroidota bacterium | reverse complement strand
AAATTAATTAACATCAATGTGATTCTTTGTTAGTTTTGTTCTATTCATTTTGGAGGTGAATGATGGAACAGGGTACTTTGTTCGAGGATGTGCCGATAAAAGATAAATCGGATGAAGTGTGTATCGGAGGCAGGCTTTTTTTGAAATTCAATAAGAGTGATCCAAACAAAGTCTGTCTTGTGAATCGTGACACACCGATTAAGATGGTGGATGTTACAGACCGCGTGGCCAAAAGGTTGCTGGTTGTGGAAGCTGTTGAAATGGGGGCAGTCAAAACCAAATTAGCCAAAGCTCTTCAAATAAGCCGGCAGACGATTCATAATTATGTCGAGACAAAAAAGGTGAATCAAGGGGTGGGGTCAGGTCTTAAAAAATCAATTTACATAATACCTTATGTGGTATAATTTAAGCACAAAAAGTAATAGTCATGCAGAAGGTAGTTGGATGAGGATGCATTGAACATTGTCTGTATCAGATGGGATGATATTATAGTAAAAAAAATAGAGCGGTTTCGAAGTGATTGTAATGAAGGTAAAGAATAGATGCCGGTTATTTTCAGATATAGAGGGTACAAATTTTTCTTTTATTCAAATGAAGGTAATCCACTTGAACCTGCTCACATTCATGTTCGCATGTATGGCAAAGAGGCCAAATTCTGGTTATCGCCAGAAGTTTCAATAGCCAGAAATAATGGCTTGGATGCACGCACGATGAGGATATTGCTGGAGGTAGTAGAGCATAAACAAGATATGTTTAAGGAGCAATGGTATGAATATTTCGCCTGAAAAAATCTGGTTTGATGAAGACAATCTTTGGGTGATTTTGTCGGATGGACGCACCATTGGCGCACCACTGGCCTGGTTCCCAAGGTTGTTACACGCTGAGCATGATGAGCTTCATGATTATGAATTAAGTATCCATGGCATACACTGGGACGCTTTAGATGAAGATATCAGTATTCAAGGACTCCTTGCTGGTCATGGTGATCAGTCACAACCCAAACCAAGCCGTGCGGCCTGAAGAAAGAATGGGATCATTGGTCTTGAAAAGTTAGATTTTGTAGAATTTTGTCGTGGGTGAGAATGTCGGGATTGTCGGGCGCGAGTTCCAGGGCTTTTTCCAGCATCCATTTTGCAGGGTCCGGCATCTGTTTTTTGAAGTATATCCTGTGGCTGACATCAGCTTGGCTTTGTCGCCGTGGTTTAGTTTGGTGTTCTCAACTTTTTTCGTTTTCTTATTAAAAATAATAGCATAGTTATACAAATTTAACAATATTTATGCCCGCTGATTTAAAACGAATTGATTTTTATATGTGAAAATCCGCGGCGAATTTAAAACAAAATGTGCAAATAAAGTAACGCAGGTGTGCAGTTATTGTTAATTTTGTTTATTGGGACCCCCCCCAGTTAATTACGCTACGCTATCCATTGGAATTAAACAGATTGAATAGATAGGGCGTTTAGACAGGATTAACAGGATTAACAGGATTGTTAAGAGATGGTTTTGGCCAAAATAAGAAATACAATATCAGCGGGCGAAGCCGGCATTATCGGTTCACACAAAGAATTTGAAAA
>JAYEFL010000393.1:0-1580 GCA_034658635.1 Bacteroidota bacterium | reverse complement strand
GCAACCCTGAGATTGCGCTTTCATCCATTGCAAAAATCTTTACCATAAATAGATGCGTGAACCCCGAATCCAAATCGGCTGTTGCCAAGTGGTTTGAAAAAACATCGTTACCTCAACTTCTTGATATTGATGCTACTAAAGTTAACAAATCACGGCTGTTCAGGGACTTGTCTGGAATCGAGGAAAATAAAGATAATATTTGTAACCATTTGCTGGCAGAATATACGCAGCGTTTCCCGGACAAACTGAATGAAGTTTACTACGACCTGTCATCGACGACCTTCAGTGGGACAAAGTGTATTATCTCAAAATATGGCCACTGCAAGGAGGGCTATCAGACGCATGTTGTTTTGGCTCTTTTGGTCACAGAAGATGGCTTGCCGTTTTACTGGGAAGTCCTTCCCGGCGGGACTGCTGATGCAAAAACGATTCAGTGGTTGCTTGATAAATGCAAGAAGAAATTTACGGACCTGAACATAACAGCAGTCTTTGACCGTGGGTTTGTTTCTGATGACAATCTGAAAGAGATTGAATCTGATGGAATAAAATATATTACCGCAATGGATAGGAATCAGATTGAGGGGATTTGTGCGGAGTTGGTGACATTCACTCAATTTTCAGATTTCACCTCCGAGAACATTGTTGAGAAAATCAAGGAACAAGAGGAATTCACCGAAATCAATAGCAATACATATTACCGCGAAATCAAGGTTGAAGATAATCGGAGGTATGTACTATGCTTTAATCCTCAGCTGTTCACCGACCAACGAAATGCGCGTGATAAAAATATCGAGCTGTTGAATAATGATATCATTCCGGAGTTGAATGATGAGCTGAAGAGTGCCAGGAAAAGCAGGCAGCGTGCCGCCACTGAAAGCAAATTCAAGAAGTATATCACCAAGTTAAGACTGAGCTCATTTTCAAGCATCAAATTAGATGAGATAACCGTTAAACATGAGGGTGTTGATGTTAAGACCTTTCAGGGTAAGTTAAATATAGATGATACGGCCAAAAAAGAGTCGGTAAAACTCGATGGCTTCTGGATGCTTGTTACGAATCTGAGCGAGAAAAATAGTGAACAGAAGTTTATTGTCTCTTCTGAGAAAGCACTGCGACCTTACAGAGACAAGGTGATCATTGAGGATGCATTTAGAGACATAAAATCTTTTCTGGAAGTTGCACCGGTATATGTATGGCTGGAAAAGCATGTAAAATCACACTACACAATTTGTGTTCTGGCTTATCTTATAAACAGAACAATTTCCAACTTGCTGAAGGAGAGTGAAGCTAGCTTGTCTGGGGACATCAAAACTCATATGAGCGTATACAAAGAACTGGCGAACGGCTCCGTGGATGAGATCTATATTAAGAATTTGGACCAGAGCAGTTACTGTCTCACCGAATTAACTAAAAAGCAAAAGGAAATATTACAGCGACTCGGAGCTGGGGGACTAAGTAGGGTTAACGATTTATTGAAGAGTTTTGGAAATAAGGTCAACATTTGCAAGAATTAAGTCTAACAAATTTGGCTGTTTTTAGAAGTTTAGCCTCATTTTTCGAAAATGAGTGGGAAAGATGGG
>JAYEFL010000392.1:0-7253 GCA_034658635.1 Bacteroidota bacterium | reverse complement strand
ATTGACCCTCCCGACCAAGTCGGGATGCTCTGAACCAGCTGAGCTAATCGCCCGGTATGTAAAGAACTCTGTTTGATCCATTGACCCTCCCGACCAAGTCGGGATGCTCTGAACCAGCTGAGCTAATCGCCCGGTATGTAAAGAACTCTGTTTGATCCATTGACCCTCCCGACCAAGTCGGGATGCTCTGAACCAGCTGAGCTAATTGCCCGTAAAAGCGGTGCAAATATAACATGTTTTTTTTTCGAAGCAAACTAAAAATGAAAAGAACATGAAGTGGACTAAAAATTAGCTTTGGAATTCTTTGGAATTTCAAAGAAGAAGGTGGTGCCGCATTCTCCATTTGGCTCATGCCAGATTGAACCACCGAGTGCTTCAATGTTGGCCTTTGAAATGGGTAGCCCAAGACCAGACCCTCTGGTGACATGAGCCGGATCACTTATCCGGTAAAAACGCTCGAATACTTTGTCTCCATAGGATTCCGGAATACCTTTGCCTGTGTCGCTGACATAGAATAAAACATTAGTCCCATTTTGACGATATCCAAATTCTATCTTTCCTGAATTAGTGAATTTCTCAGCATTTTCAAGCAGACTACTAAGAACCAAAGAAATTCGACTCCGGTCTGAAAACATTTCAAGCCTTTCATGAGAATCTAACTCTAAATTGATTCCCTTTTCTTCAAACTCTCCTCGCCATATTGCATGCATTTCCTGCAAAAGGGGTTCTAATTCAAATATCTTAAGATCCAAAGTTACCTGCCCTGCCTCAATCAATGATAGTTGAAGTACATTACTCAGAATTGAAAGCAACTGATTGCTACCCGTTTTGATAATATTGGCAAAGTCTTTCCTGTCATTTTCATCTGTTTCCGGATCAATTACCAGATCGGAAAATCCAATAATGGCATTGAGTGGTGTGCGGATTTCATGTGAAATGTTGGCCAGAAATGCGGTTTTTAGTCGATCACTTTCTTCTGCCTTTTCTTTTGCCAGTACCAAATCATTTGTAATTTTAACAACCTCAGATTGATCAACAAAGCTCTCAATACCTCCGATTACCTCACCGCTCTCATTGTAAAGCAAGTCAGCATTTTTAAGGATGTATTTCCTGTTTCCATGGAAGTCAATCAAATCACATTCCTGATTTAGAACAGGTACAGGAGCTCTGTTCGGATGAAATAGCTTGCATGATTGGGCACATGCTTTTGAGCCAAGAATCATACACGATTGGCCGATAATGGCATCTGCAGAATATCCTGTTATTGATTCAGCCATTTTGTTCCAACTGGTGATTATCCGGTCAGTGTCAACGGTGAATACTGCACTAGGCGTTGTTTGCAGAATATTATCTGCCATTTTTCTTGCCCGGAAAGATTCCTCTCGCTCCCCCTTGAGTTTCAGAACGTTTTCAATAGCAGGTGGGAGCCTGTGTAAGCGTTCTTTGACAACATAATCCCAAGCACCTAATTGTATCGTTTTAGCTGCAGTCTCTTCATCAATGGAGCCCGTTACTATGATTACAGGGATAATTGGATACTTTTGAGTTATCCATTCTACAGCTTCAAAACCTGAAAAATCCGGAACATTAATGTCGGAAATCAATATATCAGGAAGTTTGCCAATAAAGGCTTCAATAAAATCCTTGCGATTGTCAACTAAAACATACGATTCAATCAAACCAAGCCTGGAAAGCAGGCGTCTAACAATCTCAGAATCCAGAAGATTGTCTTCTAAATGCAGGATATTTAATTTCCTGATCATTGATAATTTAATCTCAGATGCATAAGTAATTATTGCTGAGTGGATAAGGCATAATCTAAAAGTAGTTGATTCTGGCTGGAAACCAAAATCTTTTTGACCAACAGATGTGAATCAGAACAGAATCATAAAAAATCCTATATTTAGTCCTTATTACTTAATACGTGACGAAAGACGAAAGACGAAAGACGAAAGACGAATGACGTCTTCCTGAGTTCTCAAAACCGCAAACTGAAATCTAATTCATGTCTGACTTCCTTAAAACCCTCGGTGATAACTTAATTGCTTTTGGAGATTTCATGTGGGGCCTCCCTCTTTTAATTCTGTTGCTTGGAGGAGGCCTCTACCTTTTCTTTTATTCAAGGTTAATACCATTGAAATATCTGGGACATGGCTTGAAAGTGCTTAGAGGAAAATATGATAATCCGGATGAACCAGGACAAATAAGCCATTATCAGGCTGTTTCAACTGCTTTGGCAGCAACAGTTGGTATGGGGAATATTAGTGGGATTGCTATTGCTATTGCTACCGGAGGACCAGGAGCTGTTTTCTGGATGTGGGTATCTGCATTTATCGGGGTATCAATAAAATTCTTTACCTGCTCTCTGGCTGTGATGTATCGGGGTGAAGACTCAGAGGGTAACCTTCAGGGTGGACCAATGTATGTGATCAAGTATGGAATGAAAAAGTATTGGCATTGGTTGGCTGTAGTCTTCAGCGTTGCTGCTATGATTGGTGTTACACCAATATTTCAGGCTAACCAACTTACTCAGGCTATACGTGATGTGATTTTGATTCCTAACGGTGTTGAGACAGGCTTTGTGACTAATCTTATTAGTGGATTAGTTATGTCAGGATTAGTAATCCTGGTGCTTTTTGGGGGAATTAAACGGATTGCTAAAGTGGCCAGCCTTTTGGTGCCTGCCATGGTGGTGGTTTATGTGATAGCTGTACTTTATATTCTTGCTTCTAATGCATCGGAAGTGATACCCGGGTTTAAATTGATAATCACCGATGCCTTCACAGGAGACGCAGTTCTTGGAGGTGCATTAGGTGCACTTATTATTGTTGGTGTCAGGCGGGCAGCTTTCTCAAATGAGGCTGGAATCGGAACTGCTCCAATGGCTCATGGTGCTGCAAAAACAAGTGAGCCTATTCGCGAAGGACTTGCTGCTATGTTCGAACCTATTATCGATACCATTATTGTGTGTACAATGACTGCACTTGCTATTATTGTTACGGGAGCCTGGACAGACACAAGTTTGGATGGAATAGGATTGACGGTAAGAGCATTTTCTATTGCTATGCCGGGTGTTGGTCCTTATATTCTGATGCTATGTGTAATTGTTTTTGCAGTTACAACCATGTTCGCTTTTCCCTATTACGGAGCAAAGAGCTTTTCCTTCCTGTTTGGAGCCAAACGGAAAAATATCTACTATATCTTTTACATAATAATAATTCCAATAGGAGCAACAAGTACCTTAGCAGCTGTTATCGGACTTATTGACGGAGCTTATGCAACAATGGCATTTCCAACAATGATCTCAGCAATAATCCTGGCACCAAAGGTGCTAAAAGCAGCAAAAATATACTTCGAAAAGCTAAAAACGTCACATTAAATCAAAATTGTAGCTCCCCCTCCAGGTGGAGGGGGTTGGGGGGAGGTGGAATGGGCATTACATCCTAAGCATCGTTAGGTGCAAAAACCTCCCTGCGTGTCTCCCATTTCCCACGTGTAAAATCAGGAACCTTAATCTGAACTGAATTACCGGCAATCGACATCTCAGACAGTGGCCCGATGGAAGCCATCAGAACTCCATCATACAGATGTAAAGGCAGTGGATTTTTCTCGATTACAGACTTGACGAACTGAGTTGCCATAATACCATCTGCACCTCCATGTCCTCCAAAGGTGGTTTTCGACCACTCGTGTTCATGTTTTTTATGATAGGGCAGAAAGTCTTCCCATGAATGGTAGTCTGGACTCACACCCGTGAGATATAAAGCATCTCTTTGCTCGTTGTAAATACCTTTTGTTCCCTGAACAGTCCATCGATTATCATAAGGCCTTGGCGATTGCATATCAATATTGATGACAATAGTCTTGCCTTTTTTTGTCCTCACCACAGTGGTAACCTGATCGCCTTGTTTGTATTTCTTTTTGGCATTGGGATGATCGGGGAAGTTTCGTTCAAAATATTCATAAATACTTCGTGGGTCCGAAGCAGTAGAAGTAATCGTGTCGTAATAATCGCCATTATTAATATCCATCCAACTCAGAACCGGACCCTGTTGATGTGTTGGGTATTGATTCCTGTTGTGGTCGATTAGAAACTGTGCTCCCCAACGAGTATTTCCTGTTCCTCTTTCAAAATACCAGTGGTCAATACAGTCATGTGAGTAAGCACAATGGGCATGGGTCATAGTACCAAACAATCCTTGTCTGATCATATTCAGAACGGCCAGATTATCAGGTCTGAAACTCCAGTTTTCCAGTTGCATGCATGGAGTCCCGGTTTGCTCCCAGGTTTCAATCAGCTCCCAGCATTCTTCCAGAGTATATGCAATAGGCACTTCGCATCCGGCAATAATCCCAGCCTTCATGCTATATACTGACATTGGGGTATGCAAATCCCAGGGTGTGGCAATAATTACAGCGTCAACACCAGATTCATCAATCAGTTTTTTGTATGCAAATTCACCCAGATATTCTTTGACCTTTGGCTGCTTTCTGTCTGAAAGAACTTTCTGTCCGTGATCCAAAGCTTTCTGATCTATGTCACAGATAGCTGTGAATTCTACTCCGCCTGTTCCCAGAAATGTGCTAATCAACCCTCTTCCTCGTCCTCCTGTTCCAATCAAACCGAGTTTGATCTTCTTTTTGTCGCTAAAAAGTAATTTGCCCGGCAAAGATGACACCAATGGGAGTCCGGCCATAAGCATAGAATTATCTTTAATAAATTTTCTGCGAGGCAATCTTGCTGTTGTCATAATTAGGTGATTTTAAGTTACTTATCGTAAGTTAGAACTGAGATCATTTTTTTCTTTGACCAGTCGCTTGTCTTGGACAACTGATCCATTATCAATTCCCGGGCAATGTCTCTGGTTTTTAATTGCGGATAGTAATAACGAAGGTGTACTTCATTTTTGCCATTTTTACTTCTGGTCATATTGACAAACGGTTTGATTTGTAATGATTCCAGTTGTTTTGCTATCTGATCTTCGGATTTTTCGATAGCTGTTGAAACCTTGTCTTTTTCTGCCTGAGGGATATCTGAAGCCATGTTCCACATATTGTAATACAAAAGAATCAAACCGGGTAATTGTGCCTTGGCTTTTTTGCTGGACTTGTCGAAAGCCTCTTTTTTCGTTTTGCCTTTCCCATTTCCAAAAGTGTAAATGTATTGAGGGGTTTTAGAATCAATCATGGCAAATTTCATTCTCCAGGCTTTATGCATCATCTCTTCAAAAGTGATATCAGAACGGTTTACCACCCAGCCTTTTTTCGGAAGCATTTTGATTTCAAGTTCTGCATTTTTAGTTGCCTTTTTCTCCTGTTGTGGAGTTAATTCTGAGAGCGTTTCCTGTCCGGAGATTGAAGAGAAGAAAAAAAGACAGGATAGAATCAATAATTGATATTTCATTCTGAATTTGAATATAGGTGTTGAAATTTTTATCAAAATCTAAATATACAATATTCTGACTATTTTTACTGGCATATTAAAGCTGAATAAACTGAAACATGGATACAAATAGCGTTGCACAAGAAGCCTCACGGAAATTTATTGAAGTAGAGACAGCCTTTCATTTAGGAGATCTGATAACTGAGCACTCCCATCCCAATACCAGAAATTTAAGTGAGCTTATTCAGAAGAATACTAAGGATGGTTTACAATCTCTTCTGGACGTTGATCAGGACATCTTGCCTGTTGCACAAAAAGTGATTCAGATGCAGGAGTTTGATTCTTTGGTTCAGGGGATAATAAATACCGTTAACCAGGGTGGACGGGTGATTTTTTCCAGTTGTGGAGCCTCCGGACGATTGGCTATAATTCTGGAGACGATGTGGAGGGAGTATTGGGAAGGCCAACCTGCAGAAAATCAGGTTTTAAGTATTATGACTGGTGGAGAGCGTGCCTTGATAAGGTCAGTTGAGAATTTTGAGGATTACCAGAGTTTTGGTCGCAGGCAGGCAATAGAAGCTGAAATTGATTCCTCAGATCTGATGATTGCTCTGACTGAGGGAGGGGAGATTTCATCGGTAATCGGAACAATGAAGGAGTCGACTGAAAGAGGAGCCGGAGTGTTCATGCTTTTTAATAACCCTAAAGATCTTCTTGTCAGGAAGTTTGTGCGGTCAAAGGAAGTGCTCACTCATCCAGGTATTACCCCGATCGAATTAACGACAGGTCCGATGGGTCTGACCGGCTCAACTAGGATGCAGGCTACAACAATTGGTATGTTAATCGTTGGGATTGCAATGGAGGAAGCCTTTGTGAGGATAAGGGGGGGGGAGAGTGATATCAGGCAACAGTATCTGACACACTTTGATAATCTGCTTAAACAGCTATCGAGCGAGAGTGTTATGAAGGGATTAATAGACCTAACAGAGTTGGAACATGATACCTACGCAAACAGGGGAAGGGTAACTTATCTGGCCACCCAATACTTGCTGGATGTATTTTCAGATACTACTGAACGGACTCCTACATTTATGATTCCTCCATTTAGAGCTGGCTGGGACACAAGTTCTCCTGCTCCATGGGCTTTCGCCAAAGATCCCACACGTGATTCAAAGGAGGCATGGTTGAACATGCTGAAAAGAGTGCCAAGGGGTTTAGATTGGAATGTGCCGGATTATATTGAAATGGAGGCTCAGCAGAGCACGCTTGATGATCTTCCTAATCTAACCAGCGATGATATTATGGATTATCAGATTGGGAATGAATTTGATGAATCACGCTCCCGGAATGATGGTGATGTTTATATTCCTGTAATCCTTTCTGATTCATTTGATATTTCAGATGTGGTTTTAGGGCCTGGTAGAGTTATGCCAGTGCTGATTGGTGCGAAGCTTAATCACCATTTATCCGGGATTTCAATCCCTCTGGATCTTCCCGAATCCCCAATCAATCTCTTTGAACACCTTGCCATTAAGCTTATCTTCAATACAACATCAACTGGCGCAATGGCAAAATTAGGACGTATACGTGGGAATTGGATGATTCAGGTTGATGCTACAAATAAAAAACTCATAGACAGAGCAACAAGAATTATCCAACATTTCTCAGGTTTATCCTACAACGAGTCATGCCTGGAATTACACAAAACGATATACGACCCCGAGATAGACCGCACTACATTCAAAATATCCTACGTTCTACAAACCCTAAACCGAATAACCGAATAACCGAATAACCGAATAACCGAATAACCGAATAACCGAATAACCGAATAACCGAATAACCGAATAACCGAATAACCGAATAACTG
>JAYEFL010000391.1:0-1587 GCA_034658635.1 Bacteroidota bacterium | reverse complement strand
GAAACAAGCACTCATTATTCTATGACCGGTGACGGCACCTCTGCCGGTGAAATGTATGTTATTCAGGCCAATTCCACCGGAGCGGACTTTTATGCCTTTGATTCAAGCGGCGTTAACCAAACCGCCTGGTCTACCAAGGCAGACCCTTTTAGCAGTGACACCAATGTCTTAGGCGTTTCTGTCGCTTATGATTTTACCAATGATGATGTTACGGCCATGATTATTGCCGATGCTTCTGAACAGGCTTATTTTAGGGGTAGTGACGCAAGCACTATTTCCTGGACAACTGAATATTCTTTTGCCTTTACCGCCGGTGATTTGGATAATATTTCTTCGCCTCCCAGAACACCGGTTGCGGGTTTGGCCGTTGTTTTAAGGCAAGGGTCTAACTTTGAATTTGCTACCGTGCCGGAAAGAGTGATTGCTCTTTTGTTATTTGCTCTTGTTTTTAGGAGTAACCGTTGTCGGGATATGCAGGGTTAAGAATGCAAAATCTTGGCGTAATTTGGTAAGGGGTAGAAAATGCCGGACAATTTAAATCTAAGAGGACCTCAAGATCGTAATAAAATCAATATTCATCAGGAACATGAGGTTAAGTACTGGTGCAATAAGTTTAAGATAAACAGAAATACATTGGAAATGGCAGTTCAAGCTGTTGGCACAGCGGTCGTTGATGTGAAAACTTGGTTGCGGGTGAATCATAGGGGTTCAGAGAATTTGTTCTAAAGAGAGATAGTATATTTTGAAATAGACATGTAATGAGCCAACCCATCTTGGGTGAGCGTCAGGTTACTTTTTGTAAATTCTTTTTCTGTGGTCGAGTACCCTGACAAAAACGGTTTTTCTTGGAATGTCTATGTCGATCAATGCTCGATATTGCCCAATTCTGAGTTTATGGAAATTCCTGCCTTCATAGTGTTCCAAGTATCGAAAAGGGTCATCTTTGAGAAGTCGAAGTTTTTCTGTAATCCTTTTCTGAAGTAGATTGTCACACTTTGACAGAAACTTGTTTACCGTGGGATGCAACTTGATGTTATAGCTCATTCTAGATCAACATATTCAGATTCTGGAGTGTTGCGAGCCTCTTGTAATGCCTTTTCTGTTTGCTCGGATAGACTGAGGTTTTCACTGAGTACTTGCTTTATAAATCTTACATCGTCCCTGATCTCATCCAGTTCTTTGTGAATAATTTCCATTGTCGTTGCTACCATACTAATGAATGAGCAAACCTTGTTTATAAGTCTTTCGCGTGTTTTGAGATAATTTTGGTCTTGGTCTGAGATCTGAAAAATATGAGTCATCCTACTTTTTAGGTTAATGATGAGTGTGGTGGTAACGACTGCTTTAAGGAAGCAAAAGCTTTAAATAATCTGAGTTATATACACTTATACATCCATGACGAAAACAATCCCAAAGCAGGTTTTGCACTATCCTCAGCTGGACACTGTATTGATGGTAGAGGAGTTCATCCGCGAACACGGAGGCGAGTTCAAGAAAAAAAATTTATGGCAGAACCTTCCACGGCAGATGATGTACCAGACATTCTGCGTTATCTTCGATTATTTGTATGAGTCCCGTAAGATTGCA
>JAYEFL010000390.1:0-1590 GCA_034658635.1 Bacteroidota bacterium | reverse complement strand
ATCATGGTCGCGCTTTTTCCGAAACCAGAAAGGCTTGTTCGATCTCAAGGTAGAGAAAGATCTGGCAAAAACCCTGAAAGGTGCAGAAGCATTAATACTGGCTGTTCCACACTCTGATTACCTCGATCTGAAACCGGCAGACATAGTAAAATGGGCAGGAAACCCCATTGCGGTAATTGACTGCTTTGGAATTCTTTCAGATGATACCATCAAGGAGTACTTCAAGCTTGGATGTGAAGTTAAAGCACTTGGCCGGGGACATATTCAGAGATTGAAGAAAGAGGTTAAGAACGGAAAGTAGGGAGGTTACTTCAACTCCAAAACCAGTTGTCCGCTTTTGCATCCGGAGGAAACGCCATTGTCAGAAGTTTGCTTAAACGAAGTGATGATACCACATAATTCATCGTTTCTCACATCGCATCGAAGTGATCCGGAGGTTTGCCATTCCAGGGGAACATCATGCAGGTTGATTTCAGTGGTAACAATGTCACCCCATGAGTTATAAATATCTTTCAGTATTAAGCTTTTGAGCGATTTGCCATCTTGATTAAAAATGATTTCAATCTGGCTGGGATCTGAACCAGATCCGTAGGTTCCGGTGAGCGTATAGCTATCAATATCTAAGGAGGACCAGTGTGTAGTAGCAAAGCCCCCAATAGGAGAAACTTTGCGCATGAAATGTGTATAATGATCGTCTGTAGTAGTAATCTTAAGATTAATATCAAATCCTGATATCCCAAGCAAGCTGCTTACTTCAAGATTGATTGTCTGGTCATCGTCAACATGCTTGTTAAAGCACATGATGTCAAGGCATTGTTCCGCTCCCTTAAGCTTAAAAGTCTCTCGAATACCTGGTTCAAGTTTTTTCAAAAATTCTTTCTGTTCTTTTCCTGTTCCGAAATCATCTACACGATAAGCATAAGCCTCTACATCCTGATCCATATCCTTTATCTCAAGGGTGACACTTTCAGATGGGTCAAAATAGTTTATAATTTTATAACAACGTACACCTATATTCGGTATTGTTAGTTCTTCGGTATAAGTAGGATCATCATTGTTAAGCCTTAGTTTTTTCTGCCAGCCCTTATCTGCCGCTTCAATAAAGGAGGAGGCTAAGTTGATAGCAGATCCCTGGTATTGATAGACAAGGTGTTTGCCTTCATAAGCCCATTTGATATAATCGCGGTATTCCTCTCCAATACTTGTTCCGAGTTTAGTTTCAATAAAATTATTCACTGCTGTACGGATAGTAGAAAAATGATCATTTGTTCCGGCATAGATCAGTAACTCATTCATTGCAACTGTTTTATGGACATCTCTGTACGAATGAAGCCAGGAAACGAAGCCACCTGCCGCATAAAATTCAGGGTCGTCAGGACAATCATCCCATGATTTGGCCAGATTATAGGGTAGTGTGGAATTTGTGTAGAAAATAGATTCATATTCTCTGGGTAACAAATTCATAAAAACTAATCGGTCGGCATTAACAGCAGTGGCTTCTGCCCACCATACCCACGAAGTGCCACTGTAAATATTTGCCAGTTTAAGGTAGTAAGTGTCTTGTACTACATGTAATAGTTCATGGGCACA
>JAYEFL010000389.1:0-57585 GCA_034658635.1 Bacteroidota bacterium | reverse complement strand
GTTCGGTTATTCGGTTATTCGGTTATTCGGTTATTCGGTTATTCGGTTATTCGGTTGTTCGGTTGTTCGGTTATTCGGTTATTCGGTTATTCGGTTATTCGGTTGTTCGGTTGTTCGGTTATTCGATTGTTTGGTTAGGATAAAAGCAAAAATATTGTTGGTTTTTTGTTTACTTCTGGTAAATTATTGTTCCAGTTTTTTACCTGCTTTGTTTTTACATACTGATCTGCTTGCGTTAGGTTACAGGCTACACATACTCTTGTTTCTGGCGATAAAACTCTTATCATATCCTCCAGCAATTGCATATTTCGATATGGTGCTTCAATGAATATTTGTGTCTCATTATTTCTGCCTGATCTCCTCTCCAGTTCCTTTAATTCTTTGACCCGTTCTGCTGATTTAGCCGGCAAATATCCCCTGAATGAGAATTTTTGTCCGTTTAATCCTGATGCCATTAGAGATAATACTATTGAAGAAGGGCCGATAAGCGGGATAACATCGATTGAATTGCCATGAGCAATAGCCACCAACTCAGCTCCGGGATCGGCTATACCCGGACACCCGGCATCGGATATAATTCCTGTATCTTTTCCTTCAAACAATGGCTCCAGAATAAATCCATAATCTTCAGGTGGCGTGTGCTCATTCAAGATTCCAAATTCAACATCATTGAGAATATCTCTCATCCCGCATCCAACAAGAAAGCGTCTGGCATTCTTTTCATTTTCAACAATAAAATACCGGATACCAACTACAGTTTGAATGAGTTCATCTCCCAGAATAGCACCCGGATCACCCTCACCTAATAAACTGGGTATCATATATAGTTTTGCCTTACTCATCTGTCTTATCATTTTCAAGAAATGCAACCCGCGCCAAACCCCACTTCTGCAAGCGATATATCAAAGCAGTTCCTAACACACCTAAACCATACTTTAGGCTGCGCATAAAATTAATAGAGGAAGCTTCTTTATGGTAGCGGGTTGGACATGTTATTTCAGCAATTTGGAATCCCATGTAAAAAATCTGCGCCAATAACTGGTTATCAAAAACAAAATCGTCAGAATTCTTTTCAAATGGAATCACTCTGAGTACCTCAGCAGAATAGGCCCTGAATCCAGTATGATATTCCGAAAGTTTTTGATTCATCAGAATATTCTGGATCAATGTAAGGATTCGATTCGACACATACCTCCACCATGGCATGCCTCCTTTTGTAGCTCCTTTTCCTAATATCCTGGATCCAAGGACAACAGGATAAACATCATTAGCAATCAGGTATGCCATGGAATGGATAAGCTTAGGAGTATACTGATAATCAGGATGAAGCATGACAACAATGTCAGCGCCCAGTTCAAGAGCTTTATTGTAACAAGACTTCTGATTACCACCATAACCCTTATTTTGATCATGCACCACAATATGCTTTATCCCTAATTTCCTGGCAATATCCACAGTCTTATCATAACTACTATCATCAACCAGAATCACCTCATCAGTAATATCCCATGGAATCTCAGCATAGGTACGCTCAAGAGTTTCCGAAGCATTATATGCAGGAAGAACGATGATTAGTTTGTTTCCAAGAATCATGTTATTCTGTTATTCCGTTATTCTGTTATTCTGTTATTCTGTTATTCTGTTATTCTGTTATTCCGTTATTCCGTTATTCCGTTATTCCGTTATTCCGTTATTCTGTTATTCTGTTATTCCGTTATTCGGGTCTCTGTGATCACTCGATCACCTATTCACTCATTCACCTATTTCCAAGAGCTCGACTTCGAAGATCAATGTTGAATAGGCTGGAATACCACCTCTGTCATATGCTCCATATGCCATATTAGATGGAATAATCAGTATTGCTTTTCCTCCTTCTCTCATATAGTTGATCCCCTCATCCCATCCTGGTATAACCTGACCAATTCCAAGGGTAAACGGGTGGATACCAGAGTCAAATACTTCGCCATCTAAGAAAGTACCTTTATATTTAACTTCGACTCTGTCTCCACCACTGGCGTCAGGTCCTGAGCCCTTCAGCGTTTCGATGTAATATATTCCACTGGATGTTGGTAAAGTAGTAATATCATTCTCTAATAGATAGGAATCAAGCAAAGCCATTTCTTCATCGGCCTTATTCTTCTCGCATCCCAATACCATTATTACCAGGCTCAAACCAAGTAGTATTGTAAATAATCTGGCTTTTCTCATCATATTACTGTATATCAATTAGTTCTACATTAAAAATTAGAGTTGAATATGGCAGAATAGTATTACTGTAACCTTCTTTTCCATATGCAAGGCTCGAAGGAATAATAAACTTGGCTTTCCCTCCCTTTTTCATTTTCAGGAAACCTTCCTCCCAGCCCTTAATTACCTCATTCCTTCCAAGCACAAATTTAAAAGGACGGGCTTTATCGAGGCTTGTATCGAATAACTTCCCGTCAATAGTTGTCCCCGAATAATGAACAATGAGTGTATTTCCGGCTTGGGCTACAGAACCCACACCTTCTTGCTGATGGATAAGGTATAGTCCTGACTCATGAGGCTCAACCCCAACATTGATCCTCTCAAGATATCCTGCTAACAGATTCATCTCTTGCCCTTCTCCAGTATGATAAATGTTTCTCCTTTCCTTTTCAAGGCTTAAAGCTGAAATAATATCATTCAGCTTAAGATAAATAAACACATTATCTCCTTGTTGAAACTCAATAGGAAGATCCATTTTTCTGGTTCTCTCGTAATAATTTGCTGCTTCAATTCTAAAACAAACGCTATCTCCCACCTGCAACATTTGAAGGCCAGTATGGAAATCTCCCTGATAGGCAGGAATTGTTACCTGCATTCTATAGAAATCAGATTCATCAACAAGGCGATCTTCAGCAGTAAAATATTTTAATGACAGTACAACAATGTCACCAACTGCCGGAGTTGCTCCGGAAGTATTTGTTTCAATAAATTTATATTCTAATCCACTGGAATGCTCAGTAAAGCCATCTCCGGAGCTTTTACATGAGGCCATTATCATTATCAGCAGAAGGAAAACTGAATAAACTATTTTCATAGACAATAAAGATTTCAAATATGATTGCATAAAAATACAAGGAATATATTAATCCAGCTAATGGATTTTAAGTAGTCTTAGATGATAAATAAGGCTCGATCTGGCAGGAACACGATTTCTATCGCCGGTCAAACCAAATGCCAGGTGTGGAGGCAGAATAATTCTGGCACTGTCACCTTCTGAAAGAAGCTTAGCCATATCATTGATACCAGATTCAACTTCTTCATAATCAACTAAAAATTTCTTCAAACCGTTGGAATCAGATGAATAACAAAAGGTGCCATCCAAAAGCTTACTTTCATAGCTGAATTCAACCTGATCCCCGGCCTTGCCAACCAGGCCTTTACTATGATTTAGGATCTCATAAATAATTCCATTACCTGTGATGGAATAATCCCAGTTATTGTTTCTGGCGTAAGCCTCATTTTTGGCAATATCATCCTTAACAAGTTGCTGGTTTATCCTGATTAGTGTTTCAGTATCAACCACAGATCCGGTATCTGATGATTTGGTTTCAGATCTCGTTCTACAGGAATTTGCAAGAAGAAAGATTGCAAACAAAATCAGAGCAAATACTTTCATATATTGTTTTTAACAAGACTTTCAAAGAAGCTCAAAGCCTCATCCATAGTTCCATAGAATTTACCACCAGCAGCATTATGGTGACCTCCACCATGGAAGTGTTTAGATGCTATCTTATTGACGTCCAGCACACCAGACGATCTCAAGGATAGTTTAATATAATCTTCATGTTCCGTAAAGAGAACAGAAAAATGAATGCCCTTTATCGAAAGAGGATAGTTAACAAATCCCTCAGTATCACCTTTTTTGTGACTAAAAGAATTTATATCTTTTTCAGAAAGATAAATGCATGCAGCACCTTGCTCCTGGAACACCTTCATTCGCGATGACAGACTGAAACCCAACAGTTTGAATCTATTCTCAGAGTATTGATTATATATCTGGTCAAAAGCTCTATCCTTATCTGCACCAGCCTCCATAAGCTTCATAACAACATTAAAAACACCAGGGTAAGAGCTTGCCACCTTAAACCCAAGTGTATCAGTAATAATTCCGGTCATCAAACATGTTGCAGTATCCTTATCCAGATATCGTGATAATCCAATCCATTCAATAAAATCAAAGATCAGCTCTGAAGTACTTCCACTAGCTTGTTCTATTACTGAAATTGTTGTAAAACCACCTGATCCAGGATGATGGTCTATCTGCAAACTCAAGCCTGGATATTCAGATAGAATGATTTGCATATCACCCATTCTGTCAGGATGACTCAGATCCAGAATTATCAGCAGGTCAGCCTCTTTTACAAGCCTCTCAACTTTGTCTGCCTGAAATTCATAAACAAGCACCTTCTTATATCCCGGAAGCCAATTCAGAAAGGAAGGAACCATATCAGGAATAACAACGTCAACTTTATGTCCGGCATTTTTCAAAACACCAGCAATTCCCAGAGCAGAGCCAATAGCATCTCCATCAGGATTTTTGTGACTTGCAACAATAATCTTATGTTTGCCATTTAAAATGGACATAAGAGAAGATTTAGCCTCGCCCGAGATATTTGTAAAACATTTTCTAATTTCGCCTGTCATAATAATTCTTAAGAAGTAATAGCAAAGAAACACAATATTAGCATGAGTCAAAAAGGAAACATCACTTTCACCATTATCAAGCCAGGTGCAATAGCTAACGAGCACATCGGTTCAATTTTGAGTATGATTACAGAAGCAGGTTTTTGGATTGCTGCTTTAAAGTACATTAAGCTGAGTAAAAAGCAGGCTGAAGAATTCTATTCAATACATAAGGAGAGGCCATTTTATGGAAGCCTTGTAGAGTTTATGACATCCGGACCAATCATTGTAGCTGTATTGGAGAAAGACAATGCCGTTTTAGATTATAGAAAACTTATAGGTGCAACAGATCCCTCTAAAGCTGAAGATGGCACCATTAGAAAGTTATTTGCTGAATCTATTGAACGTAATGCGGTTCATGGCTCTGATAGCAATGAAAATGCAAGAATTGAAGCTGATTTCTTTTTCTCCAGAAGTGAGAGATTTGATCGCAATGCCAATTTTCTGGCTCTTTCTCCCTGCGAGTGCAAAGATTAGCTGTCTCTCATAATAATACTATCTCATCAATCAGGGGCTCACTGAATCTTGAGTTAAGCTCCTGAAGCAGACCATCGCGAATCATACTGATCTCGTTTCTAATAACAGATGAATCAATTCGGATAAACAATTTTCGATTCTTTATTGACACGGATTTTGTAGCCCTGGCCACCATTTTTCCTGTAACCTCATACCATAGTCGCATCAGCTCCTGTTCTTCGAGCTTTGTATCCAGTTTGTTTTCCTTAAGAAAATCATTAACAACGCTCTTTATTGACCGGGTGTATGTTCTACGAATTACCATTCTCTATCCTTTCTATTCCTGAATGTCCAACTCTGAAAACCCTGTGTTTAGCAGGAATCTGCGAAAGGATTGCAGAGAGATGCTCCTCATTTGTATCAGTAATGAAGGTTTGTCCAAAATGTTCTTTACTCAACAGTTTAATTATTTGTGTAACTCGATCTGAGTCTAGTTTATCAAAGACATCATCAAGCAAAATCAGAGGATTGATTTTACTTATCTGTTTAAGGAAGTCATATTGAGCTAATTTCAGAGCTAATAGAAAAGTTTTCTGCTGCCCTTGCGAGCCCTGTCGCTTTATTGGAAAACCCTTTAATGTTAGCTTGAGGTCATCCTTATGTATCCCAACAGTAGAATATTGAAGAATTCTGTCTTTTTCTCTGGAAGCTCTGATCTGCTCATACCAATCGCCATTATCCCCCTGAGTCTGATATGCAAGCTCCACCACTTCATTTCCCTGAGCTATATAGTCGTAGTAATATTGGAAAATAGGAGACAATTCACCAATAAACAAACTTCTTGTCTGATGGATCTTAAGATTCAGCCCGGCTAGCTGCTGATCCCACACATCAAGTGACTCCTCATCGTAGCGTCTGTTCCGGGCAAAATCCTTCAAAAGCTTATTACGCTGAATGAGAGTTCTGTTATATCTGATCAAACTATCAAGATACTCACGATTAAATTGAGAAATCACACCATTAATATACTTTCTGCGCTCGTCGCTACCTTCAAGTATTAGGGCAGAATCAGCAGGTGAAACCATAACCAATGGTATAAATCCAATATGATCTGCAAGTTTTACATATTCCTTGTTGTTGCGCTTAAATTGCTTCTTATTGTTTCGCTTTAAACCACAATAAATCTTCTCGGTTTCAGAATCCTTACTGAACTCTCCCTGTATGACAAAAAACTCTTCTTCATGCTGAATATTTTGACTGTCGGAGGGATTAAAATAGGATTTACAAAAAGATAAATAATAAATCGAATCAAAAAGGTTGGTCTTTCCTACACCATTGTGTCCGACAAAACAATTTATCCCCTGACAGAGCTCGATATCCAACTCGCTGTAGTTCTTGAAGTTAATTAAATTCAGTCTTTTTAGATGCATGCTTTCTGCTCTTTCTTTCAGGTAAAGCACAAGTATATGGATTTCATTGGTTTTGTGCTCAAAACAACTAATTTTTTTTTCAACTTTTTATTTCGCTAAACGAAGTAAAAACTCTAAATTTGCATGCTTAAATAAAAAATGTATGGTTAGCAAGAAGAAGAGTCAGGGAAATCAAAATCTTGAAGCTGTTGAATCGGCTTTAAGTCGTACAGAGATGTTTATTGAGGACAATTCAAAACTTTTCTCTTACTTGATTATTGGTGTAATTGTTATCGCTGGAGCTTTTATTGGCGTTAAGAAACTCATTATTGCCCCAAAACAAACTGAGGCTAGTTCCCAAATGTTTATGGCAGAGCAGTACTTTGAGCAGGATTCCTTCAATCTGGCATTAAATGGAGACGGCAATTATCTGGGCTTTCTTGATATTATGGATGAGTACAAGATTACTAAGGCTGCAAAACTGGCAAACTTTTATGCTGGCATTAGTTATCTTCAACTTGGACAGTTTAACGAAGCTATTGAGTATTTATCAAAATTTTCCTCAAAAGATGAAATGATTATGCCAATCGCTACGGGAGCTATTGGAGATGCTCACGCTGAACTGGATAATATGGATAAAGCTATTGAGTTTTATCTGAAAGCAGCAAATATAAGGAAGAACGAATTCACAAGTCCGATCTATTTACTTAAGGCTGGTGAATTATTGGAAACTCAGGATAAGGCTCAAGAAGCATTGGATACTTATAACAAGATTAAAGATGATTACCCTGAATCTAATGAGGCAAGACAGATTCCGAAGTATATCGAAAGAGCCAAGCAAAAAATATAAATAATATTTATTTGTGAGCCGGTTTATCCGGCTCTTTTTTTATCATGTCAACGAAGAACAATAATCTATCATCTTTCAGCCCTTATTCACTACCGTCAGCAAAGGATATGCGAATAGGTATTGTGGTAGCAGAATGGAATGATGAAATTACGGGAGCATTACGCGAAGGTGCTGTTGACCTTTTGAGAAAACAGGGTATAAAAAGTGAAAACCTGACAGTAATAAAGGTTCCCGGAAGTTTTGAATTGCCGTCAGGTGCTCAATATCTTCTTGAGAACCACAATCCGGATGCAGTTATTGCACTTGGCTCTGTGATACAAGGAGAAACCCGGCACTTCGATTTTATTTGCCAGGGTGTAACAAAAGGAGTGATAGATTTAAGTTTACAGTACAAGAAACCCGTTATTTTCGGACTCCTGACCACAGACAACCAGCAGCAGGCTATTGATCGTGCGGGAGGCAAACACGGCAACAAAGGTATAGAGGCAGCGGTGACTGCAATAAAAATGATTGATCTTTGGAGATAACCTCGCCCCTGATTAACGTTTCTTAGGCTTATTCAGTTGTTGTCTTTCTCTGGCCATTTTCTCCAGTCTCTCCTGAAAACCACTTTTCTTCTTTGGTGTTTTCTTTTGGTTTAGAGTTAACTTCGCCAGAATTTTTTCCTCATTGATACTTCTCTTGATCAGTGTCATCTGAAGGAAAGTAATCAGGTTTGAGACGAAGTAATAAAAGCTCAATCCTGAAGCATAGGAGTTAAACCAAAACAGCATCATCACCGGCATTAAATACATCATCATTTTCATACCTGGCATTTGTTGGCCAGTATCAGTTTGAGACATATTAATTTTGGTAGTCAGGGCCATTGACACAGCCATAAGCACAGTAAACAAGCTGATATGATCCCCAAAACCACCAGGAACTGTAAATGGCAAGGTTAAAATAGAGTCGTAAGACGAAAGGTCTGTCGCCCATAGGAATGATTGTTGCCGTAATTCAATTGACGCCGGAAAAAAGCGGAACAAAGCAAGCCATATAGGCATTTGCAACAACATGGGCAAGCAGCCCCCCATTGGGTTTACTCCTGCCTTTTTGTACAAAGCCATGGTAGCCTGCTGCTTTTCCATAGCCTTATCCTTTGAGAATTTTTGATTTATTTCATCTATCTGAGGCTTTAAAACTCTCATCTTTGCTCCTGAAACAAATGATTTATAACTCAGAGGCAGAAGTATTGTTTTAAAGAAGATTGTAAGGAGGATGATAATTAAACCATATTTTCCCTTGAAGTTAAAGACACCCTCCAGGTAATGAAAGATATTTACCACAAACAGAGTATTGATCCATGAAATGAAAGGCCAGCCCATGTCTATCATCTTATGCAGCTCACGACCTTCTTTTTTCAGGCTCTTGACATGATTAGGCACAAAATACATGCTTAAGGGTATACTCTCCTGACTCTTGCCCTCAATAGGAATAGTTATTGCTGCCTGACAAAGTTTGAGATAGCCTGTTTCCTCTTCAAGGTTTGATGTTTCAATTTTAGCCGAACTAAAGAAATTATCTGTACAAAGAACTGTGGAGAAGAATTGCTGTTTAAACCCAATCCATTCCACCTTTGTAGGTAAATCTTCACCACCCTCTTTTCTGGCTCCAATATGTCCTACTTCATCATTAAAGTATTTATAATAGATGGTTGAGTACGTGCTTTCCCATTTATGCCCACGTTCCTGCTGCTTTAGTGGGTAAGACCAGTCGAGATCCATGTACGGAGTATTACGTCCAAAAACCTCATTCATATTATTCAGCTTGATTTCAAAACCAAGACTAAAAGACTCAGGTTCTAAAGTATATACAAAATCAATCCAGCGATTCTCACCGGCATTAAGCCTCATGGTTAAAGATTGAGCAGAGGAGCTGGCATCTATATTTTCCTGACTGTACTGGGGAACAAAATAGAGATCCTCAGTAAAAATAGGTTTATTATCAGCATAGAACTTGAGATTAAACTTGCTATCCTCATTATCAAAAAGGATCAGCGGCTTTTTATCCCAGGTTTGGTACTCCTTCAATTCGGCAGAATACACTTGTCCACCTTTTGAGGATATTTGTAAACGAAGGTTCTGGTTCTCGATAGTTACAAATTTCTCTTCTCCAACTGCAGAGGCAGCAAATCCTCCCAGATCAGCAGCAATTTGTTCTACCTTTTCTTCCGGGCTTTGTGTAACTGTCTCAGCAGGCTTCATATTTTCCAGCTGAAGATTCAAGCGTTCAGCCTCTAATTGCTCAGCAATCCGGGCAGTTTGAATGGAATCTATTCTATGTTGCTGTGCTAATCTCTCTTCCTCAGAAGGCTTTGTCCAGATACTGTATCCAATTAACAGTGCTCCGATCAGTAATAATCCAATCAGTGAATTTCTATCCATAACTTACTAGCTAATAATCAACACCAAATAATATACATTAGTCAATTTGGGAGGCCAAAAATACAATATTATTTCAATGAAGCCTTGACAAAACTAACAAAAAGTGGATGTGGATGCATTACAGTACTTCGGTATTCAGGATGGAATTGTACGCCAATGAACCATTTATGCCCTCTAATTTCAAATGCTTCTACAAGATTACTGTCAGGATTTATCCCTGCAGGCACCATCCCACTATCAACAAATGTATCCAGATACTCATTATTGAATTCATACCTGTGGCGATGTCTTTCGGTCACGCATTTCTCGTTATAAACTTCAGACATAGTGCTTCCCTCCACTACCTCACACTTATATGCGCCCAATCGCATAGTGCCTCCTTTATCTTTAATGATTTTCTGATGTCCCATCAAATCTATCACCGGAAATTTGGTTGTCGGGTTCATTTCTGACGAATTTGCATCAGTGAGCCCCAGCACATTCCTGGCATATTCAATAACAGCACATTGCATGCCCAAACAAATTCCTAAAAAGGGGATATTATTTTCACGTGCATATTGTGCAGCATTAACCTTGCCTTCAATACCACGATGGCCAAAACCCGGTGCTATCAGAATTCCTTTAACATCAGCAAAATTTTCTTCCCACCCTTCGTTCTCCAAAGTCTCAGAGTGAACAAATTTCAAGTCTACTCTGGCGTTATTACTAGCTCCGGCATGAATAAAAGCCTCAGATATAGATTTATATGAATCCTGTAATTCAACATATTTACCCACTAGGGCAATCCTAACAAGCTTATCAGGATTTTTCACCTTATTAACAAACAGTTTCCAAGGCTCCAGATCAGGAGCTTGAACATTGCTAATCTGCAGCTTATCCAGAACGATCTCATCAAGTTTCTCCTTCTGCATTTTTAAAGGAACTTCATAGATCGTAGAAACATCTCTGGATTCAATAACTGCACGCTCAAGGACGTTACAGAAAAGGGCGACTTTCTTTCTGATGTCTTTGGTTAATTCCCTCTCAGTACGCAATATCAAAACATCAGGCTGAACTCCTTCTTCCAGTAGCATTTTAACTGAGTGCTGGGTTGGTTTTGTCTTTAATTCACCGGCGGCACTAAGATATGGAACCAGTGTAAGATGTATTACCATTACTCGATCACCTAATTCCCATTTGAGCTGCCTCACAGATTCTATATAGGGCAATGATTCAATGTCACCAACAGTTCCACCAATTTCGGTTATAATAACATCATATTCTTCTTTGGAAGCGAGATACTGAATCCTGCGTTTAATTTCATCAGTTATATGAGGAATAACCTGAACAGTTTTCCCCAGATAATCACCTCGTCGCTCTTTATTAATTACAGCTTGGTATACCTGACCAGTAGTGACATTATTAGCCCGACTGGTAGGAACATCCAGAAAACGCTCATAGTGCCCAAGATCAAGATCTGTTTCAGCTCCGTCATCAGTAACATAGCATTCGCCATGTTCATATGGATTCAGAGTACCAGGATCAACGTTGATATAGGGGTCAAGTTTCTGAATAGTAACAGAAAGCCCCCTGGCCTGAAGTAGCTTTGCAAGCGATGCCGAGATAATCCCTTTACCCAAAGAAGACGTCACCCCTCCGGTAACAAATATATACTTAGTTTTGCCTGCACTCATTCCCTTAAAAAGTCCAATTCACGCCAAATGTTGGCATGAAAGGAAGCTGATCAACTCTTTCATACCTTACCCGGTCAAAATAAAATATGTTATTCCTGTTATAGACGTTTGTGATACTTAATGATACTACAATCTCACTATCGTTGCGTACATTAAAGGTCTTCTTCAGGTTCACATCAAGTCTGTGATAATAAGGAAGTCTTCCCTGATTCAAAGGTCCATAAACAATTCCTAGCTCTCCGTTGGCTGTTGTATAATCTGTATTGATTCCATCATGAAAAGGGATCTTCTCGTAGAATCCCTGGGTTTGGGTAAAAGGAAATCCTGAACCAAGGTTCCACCGGGTACTAAACTCCCAATCCAGATCTTGTCCGAAGGTATAGGCGCCAACCAGGTTAACGTTATGCCGACGATCAAAATGAGGTGGATAGGTGATAATTCCATCATAGCGGGTTACCCACCCAATTGAATATACTGTCCAAAAATATAGTCGTTTATAGTCATACTTCAACAGAAAATCCAGTCCATAAGCCTGACCAGTTTCAATAATAAAATCTTTTCTGAGATATTCAGGTTTATCCTGGTTCTCGCCAGTATCATCATACAACTTATTTCTGTTAATATTTGTAAGTTGAACATTATCCTTTATATATCCTTCAACATTAAGATTCAATTTGTTTGTAATATCGACTTCAAATCCCAGAATAGCATGATTGGACTTCTGGAGTTTAGATGTAATTCTCTCTCCATCAAATTCCTTTTGCAGGTTTTCAGGACCGCTTAGAAAACCGTAAAAAAGGTTAACAACGTCACGATCTGAGTTTGCCGCAATAAGATTTTGCGAATACATACCGCCCGAGAATTTAATTCTGAAGGTTTCGCTCAGGTTGTACTTCAGACCTAATCTGGGTTCAGGACTTGCTTCTGCAAGCGAAGCATAATAATGGAATCTAAAACTGGGTTCAATCAGCAATTTCCCCATTGTCATCTTATACTTAGCATATGCAGCCAGTTCTGTTGTAAACTGCTGCTGGGTAATCTTCCGGCCAACTGCATTGAAATAATTAAAATTTGTATTAAACCCTAAGGTTTCAATACCATAATCCAGCTCATCTTTTCCGAAAAAATAAACAAAGGACAGACCAACATTAAATCCGTTAATTGATGACTGTCGTGGTGGCTGATCAGCTTCCACCATATCAATTGTGTAAGACGAAAAAGCAACATTTGCTTTAATCAGAGCTGGATAATTCTCAGGCACGAGCACCAAATTTGTTCCTCCACCGAAAGACTTCCATCCAATATCGGTAATATCCCTGTATGTAACATTATCGGAGAAGTTAAATCCGAAAAAGTTAACCTTACTACCATTTTTACCATTTATGGAAACTTTTCCATAAAAATCCGTAAAACCAAATGGAAGTCCTGCCGTATCAACGTAGGAATAAAGGTACTTCGAAGTCTGCTCCAAGTATGAATGCTTAGCGCTAAAAATAAATGAGGAGCTACCATCATTATTTGTTTTTGCCCTCTTCAATGGCCCTTCAATCAACACTTTTGACATAAATGTGCTGGAAGACACTTTTCCGGCAATCCGCTTTTTATTACCATCTCTGGTAGTGATATCCATTATGGATGAGATCCTTCCTCCGTATTGAGCTCCAAAACCACCAGTGTATATATCAGCATTACGAATAACATCAGAATCAAAAACAGAAAACAAGCCGATGGAATGGAAGGGATTATATATAATCATTCCGTCCAGCAATACTTTGTTTTGAATTGGAGCACCTCCTCTTATATATAATTGTCCACCCTGATCCCCGGTAAAAATAACACCCGGGAGTACCTGGAGATACTGAGCCAAATCAGGTTCACTACCGATGGTAGGAATCTTTGACATTTGCTTGGGTGTAACCTTAGTAATAGAAGTATAGATCTGAGTTTTCATCTCTTGTCGCTCAGCACTAACAACAACTGCGTCGATATTCTGAACGCTGGCATCCAGAAAGATCTTCTGACTAACAATCTGGTCAGCTTTGACAACCACATCCGTAAATGACTCCGCATAACTCAGGGCTTGAACAACAAGTTTATAACTACCAGGGACAATCTTGGTGATGTTATAAAACCCGTTTACGTCAGTTGCAGCTCCATAAGTAGTTCCTTGTAGATAAACATTGCAAAAAATCACAGGCTCCCCATTTGCCTTATCATACACAAAGCCACGCACACTACCGGTTTGAGCCATACCAGCAGAAAAAGATAATAACCCCGCTATGACGAGGGCTAATAATTTGAAATAGTTCTTCATTTTGATACTGTTACAAAGTGGTTTAGTTTTAAATATTGTCTACGATATCGATCCGCTCTTTAAGGGTATCAATTTGTTTCTTGCTCATCTCAATTTTCTTTCTGACTTCCTTGATCATGACTTCAGAATTCTTTGATTTTGCAAAAAACCCAATATTATTTTCCCATAGAATGACATCGCCTTCAAGCTGCTTCAGTTTACTAAGCAGCTTCTCCCGTTCAACATAAATACGGGATTTATTTTTGGGGGACTGCGCTAAAGTATCTATTTTTTGGCGGAATTGCATTATTTCACGCCTGGATTCATCAATATTTAATTTATCAAACAGCTGATTGATTAATTCTCTAAACTCCTTATGCACCTTATTCTTCTGGTTAACAGGCACATGGCCAATAATAGTGAATTCCTTTTGAAACTGCTTTAGCTTTTCCAAATCAGAATTTTGATTATCAGTCAGTGTAAAGGCTTTTACCAGTTCTATCAGTTCCAACTTTTTAGTAAGATTCGCTCCCTGGTCAGAATCCTGGCCTTTAAAATGATCCTTTTTACTATTAAAAAAAGTATCACAGGCTGTTCTAAACCTATGCCACAAATCGTCAGAATATTTCCTGGGCACTGGTCCGATTTTTTTCCATTGCTTCTGAATACTGATTAGATCCTCAGTAGTTTGTCTCCAGTCGGTATTATTAGAAAGGGCCTCTGCCTGAATACACAATTCAGTTTTCAGTTGCAGGTTGGCCTTTTGTGCATCTCTGTGTCTAGAAAAGAAATCACGCTTTTTATTGAAGAATTCATCGCAAATATTTCTGAACTTTTCATACACCTGATTATTATCCTTTTTCGGTGCAAAGCCAATACTGCGCCACATCTTCTGCAGGTCAATAACTTTTTGAGAAAACTCGTTCCACTTTCTTGGCGAATCAATATTCAAAGAGATTATTTCCTCAACCTGCTCACACAACCGTATCTTGGCTTCCAGATTTTCTTTTTGCTCTTCCTTTAATCCATGAAAATGATCCTGGTGCTTCTTATTGATAAGGGTTGTAGACTCTTTAAATCTAATCCAAACTTCCTCTTTTTTATCAAGGGATACCGGCCCAACCTCTCTCCATCGTCCGTGAAGCTCTTGCAAACTTCTAAAGGCTTTAACCACGTTAGGAACGAGCAATAACTCTTCAGCACTTTCACAAAGCTTAATCTTGATTTCCAAATTCTTTCGTAAGTCGAGATCACGAAGCTCCTTATTGATCTTAATGAAATCATAAAACTTCTCTACATGATGGTGGTAATTTTCCCACAGAGAAGCCAAATCACCTTGCGGAACAGGACCAGCATCTCTCCATGCATATTGCAAATCCCGAAAATCATTGAAGGTCTTATTAAGTGATTCCTGAGAATGAACCAAATTTTTGATTTTCTCAATTATATCTTTTTTCCTCGCCAGATTCTCAAACTTCTGAAGCTCAAGAATTTTATTATATTCTATGCGACGCTGGCGATACCCATCATACAATTCTTTATACTGATCTTCAAGCGGATCAGGGGGAAGTCTGAACTCTTCTTTAGCACCTCCTTTGGCAATAAAATCTGCTTTTTTCTCATCAGCTATCTGATGATGCTTTTTATAAAATACAGATTTAATATTTTCAACATCGTTACGGATTTCCTGAATAGGTCTCCGCTCAAGCAGATGCTTCAGGGCATCAACCAATTGCTCTTTTGCATATTCAGAATAATCCACCCCCAATGCAGGAAGATCGTCAGTCCCCGACAAGGGAGCATGCTCCCTTGTTTTTGCTTCCGGCGCTTCTCCCGACAAGGGAGCTTGCTCCCTTGTTTTTGCTTCCGGCGCTTCTTCCGTCAAGGGAGCTTGCTCCCTTGTTTTTTCCGGCGCTTCTTCCGTCAAGGGAGCATGCTCCCTTGTTTTTTCCGGCGCTTCTTCCGTCAAGGGAGCTTGCTCCCTTGTTTTTTCCGGCGCTTCTTCCGACAAGGGAGCTTGCTCCCTTGTTTTTTCCGGCGCTTCTTCCGTCAAGGGAGCATGCTCCCTTGCTTTTTCCGGCGCTTCTTCCGTCAAGGGAGCATGCTCCCTTGCTTTTGCTTCCGGCTTTGATTCCTTTTCCGGTGTATCCTCCGTAAAGGGAGTTTGCTCCCTTGCTTTCTGATTCAATTCATCAGATGGGTTATCTTTCTCAGTCATAGCAATTCGCTTAGGATCCAACATATGCTTAAAATCTCCCAAAATCAATAGTGGCAAATCTTAAGTTGTTCTACAAGAACAGTAACAGGTATAACCCGATTACACAAACAAAGCAAAGGTAATTCTTTTTTCGAATAATTTAACCCAAGCCACTCCCATATATGCAGCTATTATATAATTCGAAAACAAGGAGTTAACAAAACGATATGAAGAAGGTTTCTTGTCATCATTATGCTCGTGCAAAACTGTAAGCACGCTATTTTACAGACTGATTGAGATATCCTTCTTATCACATCCCAGAACTGCCATTTTGGCACCCTGGCGAATCTGGGTAGTTTTTCTCCTTAAGTTTTAGACTATCTTTGCAAAAAAGACGAAATGAGGATAGATATTCTTTCAGCCGTACCTGAATTACTGGAGAGCCCTCTGAATCATAGTATTCTAAGCAGAGCACAAAAAAAGGGATTAGTTGAATTACAAGTTCATAATCTTAGGGACTTTTCAACCAGCAAGCAAAAAAGCATTGATGATTATCCTTTTAGTGGTGGTGGCGGAATGGTACTGAGCATTGAACCTATCGACCTGGCCATTCAATCCTTAAGTGAGAAGGGTGAGTATGATGAAATAATTTACACCTCACCAGATGGGAAACCATTTAATCAAAAACTTGCCAATAAATTATCTTGCAAAAAAAACATTCTCATACTTTGCGGGCATTATAAAGGCATCGACCAACGTGTTAGAGACAACATGGTAACAATGGAGGTTTCTATCGGGGATTATGTTTTAACAGGGGGAGAACTTGCTGCTGCTGTAATGGCAGATGCAATAGTCAGACTAATTCCGGGTGTTTTATCAGATGAGGTATCAGCTCTGACAGACTCTTTTCAGGATAATCTATTGGCTCCGCCCCTATATACTCGCCCGGCAGAATATAAAGGATGGAAAGTACCTGAGATACTACTATCTGGAAATGACAAACAAATTGATAACTGGAGACTGGAACAATCGTTGGAAAGGACAAAAAGACTTCGTCCGGATCTCCTTGATGACAATAATCAAACTCTCTGACATAGGAGATTAAAACTACAATACTCACAATTTTTAAGATTATCCGTAGGCTTGAAATCATCCTCAGGATTGAAAAGATCTTCCAGAACCTCCTTTATCAGGAGTTCTATAGTATCATAATATTGCGATTGATTATTTAGTTGCTCTCCTCCTAAAAATAAATCCGGAGTAAGGACACCTTTGCTTAAGTGGCGTACAGCATACAGGCCAGGCATAACACCATTCGATTTATCTGACCGCCCAACCTGAAGATAGGCATATATGAGGGCCTGGAGCATTTCTTTTGGTCTTTTTGAGTGACCAGAATCAGTCAATTCCTTTAATTCTTTAACCTTAACCGGAGGTTGTCCTGATTTATAATCTATCACTCTGATAATATCTCCTTTCTGGTCTAAGCGGTCAATTATCCCTCCAAGACAAACATTAAACTCCTCTTCACCTATTGTAATTTTCACTTCCTTCTCAACTCCCTCCTCTGTACCCAGAATTTGAAAAGGAGCATAATTAAGATCTGTCCGCAGGATCAGTTTAACATAATTTTGAACAACCTTCAGCACCATCCTGTCTTTCGCTGTAAGCTTCTGAACATTGATCCCTTCAAATGACTTATTCGTGTCGGCCTCCAATACTTCAAGAATAATAGTTTCATGCGAGTCATTATCCTTTAGTAGCTTCCTTAGAGCATCTATAGACACCATACCATTCTTAAATAGCCGGTTGTATATCAGCTCCATAGTTTCATGCAAAATCTTACCAAACAATCTTGGTTCGGAAAGATCAGATTTCTCATCCTCATCCCTCAACTTAAGAAGATACTGGTAAACAAATCGTAATTGACAATCAATAAATGTATTTATAGCACTTGGTGATAGCTTCCTCGCATGTCCGTCTTTCTTCAAATATTTGTTCAATTTATCCAGAATCCCTCCTATTTTCGGAATATTTGGGGGATTTCCGGAAACAAATTTAACATCCCCGATTACATTCATTTTATCAATTGGATGCTTAAACTCATATTCAAGTTGTAGAAGAAATCTCGATTTCTCTCCGATGCCAGACTTTATATTATCACCAAGACTAAGATATCCAACATGCACGTTCCTTGCTCTTTGCAGCAGGCGAAAGAAATGATATCCGTACATTTCATCTAAAGTTGCAATTACCGGAAGTCCAAATTCTTTCCTCAGATGAAAGGGGATAAACGACGGGGATTGTTTTCCGGCAGGCCAGACACCTTCATTTACAGAGAGTAAAATCAAATTATCAAAATCCAAAACTCTGGTTTCAAGTATTCCTGTTATATGAATCTTTGCTCCGGGTTTTCCAGGAAAGGCTATTCGCGATGTATTCAACCACTTCTTAAGGTACCACAACCATACTTCAGGAGATAATTCCATTTTATAACTATGGTTCACATCAGCTATCTCTGATAACATACCTGCGATAATATCAAGGCTCTCAACTTCCAGATTATCACGTTTAGAGCCTAATAAATACACACTTTCTTTAAGTTCTTTAATGAAACCAATCCATGTTCCCAGATCTAAAAAATTCTTTTTGCCAGAGGAAATCCCATCTTCCCTGAGAAACAGCCTGGCATATTCAGGAACTGCATCCGTAACGCTATCAGGTACTGCAATTTGTTTGCGGCCGTCATTGAAAGCCTGAACCATTTCATCGGCAAGGGCCAAAAACAATCGACCAGACTTTGTAAGAATAACCGAACTTCCTATACTAATATTAATTCTATGTTGTCTTTGATCCAGGGCCCATAATAATTCATCGAGCATCCCTTCTTCACCAAGCACAATAGCAGTTGAGGCATCCTTATCAGCATCATCCAGCCAGGAATTAACCATTTTCACTTGTCCTACTGAAGATTCAAAAGAGAACAACCTTACTGGCAAGAAATTAGGAGGAGGATTCTCATCAAACCTCGTATTATTAAATTTGGCCTTCGATTTGAAAGAATCAGGAGGAGGAAAATCCTTGAGGTATTTTGACAAATGCTTCGTAGCATCCCAATAAAATCGCCCCTTCTGAAGATTCCGTGCAGAAGCAAATATTACCCTCTCAGTTTTGGTTAAAGCATTAAATCCAATAAAACAGACCCCGGGATAAGAGGATAAAAAATCCGGATCAGATGATGCCTTATCTGCAAGATCCCTGTACATCATACCAGTATCAGCCTTTCCGTTTTTATTAAGAAGCTTATGATATTCCTCAAAAATCACAAAAAGTTTATTCCACAAACTGAGCCAGTCAATCTGAAGCTCAGAAGGCTTAGTATTTATGCTCTTCCAAAACCTGCTAAGTTGCTGAATCTCTTCTTTTTCCAGAATTGAAAATCTGCTCTCAATCTCCTTTTCATCTGAAAGCTGAACGTAAAGTCTGGCAGCATCAACAAGATATTTATCCACCTCATCAAAATCCCTCTTCAGCATATCTCCCCATGATAAAAAATCTCTTAACGTTCCAGCAACACCCCAATGTCTTGATACTGCCTGATATAAAACCATCATACTTTCATACTCACCAGCCTGAGAATAGTCAGAGGCCTCAATGATCCAATCATTCATGGCTAATACTTCCGGGGTCCAAAGAGGGGTGTTGGTTTGAAGAGCTATTTCCTCTTTAAATCTGGCCGATGAACGCTTGTTTGGAAGAATGAAAAGCACATCGGATAATTCTGGACCGTAAAACTCAAGAACATCGCTGGCTACCAATGAAAGAAAGGTTTTCAAAATTTATTCGGCTTTTCAACAAATGTACTATTTTTTGCAGTTTCGCTAAACACTGTAAGGGTTTGATTGTTTTCACTATTTTTACCTCTGAAATGCACAATCATTATGGAAAAATTCTCCTACCTGGGAAATGCTGACATAAATGCCATTAACCATGTCTACGAGTCTTATCTTCAGGATCCCGATTCAGTTGACTCAGCTTGGCAACGATTCTTTGAAGGATTTGAATTTGCCAGAAAGCAAAATTTCATTGCTGATACTTCTACAGAAAAGGTTGACAAGGAATTTCAGGTTATTAACCTAATAGACTGGTATAGAAAGCGGGGACATCTATTTACTGAAACAAATCCTGTAAGGGAGCGAAGGAAATATTTCCCGACTCTTGACAAAGAGAACTACGGGCTTAATCAGGAGGATTTGGAGACCATCTTCCAGGCTGGAAAACAAATCGGGATTGGGCCAGCTCCTTTGTCTGAGATCATACACACACTGAAAGAGACTTACTGCAGAAGTGTTGGAGCCGAGTTTATGTTCATTCGTAACCCTGTTGTCCTGGAATGGTTGCAAAAAAAGATGGAAAGCTGTCTTAACAGTTCAGAGTTTAAATCAGAGGATAAGCAACATATATATCATCACCTTAACTTGGCTGTTGGTTTCGAAAAATACATCCATAAGAAGTTTGTCGGACAGAAAAGATTCTCATTGGAAGGGGCAGAATCCCTGATCCCTGCCCTGGATTGGGTAATTGAAAATGGTGCAGAATTGGGAATAAGGGAGTTCGTTATTGGAATGACACACCGTGGCAGACTCAATGTCCTTGGAAACATTCTCAAAAAGCCTTACTCTGATATTTTCAGAGAATTCATCGCCAGCGAATTTGAAGAAGGAATTGTTTTGGGTGATGTCAAATATCATTTGGGATATGACAGTGTGATCACCACTGACAGCGGGCATTCTGTAAGATTAGACCTGCTTCCAAACCCAAGCCATCTGGAGTCAGCCAGTCCTTTGGTAGAAGGTCTTTCAAGAAGTCGGATAGATAACTTCTGCGGTGGAGATGATAGCAGTGTAGCTCCTATTATTATACATGGAGATGCCGCAATTGCTGCTCAGGGAGTAGTTTATGAGGTAATCCAAATGTCGCAGCTCCCAGGATACAAGACAGGAGGAACAATTCATCTGGTGATTAATAATCAGGTTGGATTTACCACCAATTATTTGGAAGGGAGGTCTTCAACCTATTGTACAGATATTGCAAAAGTTACCAAGGCTCCTGTTTTCCATGTTAATGGCGATGATGTTGAAGCCCTGATATATACTATCAGGCTTGCAATGGAGTTCAGACAAGAATTTCATCAGGATGTTTTTGTTGACATACTGTGCTACAGAAAATATGGACATAATGAAGGAGATGAACCCCGGTTTACACAACCTCTGCTATATAAAAGCATCGCTAAGCACCCCAATGTCAGAGACATATACGCACAACAGCTTTTGACAGATGGGGTTTTCGACAAAGAATCTATTAAAAAGATTAATGATGCTTTTGAGAAGGAGCTTGACGAAGCATATGAATTAAGTCAAAAAGAAGATAAGGCTTCGATCCGACCTTTCCTTAAAGATGACTGGAAGCCATTCTCACATCTTCACGGGAGTAATTTATTAGAATCTACCAAAACGGGTTTCAGTAATGAAAGGCTTAAATTCCTTATGGAACAGATGAATTCATTACCCTCTGATAAAAAATTCTTTCAAAAAGTTCACCGAATAATTGATTCCAGAAAGAAGGCTATTCAGGAAAATAAGCTCGACTGGGCTCTGGGTGAACTTCTTGCTTACGCCAGCTTACTTGATTCTGGTATAAAAGTCAGGATTTCTGGTCAGGATAGTGAGAGAGGAACATTTGCCCATCGCCATGCAGCTCTGGTTCAGGAAGAAACCGGAGAAAAATATTATCCTTTAAAACACCTTACTGATAAGCAGGCTGACTTTAATATATTTAATTCCCATCTTTCAGAATATGGAGTATTGGGATTTGAATATGGCTATGCTTTAGGAAGTCCAAATACATTAACGATCTGGGAAGCTCAGTTTGGCGATTTCACCAATACTGCTCAGGTAATTATTGATCAGTTCATAAGCTCAGCTGAAGAAAAGTGGGGCGTTTTTAATGGCCTGGTTCTATATTTACCACATGGATTTGAGGGTCAGGGACCTGAGCACTCCAGTGCAAGAATTGAAAGATTCCTTGCTCTTTGCGCTCATGAGAACATGCAGGTGGTTTATCCCAGCACTCCGGCAAGTCTTTTTCATGTACTTCGGCGACAAGTACTTGGAAACTTCAGAATACCTTTAATTCTTTTCACTCCGAAAAGTCTATTGCGCCATTCATCCTGCGTTAGCACAATGGAAGATATGTCTGATGGAACTTTTCAGGAAATAATTGATGATCCGAATACTGATATTAATTCTGTCAGTCGCGTAGTTTTTTGTACTGGCAAAATGTATTATGATTTGCTTGCTGAAAAAGAAAAGCTAGAGGCAAGAGATCTCGCATTGGTCAGAATAGAGCAATTATTCCCCTTCCCTATGGATAAATTTAATGCAATTATAGCTAAGTATCCAAAGGCCAAACTACATCTCTGGGTTCAGGAAGAGCCTGAGAACATGGGAGCGTGGCCATTTATTAGAAATCTCATCAAAGAACCTGAATTACAGGCTGTATGCAGAGCAGCCAGTGCTTCTCCTGCTGTCGGCTTAAATAAAATTCATTTTCTTGGTCAACAAGAACTAATAGAAAAAGTCTTTCGTAGATGCACCTGTGATTTGCATCTTAAATACTGTGGTCTGCAATGCATGGAAGGTAAATCAAGATTAGAAATATTAAAAGAATTTGAATACTTGCCTATTCAAAAATAACGGCAATAAAAAGGCTTAGAAATGATTGAAATAATTGTTCCCACACCTGGAGAATCCATATCCGAAGTAGAAATTGGCTCATGGCTTGTTGAAAATGGCTCATGGGTAGAACTGGATCAGGAAATTGCATCTATTGAATCTGAAAAAGCCACACTTGAGCTAACAGCTCCTGGAGAAGGCACAATAGAGATCCTTGCTCAAGCGGGAGAAGCAGTCAAAGTTGGTGCTGTAATCGGAAGGATAACTATCCCAACAAGGGAGCATGCTCCCTCGGAGAGCGCTATCCCAACAAGGGAGCCTACTCCCTCGGAGAGCGCTATCCCAACAAGGGAGCATGCTCCCTTGGCGAAGTCTACCCCTGTTGCCAGAAAGATAATGAAAAAGCAAGACCTCAATATTGATGATATTATCAACGGACTCAAGCGAATCTCTAGGAAAGAGGTTGAAATGGTAGTTGCTTCTAGAGAAGAATTGCAGACAGAAAGAACAATACAAAAAACCAGGATGTCTTTGCTCAGGAGAAAACTCAGTGAAAGGCTGGTGGCGGTTAAGCAAGAAACTGCTATGCTAACCACATTCAATGAGATAGATATGGCTGCAGTTATGGAATTAAGGAATCGATACAAAACTGCCTTCCAGAATAAGCATGGAGTCAAGTTAGGCTTTATGTCATTTTTTAGTATGGCAGTTGCAAAGTCTCTTCTGGCATTCCCACAAATCAATTCTCAGATTGATGGTGAAAATATCATTTCCTTTAATTACACCGACATTGGGATTGCAATGCAAACACCTAAAGGACTGATGGTTCCTGTTATTAGGGACATTCAACTTAAAGGATTGGCAGAAATTGAATCTGATATAGCACACCTGGCTGAAAAAGCGAAGAATAACAAAATAAGCATTGATGAACTTCAGGGCGGAACATTCAGCATTACTAATGGTGGTGTTTTTGGCTCCTTGTTATCAACGCCTATTCTAAATCCTCCTCAGTCAGCCATCCTGGGTATGCACAACATTGTGGAGCGCCCAATAGCTGAAAAAGGACAGGTTGTAATCAGACCAATGATGAATGTTGCATTATCATATGATCACAGGATCGTAGACGGAAAAGACAGTGTAGGGTTTCTTGTAAGCGTAAAAGAAATGATTGAAAACCCATTTAAACTGCTTGATCCATTAGGTGATCCGGAGAAAAGCCTTTTTGCCCTGTAATACCGGCATAATTTTTGAGTCTAAATGAAAAACTTATCCTTTGAGATTCCTGACTCTGATAACACTTATTTCACTAGCGGCTGCGAGTATGGCCCAGAAGCCTTCAGAGAAAGAATTTAGTCTGATACAAGCCAGTGAAACAGGCAAGGTTGAAAAAGTCTTGCAGCTTCTGAATGAAGGCATCGATCCTAATTGCACAAACTTGGATGGCATGACTCCCATTCACTATGCTGTTCAAAACGGGCATTTAACTATTGTCAAAATTCTCGTTCTGAATAACGCAAAGATTGACCTTCCCGATATTGACAATAGAACTCCATTACTTCTTGCAGTTCACTTTAATCAGCTTGATCTTGCAGAATATTTGGTACAACAAGGTGCTGATGTAAATATTCCTGACTTCACAGGTCTCACTCCACTCTTCTATGCAGCAGCTTATGGAGATTATTTCATGACAGATATGTTTCTGTTTTACAAAGGCAATCAGGATGTTAAAGACTATTCAGGAAAAACGCCTTTTATGGTTGCTATCTGGGGAGGTTTCCCACTGGCAGCTAAAACACTTTTGGATTATGGTGCTGATATTGATACTCAGGATAAAGAAGGACACACGGCTCTTATGCTAACCATCCTCAATAATGACAGTGTTTCAATTGATTCACTAATTAGCTGGAAGGCGGCACTTGAAATCGAGAACAACAAACATCTGACAGCACTGGAAGTGGCCGTGTCAGTTAACAATAAGTACGCCTTAAAGAAGCTTATTATTGCCGGATCCGATGTGAATCACAATATTCAAAGTGGCTTTTCCACAATGGATTATGCAATATCTTCAGGTTTAAAAAAAGAAACCAAATCTATTTTGACAGAAGCAGGAGCAAAATATAACAAAGCTCTATCACTGAAGAATTTCAATCTGGGACTAACAGGAATGTTCGGACAGGAGGATTCTAAACTTGGAATTCGCGCAGAATGGTTTGATTCCAGATATAAAGTCGGCATCCAAACAAGTATCGGGCAAAGGCCAGGGCGTTTAAAGGTATATTACCCTATGAATGACTCGCTTAACTATCTATTCAGGGAAACTAGAACTAGTTTCTCGTTTGGATTGTTCAAGCAATTTCCTTTATTGCGGCTTCCTCAAGGTGAGCATTACGGTATAATTGTGAGCGGCACCATGGAGGCATCTATAGGTGGTTTTAAAGCCACATCAACAAAGCCTGCTTTTCAGATTTTTGGATTACCATCAATTAGCCTGTACTATGCCAACCCGAAAATACGATATGAATTGGCCTATCAGTATAATCCTGCAAAAAGCTATTTATGGACTCCATCGGCAGTGCTGATTAGTATCACTCTGGCATTGAAAACACAATTCAAATGAGATTGCACGATCATAAATATCATTACATATTCATTATTAGTCTGATATTTCTCCTAACTGGCTGTGAATCTGATTATCCGAAATTCTCTTGCTCCGATTGTTACGAAGAAAAACCAACTATCGGTCTTATGTCAGTTAGTGTTAGTATCTCAGGTATAAACGATAGTATCCCAATACGAATCCTCAAAGGAGAACTTGAAGATGATGAGGTTTTTATACTGGATACTCTGACGGAAGATTTTGTTGAATTTTGGGTGAAGGTAGGATACTTCTACACAGTTGAGGCTACATACTTTTCAGAGGGGAAGAAAATTCTGGCTGTTGATGGAGACAAGGTAAGCGTTTACCTCGACGATTCAAATTGTGATGTTGCTTGCTGGAGGGCAAATGACGGTCAGGCAGATTGCAAATTGAAGCAGAAATAATTCAGATCAGATCATAATAATTTCCTCTTCATCAAAATACAAAAGATAACCTTCAACAGGTGAATATCCCATATTTCTCAATGCGTTCACGTATTGACGAAGCTGATTCTTGTGATAGCTTTCTGCCTTACCAGTCTTATAATCCAATACCACTGCATGCTTACCGAACAACACAACTCTATCAGGTCGTAACTCTCCTTTTCCCGGAACCAGCAAAGACTTTTCACGCAGCACCTTACCTTTACCAGAAAAAAACTCCCGCAAATCATCCTTCTGTATAAAGTCTCTGACCTTTTTTTCATAAGAGGCTGCATCGCTATCATCCAGTGATCCATCATTCACAAGGCCTTGAACAGCATTTGAAATATCCTCAATTGTTTCAACTTGTTCAAAGATTTTATGTATAATATTCCCTCGTTCGATAGAAGGCGATACAGGTTTTGCGGATGTACTATCCTCAGGTTCACCCCATGTGGGATATGGATTAGCTGTCAAACTATCTGTATTTAACCCACGGGGTTGCTCATTGTTGGTTTCATCGTCACCAAATGTATAGACGCCGCTTTCAGGATCAGGTTTAATAATTTCCTGAAGAATTCCGCTTATCCTTGACAAGCTGGATTTCGAAGGTTGGGGAACAAACAGGTGCAAATGATCAGAAGCTCTGGTCAACGCTACATACAGAAGGTTAAGGTTATCAAGGTGAATCTGAACCTTTTCATTTATATATTCCTTTGCAAAGGGGCCGGTGAGCAATTCTTTTGCATAAGCAACCGGAACAACAGGCAGCTCATAAAATATTGTGTTTTTTGTATCAACCCAAAGATCTGGTCTTTTGGATGATCCATGATCCATCTGCCAATCACAAACCGGTAAAATCACAACTGGAAACTCAAGCCCTTTTGCCTTGTGAATAGTCATCACCCTCATTGCATTAACATTTTCATCCATGGGAAGCATCTCCTGTCCACCTGTCTCCTGCCACCATGTAAGAAGTTCCTCTCTGCTGCACAAACTATTGTATCCAAATTGCGAGTAATACGAATCTTTGAAAGCCAGAATAAATGAAATTGCTGCAGAACTTGAACTCAGCTCAAGCTCTCTGATAAGAAGTTCAATAATCTCAGGAACATCTAAATGCTCAGCCTTATTTAATAATTCAGGTAATTTTTTGAGTCCCAGAGTGATAAGAGACTCCTGGTTATCAAGAGCAGTCAATAAAATATACTGAGAAGGAAGAATCTCATCTCCCTTAAGTGTTAAAAACTCCAAAGCAAATCTGCCTAGCAGAGATGCATCACCAGGAGAATCAATCAGAGGGAAGAAAGCAATAATACAACGCAAAACAGCAGAAGAATCGAGTCTGAGGCTCTCTCCTGACACCAGACCATACTGACACCCTTCAATTTTGCTATAAGAATTTAGTCGTGATGAGAAATACCTAATTAACTGCGTTCCCTGCTTTTTTGTCCTGACAAGAAAAACAATATCCTTTGGCTCGTACTTATGTTTTATCTGCAAATCTTCGATAAGATCAAAAATCTCTGCAAAATATGAAGGAAAACCATTCGAAGCTTCATTGCTGCGAAAACTGATTTTAACGAACCCTCCGGTTCTCTTTGATCCAAAATCCTGTTTAAGGTCTTCGTACACCATGCTGAATGCATCAAGGCTGGAAGTAGCATTTTTTTCTTCAGATTCCAGCTGGGATGCTAGATTTGTCCTAACAAGGTCTCCCGCTTTACTAAACAGATGGTTATTGAAATCAACAACTGACTGCCGGCTACGAAAATTATACTTCAATGGATATGACCTGGTACCCTGCACCTTAAGATCCTTTTCTGCTTTAGAAGCCATCAATTGCCAGTTACTATTTCTCCATCTGTAAATTGATTGTTTAGCATCGCCCACTACCAGACTTACCCCTCCTTCGGCCAAACTATCGCGGATCAAAGGAAGAAAATTGGTCCATTGCAGATCAGAAGTATCCTGAAACTCATCTATCATGAAGTTTTTAAAGAATCTTCCGGTTCTTTCATAGATAAAAGGAGCTGGATTATCATTTATCAGAGCAGCAATTACAGGGTTAGTAAAGGACAGGAGGAAACTGCCTTGTTCCTGACTTAATTCAATAATTTCTTTCCCAAGAATGGTAGCAAGACCAAGGGCCAGAAGCTTTTGCCTGATTTTCGCAGCCACTAATACATCCGGGTAATCCTGATCAAAAAGATCCACAGCCCTTTGAAGAAGAGAATTTAAAACAGAATCAGCCAAGCTTATTGCCCTGACACGAATATCATCAGGAGTTTTTTTCGCTACCCAATCGTCAGGATTATTCAGGTATTTTCGTCGCGTTTTAGGATCATAATTTCCCCCTTGCAGATTTACCAGGTATCCGGCAGGCCCTTTTTTTGTACTAATATAGTTTTCGACTTCCAATCCGGCTTTCGTCAGAGCCTCTCTGGCATCCTGCGAAATAAGCTCAATTTTTTTCTGAAAATCATTCTCAAGCTTTATCAGGTTTGACCTGAATTGCTTGATCTTACTTGTAGAAAAGGCATCCAGCTCAGGATTCACGGTCATTACAGCAAGTTGTTCCCTTAATAATTCATAACCCAGGTTCAATAGATCTTCCTCAAATTTCCGCCAGGCTTTACCCTCCTCCACTTTTTCAGTAATTCCCTGCAGCATCCAGTTGAAAAGGTCAGGATCCTGATCTGACTTACAAAGCAGCCGGTCTATGGCCTGCAAAATAATTTTCCTGGCATTTAACTCCACTTTGTATCCAGAGAAGATTCCCAGTTCCCGGGTAAACGCTCTTAACACATTTTGAAAAAACTCATCGATTGTACCTATGGAGAAATGGGAATAATCGTGAAGTATTGCAGACAATATTATTCTGGCGCGGGGAACCAGCACATCTGCCTTTTGCTTCAATGAGCGACTTAAAAAGTCATAATGATTGCTTGCATCTAGCTGATAGCTACTTATCAGTACAAGCTCCTGGAGAACACGATCTTTTAACTCACCGGCTGCCTTATTGGTAAATGTAACAGCAAGAATACGTGAGTAATTTTTCTCATCCCTGAATAATAACTCCAGGTAATGCCTGGTAAGTTGATAGGTTTTACCCGATCCGGCTGATGCCTTATAAACTAGAAAATCTGACACTGAATAGTTATCATAGTGTTTTTTGCAAGTTACAAAAAACTACTTTGGTTTTCGTTTAAGTTCCGGGGATCCATCCTCAGATAATAAAATCTTTGCTTCTGCTTTTACGAAGTTATTTTTCCTTCCCAGGTCAAACCATTTTCCATCAGAATGATCATAGCTACATATATCAATATCCCGTGACAATTCGATCAGCCAGGGGGTGATAGAGAAAACTTCATCTTCTGGCATCTGGCTTAATACTGAGGGATTAATAATATATACTCCACTGAATCCTGTGTGAACATAGCCCTTGCGGGAGTCTCTTGTAATAATCTTCAAGTGTCGTTCAGGATAACTCCAACCGGCTAATATACCTTTTGGAGTGAATAAAAGCTGTCTGCTTGTAGGGCGATTCTTAACTGCAAGACTTACTTCAGCTCCCGAAGCAATATGGTGCTCGTAAAAAGCTTTAAGATCAAGCTCTGTCAAAATATCAACATTGTAAAATAATACAGGATGCCCTCCTAAAAGATTGAGAGCATTCTTGATTCCTCCACCGGTATCAAGCAGCTTCTCTTCATGTGACACCATTATTTCTACACCATCAACCTGACAATGATCCAGGTATTCAATAATCTGATCGGCAAAATGGTGAACATTAATGACGATTTCATTAAACCCTGCAAATCTAAGGCGTTGAATAATTATTTGCAGCAAGGGCTTTCCCTGAAAACTCACCAGGGCCTTTGGCTTGTCTTTGGTAAGAGATCCGAGCCTGGATCCTAAGCCAGCAGCGAGAATCATAGCCTTCATAACGACAGAGTTAAGATTTGTTTCTCGATCCTGTTTCTAAAAGCTGAATCCGGTAATTCTTTTAAGATCCTACAAAGCTCGGGGAATTCAAAGGGGAAATCAAAATTCTCTGTAATCCATTTTCCGTTATCCAAAGCATATGGAATGCTCTGAATAAAATGTGTTTTCTGCTCAAAGATTCCACGAAATCCAAAAGCACCCATAGCCTGCAACATTCTGATCAGAACAAATCCCGGGTACATTCTTAGAAAATCATCCTGCTTAATATTGCTTAAGGATTGCAGTCCCGGCAAATATTGGTCTAATAATGACTGTCTTAAAGAGGGGTTCAAATCGGCTTTAGCATCAAATAACAGAGATGCAAGATCATAAGCAGGATATCCCTTGCGACCACCCTGAAAATCAATGAACCAAACCTGGTCATCAGCTACCATGATATTCCGGGTTTGGAAATCACGATACAGAAAATAATCTCTTGATACTGAATTTAAAGTTCTGATTATCTCATCAAAATCATTTTCCAGCTTCTGCTCATTAAAAACGAGTCCTGTGAACTTCAAGAAATGATACTTGAAATAATTCAGATCCCAGCGCATCGATTGAATATCAAATGATTCCCTTGGATAGGCAACGGAATAATCCATTCCTTTATGTCCATTAACTTGTATTTCAGGTAATAAATCAATGGTTTGCCTAAGATATCGTTCGCTCTGAGAAGTCCCATTTTCCATGTCTTGCTGGATCATATCAAACAAGGTAGAATCTCCCAGATCCTGTTGAAGATAAACATTATTTGACAGATCAGTAAGATAGATTTCAGGTACCGGGATTCCCAGTTTCTCAAAATGCCTGGCAAAAATCACAAAGGCATTATTTTCTGCCTGATCTGTATGGTAAACTCCAACGGCAGTTGATTTTTCATTACTCAGGCGAAAATAAGAACGAGCAGAACCCGACAGGGGTAATGGAACAATGGTCCGGGCTTCAGAGCCGGACCACTGCATAAATAAGATTTTCAGGAATTCTGTTGGCTTCATGTTACTTAGCAAAATTAACCGCGCGGGTCTCCCGTATCACAGTTACTTTCACCTGGCCAGGATAGGTAAGCTCATCCTGGATTTTTTTGGCGATATCATAAGCCAACGTTTCTGCATCCTGATCAGTGACCTTTTCACTACCTACAATTACTCTCAGCTCACGACCAGCTTGTATGGCATAAGTTTTTACAACACCAGGATAGCTTAGAGCCATGTTTTCAAGCTCCTTAAGTCTCTTAATATAGGATTCAACCGCCTCTCTTCTGGCTCCTGGCCGGGCACCTGAGATAGCGTCACAAACCTGAACGATTGGTGCAAAGAGAGTGGTCATTTCAACTTCCTCGTGGTGTGATCCAATTGCATTACAAACATCTGGTTTTTCCTTAAACCTCTCCGCCAATTTCATTCCTAGAAGAGCATGAGGCAGTTCGGGTTCACCGTCGGCTACTTTACCAATATCGTGAAGGAGGCCTGCTCTTTTAGCTAATTTAGCATTTAGTCCAAGTTCAGCAGCCATGATGGCACATATATTGGCCACTTCCCTTGAATGTTGTAATAGGTTTTGTCCGTATGACGATCGATATTTCATTTTACCAACCAGGCGAATCAGCTCTGGGTGCAAACCATGAATACCCAGATCAATAGTTGTACGTTTTCCTGTTTCGATAATTTCCTCCTCCACTTGCTTATGCACCTTACCAACTACTTCCTCAATTCTGGCCGGATGAATACGACCATCTGTCACCAGTTGATGAAGAGCCAGTCTGGCGATTTCACGGCGAACAGGGTCAAAAGCAGAAAGAATGATAGCCTCCGGAGTATCATCAACGATAATCTCAACTCCAGTAGCTGCTTCAAGAGCCCGAATATTTCGTCCTTCACGACCAATAATTCTTCCCTTGATATCATCGTTATCAATATTAAAGATAGTTACAGAGTTTTCAATTGCCTCTTCTGCGGCAACCCTCTGTATAGTATTCAATACAATTTTACGGGCTTCTTTATTAGCTGTCATCTTTGCTTCTTCCATGGCATCAGAAATGTAGGTCATAGCCTCAGATTTTGCTTCAGACTTCATAGATTCAACGAGCTGTGATTTAGCTTCATTGGCTGATAATCCCGAAATGGCCTGAAGTTGCTCAACAGCCTGTCCATGGGCCTTTTCCAGCTCATCCGACTTTCTATTTACCAGTTCCAGCTGTGAATTAAGGTTCTCTCTGATACTTTCAACTTCCTTTCTTTTTCGCTGATTATCTTCAATTCTTTGTGAGAGGGTGGATTCTCTCTGCTTCAGCTTATTCTCAATCATAAGAATTCTGCTGTTTCTTTCATTAATCACCTTCTCATGTTCTGTTTTCAGGTGTAGAAATTTCTCCTTGGCCTGAAGAATTTTATCCTTCTTGATCATTTCTGCTTCACTCGCAGCCTCCACTAATATACTCTTGGCTTTGTTTTGAAGAGACTTGCGACCAATAAAGAAGGCTATTACTCCTCCGGTCAGAAAACCTGCTACTCCAATAATGATATCTGTCATAATCACTTTAGTGTTACTATATGAATAAAAAAAACCCGTATTAGATCCTTTGTATGAAAACCCCAAAATACCAGGGATGGAGACGCCAATCCACTTCGAACTTCCACTGGCTTCCGAAGAAACTCTCCCGACTAGTCGGGATAACCGAGGCCTGTTCTAGGCAGCAATGAGCTAATCTCCAATTTAAAAAGTGTTGAGTTTCACAAATTACAAAGGATCAATACGGGCAGTATTTTTTTTACAAAGAACGCTATTACTCTTTCTTCAAGAACTCATCCAACTCCTCATTCATTTCTTTCAACACAGATACCAGCGGTGTTTCATCTTTATTTTCTTCCAGCACCAGTTCTTTCAGCACAAACTGTAACGCAGCCATCGACAAGAAGTCTTGTATATCTCTGTCTTTATATCGCTGTTTATACTGTGCTACCTTTTCATTTATCAATCTGGCCGCCTTCCTGAACCTCTCCTCATCTTTCCGTTCAATCACCATCGGATAGTACCGTCCAACAATTTGCAATTTAATGTGGAATTTACCATCCATATCCAGCTATCTGTTCAAAAGAGCAATACAATCATCAATCTCCCGCACTATTCTGTTAATTTCAACTCTGGCCTCACTCGTATCTATATCTTTAGCCAGAACGCTTGTGGCCACCTTGGCCGTATTATACTGTTGCTCTAATGTTTCTATTCTCAGTTTCTGATCACTTACCTGCTCACGCAGACTTTTATTTTCAAGGGCTCCCTGACTGTGTTCCTTTTCCAAAGCTGAATACTTTGCCATTAAAAAGTAAATCTGGCTTTTTATCTCTCGTATGAGCTCCTCATGTTCACCAGTCATGTTCCTTTTTATACAAAAATAGCACTCATTTACATCATTTCAAAATTTTTAATTTTTATACATTTGTGACCCTCATGTATAAAAACGGAAACTGCAGACATATTACATTGATTATAATCTATCTGATTATTTTCATCGGACATGGAAACTCTCAAAAGAGCAATCAGAATATATTCAAGCCTCCCTTGAAAATTCCATTAATCCTATCCGGAAACTTTGGAGAAATCAGAAGCAACCATTTCCATTCAGGAGTAGATTTTAAAACCAACGGACAGAGTGGTTATTCAGTATTTGCTGCGGCTGACGGTTATATTGTTAGAATAAAAGTTGCATCCGGAGGGTATGGCAAGGCCTTATATATTCAGCATCCTTCAGGCCATCAAACTCTTTACGGGCATTTATCCGGATTCAGAAAGGACCTTGCCGATTACGTAAAAAATGAGCAATACAAACAAGAAAGATTTGGGGTCGATTTATACTTCAAGCCCGGGCAGTTCAAAATCAAGCAGGGAGATTTTATCGCTCTTTCAGGAAATACCGGGAGTTCTCAGGCTCCACATCTCCATTTTGAAATACGCGATAGTCAGACCCATAATCCAGTTAATCCCCTATTATTCAATTTTGATATCGCAGATCAACGTCCGCCAAAACTTTATTCAGTATACCTCTACAATCTGACCGGACGAAAGAATTTAAAAAAGCCTGTTAAAGTCCGATTAAGCGGAGATAATGGCATTTATCATCCTGTTCTTGACAGAGTTTACCCTCTCGACAAGCTCAGCGGAATTGGAGTTGAAACAATTGATTTTCTTGACAATAGCAACAATAAGTGTGGGATATTCGAGTTTGAACTACGGCTGGATGGAGAATTAGTATTTAAAAGCATTATGGATGAATTCTCTTTTGCCGAGAGCCTTTATATAAATAGCTTTATTGATTATCGAAAATACATTGAGAACAGAACTCAGGTAATCAAAGCTTTCATTGAGTCCAATAATCCCTTGAGTATATATGAATTTGCGCGAAACCGGGGTCAGATCAGTTTGACAGATCAAAATATTCACATACTGGATATCCGGATAAAAGACGTTCATGGCAATCAGAGTAAGACCAGTCTAAAAGTCAAATTCAACCCGGATGAGCTTGAAGATTATGTATATTCTTTACCCTATTATTCTGCCTTCATGGGTTATTCTGAGAAAAACTCTTTTGAAGAAGAAGGCATACGTCTGGAATTTGCAAGCAATTCATTTTATGACAATCTGTATTTTGCGTATAACTCTGACTCAATACCTCCAAAGGGCTATTCAAGAATTCACCATCTGCATCACCCTTATTTTCCTTTAAACAAAAGTTACACAATTACGATAAAGCCCGATTCACTTCCTGATGAATTAAAAGATGAAGCTGTAATCGCCCGTATTAACAATGAAGGGCATTTGTCATATGTTGGAGGAACCTGGGCTGGTAAAGAGCTTCGAACAAATTCACGCACTTTCGGCTCTTTTGTTGTTGCTGTTGACACTATTCCACCTACTATCCAGGCAAGGAATCTCAGCAATTCTGATCCATCCGGAGTGGGGAAAAAGATTACCTTTACAATTTACGATGATTTTACCGGAATCAGGTCTTTCAGGGCTACTTTAAACGGAAGCTGGATACTGTTTGAGTATGATTCCAAAACGCGAACTTTGTTTCATAAAACGGACCCTGAGTTATTTCCTAAAGGGAAAGAATTGGAGCTCATTATCAGAGTTACTGATCAGGTAGGTCATTTAAGCGAATATCGCAAAATGGTTGTGAGACAATAATGGGAGGGGCCGACTTTTACGTCGGCCCGTGATATGAGGGACACATTGGACTTTAAGAATGAATTAATAATATGATAATTATGAAAAAGCTATTTTTTTTATTGCTTGGGATAAGCTTATCCTGGCTTAGCACTGATGCCTGTACAAACTTCCTCGTAAGTAAGGGAGCATCAGTTGATGGTTCAACAATGATAACATATGCAGCAGACTCACATGTCTTATACGGCGAGTTATACCACTGGCCGGCAGCAGATTGGGCCAAAGGCAGCATGCTTGATATACATGAATGGGATACCGGGAAATATCTTGGAAAAATAAATCAGATTGCTCACACCTATTCGGTTATTGGAAATATGAATGAGCACCAGCTCGCGATTGGGGAAACTACCTACGGAGGCAGAAGTGAGTTGCGCAATTCTAAAGGCATCATGGATTATGGTAGTTTAATATACGTAACTCTGCAAAGAGCAAAAACTGCCAGGGAAGCCATTCATACCATGGTTGATCTTTGCGAACAATACGGCTATTACTCTTCTGGAGAATCACTCTCAATTGCTGATCCAAATGAGGTTTGGATTCTTGAAATCATTGGGAAGGGACAGGGAGAAAAAGGCATTCTGTGGGTAGCAAGACAAGTTCCCGACGGCTATATTTCTGCCCATGCTAATCAGGCGAGAATCACCACATTCCCGCAGGATGACCCGGATAATTGTTTGTATGCTGAAGATATTATTGACTTTGCCAGAGAGCAGGGCTGGTATAAAGGTAAAGACAAAGACTTCTCTTTTCGCGACACCTATGCACCGCTTAGTTTTGGTGGACTTCGCTATTGTGAAGCGCGTGTCTGGGCCTTTTTCAATAAGGTAAGTACAAATATGAATGAGTATTTGGATTATGCGATGGGAAAAGATGCAACACATCCAATGCCACTTTTCATTAAGCCTGATCGTAAACTATCACCTCAGGATCTGATGGAATGGATGGGCGATCATTATGAAGGTACACCAATGGATATGACAACTGACCTTGGTTCCGGACCATTTCAAGTACCTTACCGTTGGAGACCTTTGACTTTTAAAGTAGATGACCAAACTTATTGCAATGAGCGGGCAATTGGCACACAGCAAACAGGCTTCTCATTTGTAACCCAGTCGAGAGCATGGTTACCAGATGCTATCGGAGGCATTTTCTGGTTCAGTGTGGATGATGCCGCCACAACAGTTTATGTACCTATGTATTGCGGAATACTGGATGTACCTCACAGTTTTGAAGTTGACAATGGAGATTTACTGGTGTATTCAGATGATGCTGCATTCTGGGCATTCAACCGGGTGTCAAACATGTGCTACCTGCGGTATAACTATATGATTGAGGATGTCAGAAAGTTACAGACGGATTTTACAGAGAAATTTGCAAAAAACACCAAGGCAATTGATAAGGCTGCTCAGGTCTTGTATGCCGAAAGTCCTGAACTGGCACGTGAATTTCTTACAGGATATTCTTGCCAGCAAGCCGATGCAGTTACGAAAAAATGGATCGATTTGTCAAATTACCTGCTTGTAAAATACATTGATGGCAATATCAAAAAAGAAAAAGACGGAAAATTTTTGGATAATGGTACCGGGGTTGCTGTTTCTCCTGATCAGCCAGGTTATAGTGAAGCATGGAAAAGGACTGTAGCCAATGATACCGGAGACAAATTAAGAGTTGTTGAGACAAAGAAATAACTTATCAACCGGGTGCTGTTAGAAATAAGCTTAAATCTATCGGATTTATCAAAAATTTTCACTAATATTGCAGCCAATTTTCGCAACAAAGTTAAAGCAACAGCAGTAATGGACTTAATTAAGGTAGCAGAAGACGTTTTCGCCGTAAATAATGAGTATCCCCAGTTTAAAGCTGGCGATACAGTTACGGTACATTATAAAATTAAAGAGGGTGACAAGGAAAGAATCCAGATGTATCGTGGAGTAGTCATCCAAAGAAAAGGTGAAAAAGCAGGAGAAACTTTCACTGTAAGAAAAATGTCAGGGAATATTGGTGTTGAAAGAATCTTCCCTCTCAACTCACCATTTATTGAGAAAATCGAAATAAATAAGCACGGGCGTGTTCGCAGAGCCCGTATCTATTATCTGAGAAAATTGACTGGTAAGAAAGCTCGTATCAAAGAGAAAAGATATTAGTCAACATCTCTATATAAAAGTACAAGTGCCGGAATCATCCGGCACTTTTTTTTATATCTCACGAATAATGTAAACCCAATAGCCTTCCAGCTCATGGAATCCATATTTTACATATAGATCTCTTGCAATTTTATTGCTCTCATGAACTTCAAGTTTAATTTGAAGACCTACCTCCCGCATCCATGCAAGAGATGTATTCATGAGCATATGGCTTAGTCCGAGTCCCTGGAAATCCGGAAGAATGGAAAAGTGATGCAAATACATACGCCTGCCATCCTGAGTCATCCAGGAACTACCCACCAACTTTCCATCAACAATCAACACTAAGAGCCTACCTCCTCCTTCTATCGTCCTTTCGATAACCTCCAGATTATCACCCCGTTCAACCTCTCCCATCCCGGTCTCCTTCCATAAAAACTCAAGATCAGGCAAATCTTTGGTGCAAAAATCACGAACATGATAGTTATTCTCTGCCATTCTTAATACTATTTTTCGCTGTTAATCAAACGAACATAAATCTGGGTTGTTTCCTGACGGATCACCTTTACTCTGGATCCCTTTTCGATCCATGACGATTCAGCTACTGCATCATACACTTCTCCTTCGACAATAACTTTTCCTGAGGGACGAAGAATGGAATAAGCTTCTCCCTCTTTCCCAACAATAGCTCTGGATTCTAGAGGAACACTAACGTAGCCGTTATCACTTTTCTGATCAGCATGCAAAGCAAGAAAGCTGAAAGGAGATGAGGTAATTAACTTCTGACCCAACCAGATAGAGAGCATTACTGACAAAAAGAAAAAGAAAACCACAAAAGCAAAGGCCTGAAATAAATCTATAAAAGGCACATCGCTAAAATCAAAAACCACATTCCCGACCAAGCTGAGAGAAAGGCCGGATACAATCAGTACAATTCCGCTGATACCGGCTACTCCAAAGCCAGGGATAGCAAAAATCTCAACTAGAACAAGGATTACTCCTGCTACAAAAATCAAAATTTCCCAATTGGCAGCCAACCCTTCAAGGTACAGTGGAGCAAAATACAGCAATGCAGCTATTACCGAGGCAACTAATGCAAATCCAATTCCCGGAGTCTGTAATTCGAAATAGATTCCTCCGATAATCAATAAAATCAGAATCCCTTGCAAGGCAGGACTTAATAAAAATCCTATTATCCGGTCAAGAGGAGTTTTATGGTCGGCTTTTATCACATAGCTTTGAATTCCTGCTTTGCCAATCAAATCTTCCATACTTTCAGCTTCCCCCTCGCAAAAGCCCCACTCCATTGCTTCCCGGGGAGTAAAAGTCAGAACCTTCCCGGTATCAGACACATTTTCAACAAACAAAGCAGGATCTACCATAGCTTCAGCTATCCGTGGGTCCCTTCCTTTTGCTTCAGCCGTTGAGCGCATGGTTGACCGCATGTAAGACTGGTACTTATCTGGTTGCTGTTCACCAGTTTGATTCACCACGGTGGCAGCTCCCATGTTCGCTCCTGGTCGCATGTAAATACTGTCGCAAGCAATGGAAATAAGAGCACCTGCCGATGCGGCATTATTATCAATGAATACCCAATAAGGAATAGAGCTGTTCAGAATCTTTGTTCGGATACTATCAGCCATATCAACCAATCCTCCATATGTATTCATTTGAATCAGAATCAAATCAGCTCCCCAATCCAATGCTCTCTCATGAGCACGCTGTGTCAATCGCCAAAGAGCTTTGTCAACCATCTGCTTCATTTCAACTGTATAAATCTTCACAGTGTCTTTTTCCAATAACTGATTTTCAGAATTGCTATTATGCAAAATTGAAAAAGAAGAGAATAACAAAACAAGGCCAAAAAGAACAGGTACAAAAAGGGATTTGTAAAATGCTTTCATCCGTTTATATTTATTTTAAATTGTCGTATGTAGCTCACATAACAAAAATAATCATCCGCGTGTGCGTCAAAATAGTTTTCCTTTTGTCATGTTCGGTTCATTATATCAATATTAAAGCGGAATATAAGGAAAAATATTCACGTCACAGGAAAAAATGTAAATTTGTGTTTTTCCTGAAATTAGTATGATAAACCCGAACAGAAAAATTGACCGAATCTTAGCAATTCCAGCATTTGCTCTTCTTGTGACAGCCTGGTTCATCGGTAATCATCTCGCTGAAGATACTCTCACAGATCAGATACAAGATCATTTGCCTGATGACGTCAATGTAAATTATCTGGAGGAAGATATTTTCATACTGGAGCCGGATACCAGCAGTTATTTAGTTAATGGCTGGGGAGATGGTTATGGAGGGAAACTACGTTCATCCCTGGTTTTCTCAGGAACTGGTGATGTAACTGGCATATACCTGACCGCCGACCAAGAAACTCCCTCATTTATTAAGAGGTTGCAAAACAAGCATTTTCTCCAGAAAATCGTCGGATTAAATTGGAAGTCTCTGGTACATGGTGAGAACATGCCTGATGTGATAACAGGAGCAACTTATACAAGCCAGGCCATTATGGATGGAGCTCAGAAAGCTGCAAGATTATTTGCAGTTGAGATACTTACAGAAGAAGACCTTCCTGATCTGGCTGCCCGCAGGATTAATTGGACCAGCCAACACTCACTTTTGCTTATAGTTTTAGGATTAAGTGTCTTCGTTACGCGCACCCAAATTCTTCAAAAGATTAAAGCAAGATGGATTCTTATCTTGTTTAATTTGATTTTTTTGGGATTCTGGACAGGAAACCAACTCTCGATCGTGCAATTTTCCAGACTAACAGGAGGAGACTTCCCTCACCTTGATCAGCATCTCTTCTTCTATCTGTTATTGGGTGGCTCTCTGATATTTGTACTTGGACTAAATAAGAATATCTACTACGACAGAATCTGCCCTTTTGGAGCTGCACAAGAGTGCTTAGGTGCCCTTAGCGGAACAAAAAGGACAATAAGAGATCGCAACAATCAGATCAGGTGGATGCCACGCATTCTTGCCTTAGGTCTATTAGTAATTGGCTTAATCTTCCGTCACCCCAGCAGTATCAATTATGAAGTTTTTTCAGCATTCTTTCAACTGGTAGGCAACAGTCTTCAGTTCGGAATACTGATACTGGTACTGGTAACATCCCTGTTCTTTCGCCGCCCCTGGTGCAATCTACTTTGTCCCGTCAAACCAGTATTTGAGTATATCCAAACGTTAAGAAATTGGCTATTCAAAGCTTGAAAACGGAGTAATCAAGAAGCATTTTTTATCGCTATTCTGCCTATGCGAGTTTTTTTTATACTTTTGAACTGTTTTTTCTAAAACAGCTCAAAAAGCAAATCCGAACACAATAGTATTTATTAATAAAGGCTAAATTATGGCAACAAAGTACAAAGGAACCATTGGAATTTTAACCGGCGGAGGAGATGTTCCTGGCCTGAACCCGGCAATCCGGGCAATCACCATCAGAGCAGTAAGAGAAGGATATAAGGTAATTGGACTAAGAAGGGGATGGGCTGGCATTACAGAATTGATCTGTGACAAGAAATTTGACAACAGTAATAATTTCATTTACCTAACTGAAGAGGTGGTAAATCGCTCAGGTAGAACAGGAGGCACCTTTCTTCATAGCTCCCGTACACGTCCGAGCCATATGCCCAAAGCTGTAGTTCCAGAACATCTAAAAAGCAAATATGCAGAAGAAATTAATGATTTAACGCCAACCGTACTCGAAAATCTTGAGTGGCTGGGTATTGATTATTTGATCCCAATTGGAGGAGACGATACACTAAGCTACGGTGTAAGACTTTACAGTGAGGGATTTAAGGTTGTTGCTATGCCAAAAACGATGGATAACGACGTTCCAGGCACTGATTATTGTATAGGATTTTCCACCTGCATCACAAGAACTATCCAACTAGTTAATGCACTCAGAACCAGTGCAGGATCTCATGAAAGAATCCTGATAGTCGAAGTTTTTGGTCGCTATGCAGGCTATACCGCCATGCTTCCTACCATGGCTGGTGCAGCACATCGTTGTGTTATCCCTGAGTATGAATTCGAGATGGAAAGATTGACAGAATTGCTGGTTCGCGACAGGAATAAAAACCCATCTAAATATTCGATAGCTCTGGTATCTGAAGGAGCAAAATATAAAGGTCTGGAAAACATGAGCTTTATGGATTCAGCCCAGGATATGTTCGGTCATGCAAAACTTGGCGGTATCGGGTTAACAGTTGGAAATGCAATAAAAGAATTATCGCCAAAATACAACAATGGCAAAAAAATCAATATCATTCACCAGAATCTGGGATACCTGGTCAGGGGCGGCGATCCTGATGCTTTGGATTCTGTTGTCCCGATGGCCTTTGGCAACCTGGCCCTGGATCTGATCCTAAAAGGGATTCATGGCCGTCTGGTTATCCTGAAGAATGGTCGTTATGACAATGCTCCTCTAGATGTTGTTACAGCAACTAAGAAGTTCGTGGATGTGGATCGTCATTATAATACTGACCGTTTGAGACCAAAATATAATTCATTTGATTTTCAGCCACTAATGATCATAACGGGATCAGATTAAGCAGATCCTCAAATCAAATAATAATAAAAATATAATTAAAACCGCTTCACATCTAAGAGGCGGTTTTTATTTGTAAAAAAGACTAACTGAAGTAAATCCGGCCATTTTCAAAAACGATTCCACGCCCCTTTTCTTTTTTCCATCGAATGAATAGGAGATATTTTTTGTCAGATACTCCTTTATATCAACGTGATTAAATTTATGTCGCAACTCCCAGTTTGCCACAACGTTGTCGATTTGCAAGAGGCCTGACTCCAGTATAGAGTTAAATTCTGCAATAGTATTATTGTCCAGATCAATCCTGCTGACCCAGGCAGCAAAAACGAAATGGCTACCAGTGAAGGCAATCCACTCCGCTGCCAAATCATATGAGTAGGCATAATCATTTTCGATAGCAAAAACCTTGTCTCCAATAACTAAAACACCAGTATCCAGAGCATAACTATTTTTCTCAAAATCATTTTCTCCAAGGATAAATGCAAGGTCTTTCTTCCAGTATTTCTCAGCAAGAACATCCAGAAGTTTTACCGAAGTTCTTGAATGCGGATCCAGAATCACTGATTTCAACTCTTGTAAGGGCTTATGAGAAAACAGCTTTACAGTTCTCACCGGACCAGAGGCCCCGATACAATATTCACCAAACACAAAAGCAGGATTCAGTTCAGGTATTTCAGCCACAGGCACCAGTCCGATATCAGCCAGACCCATTTTCATTTTTCGGGCGCATTCGGCAGGATTATCCAAACTGAGATCAAAGCGAATACCATGCTTACCCCTCTTAAGTCCTTCAACAAAAAGCTTAGTATTCAGGTACTCAACTGCAGTAATTTTCAGCTCTTGCTTAGACATCTGGCAAAGGTAAGAAAACCTCATCCTGTAGTACATCCTGAATCTCCAGAATTTAGTAAATTTGTACTTTTAAGATATCAAGCTTTATGAATCTAACAGCATTAACCGCCATATCTCCTGTAGACGGCCGATACCGGTCAAAAACGAAAGAATTAGCAAACTATTTCTCAGAATGGGCCTTAATTCGTTACCGTCTACAAATTGAAGTAGAATACTTCATCGCATTATGTGAACTTCCCCTTCCACAATTATCTTCATTTCCAAAGAAAAAAGTTTCTGCACTTCGGTCTGTTTACCTCAGCTTCGGACCAGAAAATGCGCTTAGGATTAAAGAGATTGAAAGCATTACAAATCACGATGTCAAAGCGGTAGAGTATTACCTGAAAGAGCATTTTGAGAAGCTGGGCTTGAGCAGTTTTAAAGAATTTATCCATTTCGGACTAACATCGCAGGATATCAATAACACTGCCACTCCATTAAGTCTCAAGGAAGGAATTGAACAAGCCTACCTTCCCTTACTTGAAAAACTCATTACTTCGCTATCTCAATCTGGCAAAACCTGGAATGACATTCCCATGCTTGCCAGAACACACGGACAACCGGCTTCACCAACCAGATTAGGAAAGGAAATCGGGGTTTTTGCCGATCGACTGAAAAAACAGGTAGATATTTTAAAAGCTTTGCCTTATCCGGCTAAATTCGGAGGAGCTACGGGTAATTTCAATGCTCACTTCGTGGCTTATCCTGAAATTGACTGGGTAGCATTTGCAAACAAATTAGTTAATGATTCACTGGGCTTAGAACGATCTCAGGTCACCACTCAGATCGAACATTATGATAACCTGGCTGCAATTTTTGATTGTTTGAGAAGGATTCAGGTCATATTGATAGACTTCTCCCGGGATATGTGGACTTACATTTCCATGAATTACTTCAAGCAGAAAATCAAAAAGGGGGAAGTAGGTTCATCGGCAATGCCGCATAAAGTCAACCCTATTGATTTTGAGAATGCAGAAGGCAATCTGGGCATTTCTAATGCTCTTTTAAACCATTTAAGTAATAAATTGCCTGTTTCAAGACTGCAACGTGATCTAACAGATTCAACAGTACTGCGTAATATTGGAGTACCATTGGCACATGGAATCATTTCAATCTCTTCATTGTCAAGAGGAATTAAGAAGCTCATGCTCAACAAAGAAGCAATAACTGAGGATCTGAACAATAACTGGAATGTAATTGCTGAAGCTCTTCAAACTATTTTACGACGGGAGCAGTATCCGAATCCCTATGAAACGCTACTTGAGCTTACCCGAAAAAATAAAGCCATCAGCCAGGAGAGTTTAAATACTTTTATTGGTGATTTGAACGTTTCTGAGAAGGTGAAAGAAGAAATGAGGGAAATCACACCATTTACTTATACCGGTATTGATACTGATAAATAATTGAAATCCTCACCTTGCTTATGAAAGGATTCTGGCAAATCTTAAAAGAGTACGTTCTACCATACAAGGGTTTTGTCGGTTTGAATATCCTTTTCAATACACTAGCCGTAATTTTTTCTCTTCTGTCGCTGATTCTGATTGGTCCTTTTTTGCAGGTACTTTTCGGATCACAGGAAATTTTAGCAGATCCTGTGCCATGGACCTTGTCAAAAGATGCCATAAGTCATAATTTCAATTATCTGATCGGACAGCAAATCCAGGATTACGGATCACAAAAAGCATTGCTGGTGGTAAGTTTACTTATCATCATCATGTTTTTCCTGAAAACTACTAATGTTTTCCTGGCAAACTACTTCATGGCCCCAATCAGAAACGGGGTTGTCAGAGACATTCGCAATAAATTGTATATCAAGATACTGAATCTGCCAATCAGCTTCTTTTCAGAAGAAAAGAAAGGAGATATTATGGCCCGGGTTACACAGGATGTACAAGAGATTGAATGGTCTGTCATGGCTTCTTTGGAGAAATTTTTCCGCGATCCGGTCAACATTCTTGTCTTTTTACTTGGTCTCCTTTTAATAAGTCCTATGCTAACCCTGTTTGTACTGGTTTTACTTCCTGTCAGTGCTCTGGTTATCGGACAGATTGGAAAAAATCTCCGTAAATCTTCTATGAAAGGCCAGGAACAAATGGGAGGCTTAATGTCGATGCTGGAAGAGACAATATCCGGTCTCAGAATCATAAAGGCCTTCAATGCTCAGGAAAAGATGAAGGAAGGTTTCTCAAACAAGAATGAGCAGTACACAAAAACTATGAACCGGATAACCAGGAAACGATATCTGGCCTCTCCTCTTTCTGAATTTATGGGAGCCATTGTAATTGTAGTTCTGTTATCTTTTGGGGGAAATATGGTTCTTAATGGTTCCAGCTCCCTGAATGCTGCCAGCTTTATGGCCTATATAGCTATCTTTTCTCAGTTGATGACCCCTGCCAAGTCCTTTTCTACGGCATTTTATCACATTCAGAAAGGTTTGGCATCCTTTGACCGGGTTGATGCTATTCTCAGGGTTGACAAACTCATTAAGAATTCTGATCAGCCCTTAGATATTAATAGTTTCAAAAGCCGTATAGAGTATAAGAGAATAACTTTCAGCTATGAAGAAAAGCCCGTACTGAAAAATGTTTCTCTATCAATTAATAAAGGAGAAACTGTTGCCTTGGTTGGCAGAAGCGGGTCGGGAAAGTCTACTTTCGTTGATCTTCTCCCAAGATTTTATGATGTTAGTCAAGGTGAGATTCTCATCGATGGCATCAACATTAAAGAGCTGAATATTTATCAATTGCGACAGCTACAGGGTTATGTTCATCAGGAAGCGATCCTGTTCAATGACAGCTTTGCTGCTAATATCGCCTTCGGATTGGGCAAGCCTGATCAAGACAGACTGTGGGAGGCTGCCAAAGCTGCTCGGGCAGACGATTTTATCAGAGAATCTCCGGATGGGATGAACTGGATAATTGGTGATCGGGGAGGTAAACTCTCAGGAGGTCAAAAACAAAGAATCAGTATTGCCAGAGCATTGTATGCAAATCCTGAAATATTAATACTGGATGAAGCAACTTCTTCTCTTGATACTGAATCTGAAAGAGAGGTTCAACAGGCTCTTAAAGAGCTGATGAAAAACAGAACGACCCTCATAGTTGCACACAGATTATCAACTATTATCCAGGCTGACCAGATTGTGGTTTTCAAGGATGGCCAGATTGTTGAACAGGGTACTCACCAGCAATTGATTGCAAAAAAAGGAGAATACCTGAATTTATATCAGGAAACTACCGAAAAGGGAGATAAGAATGATTGATTTTGAGATCTATTCTGACATTAGACAAATATTCCCGGAAATATCTATTGGAATACTGACAGGGGAAATAAAGAATTCACACCATCATCCAATATTATGGAAAATAATTGATGACGAGAGCCTCAAGTTCAGAGAGAATAATACTTTCGAAAGCATAAGAGACATCAAGGCGATTAAAGACGGGAAGATGGCCTACAGAAGTCTTGGAAAGGATCCAAACAGGTACAGAGTTTCAGCTGAAGCTTTGTTGAGAAGAATTGTAAAAGGTCACTCTCTTTACCACATTCATACCTTGGTAGATATTCTCAATCTGGTATCCATAGAAACCGGTATTACCATCGGAGGCTTTGACATGGATCTGGTTCAGTTGCCAATAGAGCTTGGAATCGGGTTGGAGGATGAAGCATTTGAAGCCATCGGAAGAGGAAGCCTCAATATTCACAGATTGCCAGTCTATCGCGATCAAATTGGCGCTATTGGTAGTCCAACATCCGATTGTACAAGAACAATGCTGAGGCTTGAAACCACTAGCTTCTTGATGATTGTTACTGGATTCTACGGAGATTCCTATCTCCGGTTATGCCTGAGGAAATTAGAAGATTACCTGGTGAAATTTGCTGAAGGAAAGAACCTCAAAGACCAAATCAATTATTAATATGAGTATATTCTTTAAGTCAATAAAAATTGCATGCTTAAGCCTTTTGATATTACTGGCGAATTCCATGTCAGTTGTTGGTCAGGAGTTTCCTAATGATCCAAAAACTATTTTAAAGCAATGGGATTATTATAAGTTAGCGGAAAAGCTTGGAGAAGGTTCACAAATAATTGATACTTTTCAGAATCAGGCTTACATTGCCGGCATGGCCTATAAGGAAATATGGCTAAGCCGACCAGCAGATGTTTCGTACTATTTTAAAGATATTGACATTGCCAGTTTTCAAATCAAATTTTTTTCACCCTATCTGGATGAACGGATTGGCGATAAGCTAACTAATGTAACTGATCCTGTTATTCGGGATTCTCTATTGAGAGTTTTTCAGACTCAGGATTCTTTGAGAAGTGATTCTGTAAGCAGGTTATTACGCTTTGACCCAAGTCTAATAGAAGAACTTAATGCAGACGCCTTAATTAAAACCAGCCTGAAAAAAGATCTTTACAACCTTGATTCCCTGAGGTGTGACTCTTTAATTGAAGATATCACGGCGATTATCGGACTACCTCTCAGAAAGGGACTAACTCTTCACACTGAAAGGAGTGCAAGATATTTTGCTGTCTGGGTTAACAAAGGAATAGCTATTTCTCTTAGAGATTTTACTGATTATACAACAATTGATTTCAGCATACCTTTTGTTAATAGCCTTACGGCCTCTGGCTTTGAAATTGATCCTGAGTCAGAGGTTCTCAGAAAAATGCATTTATCAAAAAAACGTGATACTCTGGCAATCTCACTTCTCGCAGTCGCACAGAAAAAAGACCTCAATATGTTCAGAAAAGCCAGTATTCTGGTTGAATCTCAAACTGGAGCTAAGTATGTAGAAAAGTTCCACTATAATCTGTCTGTGAAAAACCTGGCAGTTGAGGCTTTCGATTTTAATAATGATGGTGTTCAGGAAATTTGGATACATGGGATTACAGACAGCACAACACATTGCGAAGTCCATCAGATCTATACAGTCACAAACACTGAACCCATAGTGATTTTTGATTCAAAGATTGAAACAGATGAAGGATTATCCCTTCGATTGTTGCATGGCTTTCAAGCTGAAGTAACTCTGGCAGACGGAACAAGCTTCATGATTCCACTTAAAAAGACTAATAATGCAATTCAGGGATACTACAATTCAAACGGCGTATTGCTGGCCAATGAAATCTTGATTCCCGGTGGCCTTCAGTATCTCAAGAGTAAATCATCTGATAAGGACTCGTACAGTTTAGAGGGCCGGCTAAGTATTTTTACTCAGTCGAAAACCAAGCATGTTTGCGATCTCGTTATCACCTGGGATTTGGTAAGAGGTATTTGGGAAGTAGTTGACTATATGACTATTGACCAAGAATAACTACTTTTAGCAAAAATCAACAAAGACAATTCATCATGAAAAAAAATGCAAGATTTTCGCTCTACATGATTCTCATTGCTTTAGTAAGCACTATGGCCGGTTGTTATTATGAGAGTGGCAAGCAAAAACGCATTGAGGGTGAAGGACCTGTTGTGAAGCGAGTACTGGAACTGGATCATTTTGAGGGCATTATCATTCAAAACTCTGCTGACGTCTACATCACGAAAGGCAACACCCAAAGGATAGAAGTTGAGGCTGCAGAGAATATCATAAGTAATCTGGAAACAGAGGTTTCAGGTCGTACCTGGAGAATTCGTAATAAAAGACCCGTATGGCGCACGAAACATCTGCTTATAAAAATAACCATTCCGGAATTCAGACTGATTAAAATATCCGGTTCAGGCCAAGTTGAAACAGAAACTCCATTTAATAATCTGGATGATGTAGAATTACGGATAAGTGGATCGGGTGATTTATTTATTGACATTGATGCTGAAGATATTCGCGGAGGCATAAGCGGATCAGGGAGCATTAATCTTGCTGGTGAAGCAAAACATGTTGATTTTAGTATATCCGGATCAGGCAATATCAATGCCTTTGAATTAGAAGCTCGTGACGGATCAGCCAGAATAGGCGGATCAGGGAGTATCAGAACCCATATTACTGATGACCTTGAAGCTCGAATTTCAGGAAGTGGGAATATTATCTATCGGGGACAACCAAGAATTTCTTCAAGTATTTCCGGAAGTGGAAATATCCGGTCCAGATAATCCGATATGGATCCATTCATTATCATCGAAAAGTATTATAATGACCTGCCTGAAGCAAGAAGAATCCTGATAACCCATAGTTCAGCAGTCGCTGAAAAGGCAGTCAGAATAGCCAGAGTGTTACAGCTGAACAAGAAGAAAGTCCAATTTATCTATGAGGCAGCAATGTTACATGACATTGGAATGTACCTGACAGATGCTCCTGAAATAGGTTGTTCTGGCACCTACCCATATATTTGCCACGGTTACCTTGGGCATGACTTGCTGGTTAGAGAGGGGTTTCCTGATCATGCAAAAGTTTGTGAACGACATACAGGCACAGGAATCAGCAGAAAAGAGATTATCCGCAGAAACCTCCCTATCCCAAATCGTTCAATGAAACCGGAAAGTCTGGCAGAGGAAATTATCACGTACGCGGATAAGTTTTTCTCAAAAGATCCTGATAAACTTGAGATCGAAAAATCGACAAAAAAAATAAGAAAAAAACTGAGTAAGCACGGACAAGATAAAGTAGAGATATTTAATGACTGGCATAAATCTTTTAACGTTTCATAAACAGCACCTTGGTGATTTAACAGCCTATACATTCGCGGTCATGATCACGAAGCACGAAGGCAAATGGGTGATGGTAAGACGTCATAATCAAAATACCTGGGAATTACCAGCAGGACATGTTGAGGAAGGTGAATCAGTTATTGAGGCAGCCAAACGGGAATTATATGAGGAAACTGGTGCCATGAAATATTCTCTGGATATAATTTCGACCTACCAGGGAGAGCATAAAGGCAGGACAGTATATGGGATGCTTTTTTATGTTGATGTTAAAGAATTCGGGACACTTCCGGAATCAGAAATCGCCGAGAAAAAATTCTTCTCAGCGATTCCTGATAATCTTACATATCCACATATACAGCCTCAGCTAATAAATTTCTATTTAAAGGTCTGACGAGTAAGCTTCACACCCTTTTCAAGAGTTCCAAAAGCTCTCATTCTAAAGCTATAGCTATACTGATCTCCTTCGAGCAAATATTCCTTATGGGTTCTTGCACCCCATGAATTATCCCCGCCAACACCCATTTGTTTATAATCGATATCCAATGAAACAAAATCTTGCTTCTTAACATCCGTTGTATGTCTGTTGACTACTTCAATACCTTCTCTTACCCGGCCATCTGATCTCTCAGAACTTTCATAATCAATCCATTTATTATGCAGAGCACTTACCTCGAGAAGTGGCTGACCCTCAATCAGGATTCCCTGCCCCTGTAGGTTCGTTAAAACAATCCATCTGACATCCGTCTTATTGCCATTTTCCTGTGGCCTCATGTACGGGATGTACTGGTCGGCTACTTTTCCTTTGTAAAGGCTGATAAATGAACCTGAATTACGATCCTGGTAATTTTCATCTGGTCCGCGTCCAAAATATTGAATCTTATCAAATTCAACAGGGAGAGTTATATTCATGCCGATTCTGGGAATCTCAGGTAAACTATTCGCTGTCTTATTAAACTTGTAATTGACTATTATATCACCTGATCCCAGGATTTTATATTGCAGAGTAAGGTCTGCAATTTTATTACCATCCATGTTCGGCACAATAAGTTCAATTCCGATCATAACAACCTGATTATTTGGACTATCAACACTTATTGTTTTTACTTTTGAATTCGGTCCTGCCTCGCGCCAGACTTTACATCTCAGATGATGATTATTTCCGAAGTCATTATCAATCGGAGCCCTCCAGAATTCCGGAATCATTGGTTCTTTAACCATTTCCTTATTCTTGAATTTCCAGGAAATCAAACGTCCGGTTTTCTTATCAAGAACAACACTAAAATCTGTTCCTGCAACAGAAATAACATCTGTTGTTTCCTCAAGGGTCAGAGGGGGCATCCTGGCAATTTCAAACTCTACCGGGGGTGCCTGAACAGGAATTTGAAATTGTTCAGCAGCATATTCATGGAAAGCCGGAACAATTGTCCATGCCGAAGAACGACTAACACTTAGACAGAGGAAATATTCCAATCCTGGCTTAGCTATTGGTATAGTGTATCCAAGATTTATTGCAACAACTTCATAAGGTGCCGCATCAGGACAAGCTATAGTACCCTTTTGAATCACCTGGCCATCCTCTTCAATTCGCCAGTTAAGATCAAATTCGGCAAGGTTTGTAAAATCATACTTATTCAACAACTGTATATCACCTTTCAGTAGATCCAGTGCGGAAAAACCCACATTCTGATACACTTTCTTAACCTCAGTCAGAGAAGGATGTGGAGTTCTATCAGGAAAAACCAATCCATTGGCACAAAAATTACCATCGCTTGGAGTACCCTTGGGTCCGAAATCACCGCCATAAGCCCAAAACTCTTCACCAGCATCATTCTTTGTAAGCAAACCCTGATCAACCCAATCCCATATAAAAGCCCCCTGAAGAATTGGGTATTTCTCAATTACATCCCAATAATCCTGAAGATTACCTACTGAGTTACCCATAGCATGAGCATATTCGCATTGAATCAAGGGGCGATCATTCTCAGAATTCAGCGCATATCTTTCCATATATCCAATAGAGGCATACATAGGACACCATATATCTGTATGTCTTTGAGGCGCGTTGGTTAACTTTTCAGCTCTTTCGTACTGAACAGGCCGGCTGGGATCTCGCTTCTTCATCCAATTATAATTTGCAAGCATATTGTGTCCGTCACCGGCTTCATTTCCAAGTGACCAGATAATCACAGAGGGGTGATTTTTATCTCTTTCAACAACCCTCATGGCACGATCCAGATGAGCAGCAGCCCATTCTGGCTGATCAGCCAGAGTTATATCTTTATTATATCCTATTCCATGTGACTCAATATTTGATTCATCGATCAGATACAAACCAAATATATCGCACAACTCATACCATCTCCTAGGCTGTGGATAATGTGAAGTTCGCACAGAATTGATATTATTTGACTTCATAGTGAGAATATCCAGGCGCATTGTTTCTTCATCGATAACATGCCCTTTTACATCATGATGCTCATGGAGGTTAACTCCTTTAAGATATACAGCTGCACCATTTACCAGCAACTGTTTGTTTTTTATTTCAATCTTCCTGAAGCCAACTTTCTGACTAAGTGCCTCGATAACTCTTCCATTATCATTTTTCAAAGCAATCAGTACCGTGTACAGGTAAGGACGTTCTGCCGACCATGTTTTGACTCCTTGTATCGTATCAACAAAGAAGATTTCATGCTCATTTTCTGTAACTACAAGAGTTTTCTCATGCATGAAAAGAACCTCTTGCTTATCGTAAAGAGTTAACTTCACCTGGTAGCTGGAGTCAGGCGTGTCATAATTCCTAAGTTCAATATTTGCTTCAAACACTCCATCCTGGTAATCATCAGTTAAATCAGATTTGACAAAAACATCACGAATATGAACTTTACCGGTAGCAAATAGATATACATCTCTGGTAATACCACTTAGTCTCCAGAAATCCTGATCTTCAAGATAACTACCATCACACCATCGATATACTTCTACTGAAACTGTATTCTTACCAGGTTTTAAATAGGAGGTAATATTAAATTCAGCCGGAGTTTTGCCTCCTTGTGAATAGCCAACCATTTCCTCGTTTATCCACAGATAAAAGGCAGAACTTACGGCTCCGAAATGGAGAAATATTTCCCTGTCGTTCCACAAAGCAGGAATTCTGAAGTCTCTTTTATAGGATCCAACCGGATTATTATCATGTGCGATAAAAGGCGGATTGTTTTCATGGGGATACTTAACATTAACATAAATCGGAACACCGTACCCTTGTGTCTCCCAGTTTGATGGCACGTCAATATGGTCCCAATTCCGCGTGTCATAATCGTCCTTGAAAAAATAGAAAGGGCGATCATCAGGAACGGGTACCCAATTAAATAACCATTTTCCATTCAGAGAATGGTAAAACTCAGATCCTAAGTAGTTATCAACCAGAGCAGATTTTTCTGAGGCATAGGAATAGAAACTTGCTCTTGGAGCCTCCCTGTTAATATTGAAAACTGACGGATCTTCCCAATCACGGGGAACCTGCTCTACAAATACAGCATCCTCATATTTGCTTAACTTTTGCTCGCAGGAGAATAGTAACGGGATTAGGAGGGTTAGGAGTAGTAGCTTATTTAATTTCATCATGGTATTTTCAATCGTCATTCGTCATTCGTTTGTCGTCTTGTTGAGACACACGGCCGTGTGTCTTTACTCAATCTTCAGTTTTTCTTTTGCGAATTCTATTGAGGCGTAAAGTACGTCCATCCAGTTTTCTGAGGTCAGGTTGTTGCAGATGACATGGGCGCCGGCTTCTGGGAATGCTTGAATTTGTTTCATCTCAGGTGAGGTTCCCAGGTTTTCATACATCCATTCAATAGCTTTAGTTGAAACTGTATTATCCTGATGTTCTTCATCTTTGTAATAATAGCCTACAAATACTGGCTGAGTCACTTTGGCAAACTCTTTTGCACTCATGGTTGCATCAAGTAATTGCTGTAGATATACCAATGATTCAACGCGATACTTATTATACCAGAATGGATCTGTTTCTTCGTCTGGCTCAAGCACTCTGTAGTCTCCACCCATAACGGCCCGGGCAATTTGCAAGCCCCATGGTTTTCCCAACAGACTGGCAGTTTTGTCGTAAATCTTAACATTTGGTGAGAACATTATAAGTCCGTCTACCATATCAGGAAATCTTGCAGCTAATGCAAGAGCCAGTGTTCCTCCCGTAGAAGTTCCCATAACAATTACTTTATCTCCGAGAGCTTTTGCAATAACAAGAGCATCTTTAGACGATTCCCAAAGATTGTCAGGTGTCATATCCAACAACGCGTCTTCAGTTATTAGTCCGTGTTCCGCTAGTCGTGGAACGTAAACATTCATTCCCAGCACTTTGCCAAAATTTACATGAACCGGATTTCCTTCAACAGGTGAAGCCGAAAAGCCATGCAAGTATAGAAGACAATACTCTGTTTTTGTTTTCAGGCTATCATCACTCCACACAAGAATTGATTGGTTCCCTGGTCGGATATTAGTGATTCCGGCTTCTCCGGCCAATATCAGCTCCTCTGCCTGAGCAGCATTAGTTATCCCGGCAGGCAAGTCATTACTCATTTCGGGTTTAGGCATGGTCGGGCCCAACATATAGACTGCAAATAATACCAAGATTATTGTTAACGGAATAAATAAACCTTTTCTTTTCATAATGTTCATTATCTTAAAAAATTAGTCTTCCCTGATCAAAATTCACTAATACATCTGCAATATGCAGACATTTAATCGGCAGCTTATGCTGCTTGATGTAGCTATCCAGATGCATAAGGCATGATGCTTCTGTACTAAGAATATATTCTGCACCTGTTTCTATTGCATGTTGAACTTTTTGTTCTGCCATAGCAGTAGAAATGGGTTCATGTTTAACGGAAAATGTACCGCCAAATCCACAACAAACGTCGCTATCAACCATTTCAATGAGTTCAAGCCCTTTGACATGTTTCAGCAATTCACGCGGCTCATCCCTTATCCCGTACTCGCGCAAAGCTGAACAAGAATCGTGATATGTGACCTTTGCCTCAAATTTGGCTCCCAGATCTTTTACTCCCAAATGGTTCACAAGAAAGTCTGTCAGCTCAAGAAGCTGTGGTTTCAGCTTCCTGAAATTATTCATATAGATCGTATTCTTCAGGAGTTCAGGATAATAATTACGAGCAAAACCTGTACACGAACCAGATGGACTTACAACAGGCCGGTTTCCGTTAAAATCATGTATAAACTTAATTGCAAGTTCACGGGCAGGATCCCAATGACCGGCATTAAAAGCCGGCTGACCACAACAAGTTTGCTCAGGATTGTAAAAGACTTTGATTCCCAGCTTCTCCAGAATCCGTACCACATTCTCTCCGGTTTCAGGATACAACTGATCAATAAAGCAAGGTATAAACAGATCGACTTCCTTAGGTGTCATAAGCGGACTAAAGGTACTCTATTCAAAAAGAAAGATCAAAAAACAGACTCCACTATTTTTCGAATATTATCTGACCTTCCCATAGTAAAATAATGAATTCCAGGTACGCCAGCTTTTAATAACTCTTTAGATTGCTGAATCGTCCATTCAATACCAAGTTCTCTTACCTGCTTATTATCTGTGCAGACTTCCACCTCCCTTGCCAGTGCAGAAGGAATATCAACTTTAAAAGACTGAGGAAGAAGATTAAGGTGTTTCTTAATTGAAAGAGGCTTAATACCAGGAATGATGGGAACCATTATTCCAATATTGCGGCAAGCCTTCTCAAAATCGAAGAATTTCTGGTTATCAAAAAACATTTGTGTCACAATATATTCAGCTCCTGCATCAATTTTTTCTTTCAAATGCCGAAGGTCTGCTTCCATGTTGGGAGACTCGGTATGCTTTTCAGGGTATCCTGCAACTCCTGCAGAAAATGAGCTTGGTACAGGGTTTTGAATTTCATCATCCAAATACTCCCCTTTATTCATAGCAATCACCTGTTTAAGTAGATCAATAGCATACTGATATCCATCTTTCTTTGCTGAAAACCGCCCAGTCACCACATCTGCATCTCCCCTGACTATCAATACATTATGAATACCCAAATAGTTCAAGTCAATCAAAGCATCTTCAGTATCCTCTTTCGAGAATCCTCCACAGATCAGGTGAGGCACAACATCAATCTGATATTTGTTTTGTAATGCGGCTGAGATTGCCACTGTACCCGGTCTTTTTCGCACTACACGAGGCTCCAGCAATCCATCTTGTCTTTCTTTGAAAACAACCTCAGGCCGATGATAAGTTATATTTATATATGGAGGGTTAAATTCCATTAAAGGATCAAGAGCATCAAAAATAGTTTGAATACTTGAGCCTTTTGTTGGCGGCAGAATTTCAAATGACACCAAAGTTGAATTTGCGGCTGCTATGTGATCAGTAACTTTCATAAATTGAAACCTAAGTTATTTGTGAGAAACTTTGCAGCATCCTGAGGCGAGCAAGAGCGACGTTTGCAATAATCATAAAACTGGTCTTCAGAAATTTTACCAACATTGAAATATTTGCTTTCGGGGTGACTGAAATATAATCCGGCTACAGTAGCTCCAGGGGTCATAGCCAGGTTTTCAGTAAGTCCCATTCCAAGCTTATCAGCCCTCAAAAGCTTGAAAATACTTTCTTTTTCCTGATGATCCGGACAAGCAGGATATCCGGAAGCAGGACGAGTACCCTGGTATTCTTCACGTAAGATGGTTTCTATTGGTAGATTCTCGTCCGGTGAATATCCCCAATAATCTGCTCTGACTTTAGAATGAATCATTTCAGCAAAAGCTTCTGCAAGTCGATCTGCCAGAATCTTCACCTGAATAGCCTTATAATCATCTTGTTTCTGTTCAAATTCAGATACAATTCCTTCAACTCCAAGTCCGGCCGTTACTGCAAAAACCCCAATATAGTCTGTCTTATCAGGATGAGCAGGATGAATAAAATCGGAAAGGCAAAGATTGGGAATCCCTTCCTGCTTTTTTTCCTGATTACGCAAATGATAAAACCGGGCTATTTCTATATTAGAGGTATCATCCAATACTACAATGTCATCCTCACGGGAATATGCAGGCAAAAGACCAAATACTCCTCTGGCTTTAAGACGTCCATCTTTTACCAGCCAATCCAACATCATCAAAGCCTCATCAATTACTTTGCGGGCCTCAGCTCCTTTTACAGGATCTTGCAATACAGCCGGATATTTTCCCTTAATATCCCAGGAAAATAAATAAAAAGTCCAGTCAATGAACGGAATCAACTCATCAAGGTTTTGCTCTTTGATTACGTGAATACCAGGTTTTGCCGGCCCCAGAACATCATAATTATCCCAATCCAGATCCAGCTTATTTTTACGGGCCTCAGCAATTGTGATAAAGCTCTGTGAAGCCTTCTGATTGGCGTACTTTTCTCTAAGCTTTCCATATTCAGCATTTATTTTCCTGATAAATCCATCTGCCTTTTCAGTAGAAAGCAGCGATCTGACTACAGGAGTCGATTTTGAAGCATCTTTAACATGAACCACAGTACCTGAAAATGCAGGTGCAATTTTGATAGCTGTATGTTGTTTTGAAGTTGTGGCTCCGCCGATAAGCACCGGGATTTGAAGACCAGCTTTCTCCATTTCAGAAACTACATGGGTCATCTCCTCAAGAGAAGGAGTGATCAGACCGCTAAGGCCAATTATATCTGCCCCCCAATTTACGGCCTCCTCAATAATCTTGTTGGCCGGAATCATTACACCCAGATCCTTAATCTCATAGTTGTTACAAGCAAGAATAACACCAACGATACTTTTTCCGATATCATGTACATCACCCTTTACTGTAGCCATCAATATTTTCCCGGATGAGGAGGATTGATGATTTGCTTTCTTTTCTGCCTCAATGAAGGGATTCAGATAGCCAACAGCTTTTTTCATTACCCGGGCTGACTTAACCACCTGGGGTAAAAACATTTTACCCGAGCCAAATAAATCTCCAACAATATTCATTCCGTCCATCAGAGGTCCCTCAATAACATCCAGTGCCATGGGCATCTCCTGTCTGGCCTCTTCTGCATCAGCCTCAATAAATTCAGTAATCCCTTTAACAAGAGCATGACTTAAGCGTTCTCTGACAGGAAGTTTTCTCCATTCAGCCTCGTCTATTGGTCCGGATTGCTTTTCCTTCACCTGGTCAGCATAAGCCAAAAGCCTTTCCGTTGCATCTCTTCGTTTGTTAAGAACCAGATCTTCGGCTAAGCGGAGTAAATCAGGGTCAACCTCGTCATATACCTCCAAAAGGCCGGGGTTAACAATCCCCATATCCATCCCGGC
>JAYEFL010000388.1:0-7325 GCA_034658635.1 Bacteroidota bacterium | reverse complement strand
ATCTCCCTGGGTGCTGGCGTTGTTGGGGTTGGTGTTCTTTCTGGTATCACTGCAACTTCAAAAAAGCGCCAACCCAAGGCTTCGAAGCTTAAGTCAGGGCACGGTGTCATTCCCGCGAAGGCGGGAATCTCCCTGGGTGCTGGCGTTGTTGGGGTTGGTGTTCTTTCTGGTATCACTGCAACTTCAAAAAAGCGCCAACCCAAGGCTTCGAAGCTTAAGTCAGGGCACGGTGTCATTCCCGCGAAGGCGGGAACCTCCCTGGGTGCTGGCGTTTTGTGCTGTAGTGGGGTTTTCGATACTTATTTCAGCGAAAACGAAGTAGTACCAATCAGCTCCTCATCCATATACAAATCCACATAATATGTACCCGACACAATCTCGCCCTCACCTGCGTCATAATAAATGCTGATATCTATTTCAGTACCCTCATATTCAATCTCCCGCATAGCTGAGTACGGTATGGATTCTTTCTGATATGTAAATACGTTGGCCGCATTTTTAATCATGATGCGCTCATTGGGGTTAGCAATTCGCACATAGATCTGTTTCAGCCCGCGCCTGGCAATAGCATTTTCTGCCAGGGCAAAGTTTACCCTGATTTTCTCGGTGCGTTTGATTTTACGGGCAATATTACCGTTGTTATCAATAGGTTCTGCCTGAACAAACAGCGCCTTTACCACAGAAGCCTTTTCTACCTGTCCTTCCAGTGACTTAATATCACTTTCGAGTTGCTTGTTGGCATTTGTGGCTTGCTTAATCTGATCACGTGATGCCCTGTTCTCTGCCTGAAGACGGAGATTGGCCTGGTTCAGTGAGTCAACCTGATAAATATATGACTTCAGTACCCCACGTAATGATTTCAGCTGCTTTCCATAGATTTGAATCTTTTTCGCATTGGATGCCCTTACAGCCAACAGGTTACGTATCTGGTCCTGTCGGTCCTGTATCAGGATATTCATACTATCGTTGTTTGTCTGCAAAGTATCATAAGCAGCATACAGATCATTCAATTCAACAGTTAGATTCTCTTTCTGCATTTCAAGAGTCACCTTCATCTCCTCTGCTTCAACCCGTTCAGTGCTGAGCACATAAATCAGGTAGGCAATTACCCCAAACAGAATAGTAAACAGAACAATGAACATAATATTAATACGCTTTTGTCTGTTATTCTTACCAGATTGTTCTTTGGATTCTTTGGATTTCTTTTTTTTGTGCGATTTTTTAACCGGAACATCCGGCTCATCATCAACCTCAGCCCAACTGTAATCGGGCTCGTGAACAGCAGGTTCCTCCACTGATGAATTTTCCTGCGCTTCAGGATTATCAGTGTTTTCAGTCGTGTCTGTATTATCCACCTTAACATCCTCATCTGTCTCTACCTGACTTTCCAGGATCTTATCGTACAGGGTTTTTCTATAAGGTGCTTGTTCTTGCTGCTCGTTTGTCATCGTATATACCTTTAATACAACTGCAAAATAAAGGAATTCAACCCAAATAACCAGCAGACTATGAGATTTGTGCTAAATTTACCCAAAAGACGAATGACGAAAGACGAAAGACGAATGACGATAAATCACTTTGCAGCTGCGAGCATTTCTCTTCTTTTCATGTTCTCCTGTGCAAATCCCGGCACAAAATCCCTGACTGGCGGACCAAAAGACGAAACTCCTCCGCTTGTTGTTAAAAGTATTCCTGAAAATTACAGCACCAACTTTACCGCTATTGAGGTGGAGATCACCTTCGATGAATATCTTAAAACCCTGCAGGGATTAAATCAGAAACTGGTTATTTCACCGGTGATGGATGAAATGCCAGAAATCAAGCTCAAAGGCAAAAGCATTATTATCAAATTTAATTCAGAGCTATTACCTGACAGAACATACGCATTGAATTTTGGAGATGCGGTGGCCGACTTGAACGAGGGCAATGTTTTTGAGAATTTTATGTACGTATTTAGCACAGGCGATAAACTCGACTCTCTGGAGATGTCGGGCATTGTGCGCTCGGCATTTGATAATAAGCCTTTAGAAGGAGCAGCTGTGATGCTTTATCAGGATGATCAGGACAGCTTGCCTCTTACCGATTTGCCCATTTACCTCTCCCTCACGGATAAAGAAGGGAAATTCAGCCTGAGAAACCTGGCAGGAGGCGCTTACAAAGTTTTCACCCTGAAAGATGCAAACAGCAATTTCCTGTTTGATCAGCTAAAAGAAGAAATCGGCTTCCTTGATACATTAATTACACCAGGGGTTCGCATGATAGAAAAAGCCCTGGCCGCAGACACTTTACAATTACCAGATTCACTGGCACCAGCAGACTCACTTCAATTATCCGACTCAGTATTGCTGGCTGATTCAGTACTCCTGGCTGATTCTCTACTTCTGAGTAACTCAATACCCCCAACTGAATTAATAGCCCTGATTGACTCGATACCACTGACTGACTCGATCCAGGCAGCTGATAGTTTACCTGTGGCTGACAGTCTGAAAGTAAAAGCAAGCAAGCCCAAATACGAATACTACCCAAAAAACATAGAACTCTACACTTTCACAGAAATAATAAAACGACAATTCATAAGCTCCACGGCCCGCCCAAAAGCAAACAAAATAGAAGTAATATTCAACCAACCATTAGATTCTTTAACAATAAACTTATTCCCAACTCCCCGAGTGCCCAGTCCTAGCCTGTCCCGATTTATCGGGAAGTCCCCAGTCCCGAATCCCAAGTCCTATTTCCTATCCTACTCTCCAACTCTGGACTCAATCGACATCTGGCTAACTGACACAACTCTGGCCAGGCGCGACACCCTGATCTTCAACTTCCAATACACCGGATTCGACTCGATTGAGCAGCCAATCCCCTTCAGCGACACAGTAACATTCAGTTTCAGAAACCCGATTCCCAAAAAGGGCGAAAAAAAGACCAATCCCTTCAAAATAGAAACAAATTTTGACCGCACAAAAGAACTAGGAAAAGCAGCCAGAATAACATTCAGCGAGCCCTGGGAAAAATTAGACACCAGCAAAATAGAACTAACAAGAACCCAGGACACCCTAAGATTCCCAATGGAGTTCAAACTAACACCAGACACCCTGGGAATGTTCGATGTTCGTTTGCTACCTGTCTCAATGCAATCAGTGACCTTCGACGAAGAACGAAAAACGAATGACGAAAAACGAATGACGAATGACGAAAGACGAATAACGAAAGACGAAAAAGTAACTAAAGACTTTCCCCCTCCCTCCCCATTATCCTACCACCTCCCCACGATCTTCCTCCCCGACTCCACTTATTCCTTAACCCTCCTCCCCGGGGCCTTCACCACTTATGCTGGACTAACAAATGACACAACTAAGATCAGTTTTAAAGTAAGCACTGAAGATAAATACGGCTCTATCATACTGGAAATGGAGGAAGTACATCAGCCTGTGATTCTGCAATTACTAAAAGGAAAAGATAAAATAATTGAAGAGCGCCAACTGGATCAGTCGGGACCAGTGATATTTGCTCTGTTGAAGCCCGGAAAGTACAAGTTCAAACTTATTTTTGATCAAAATAATAATGGCCGTTGGGATCCGGGACGATATTTACTGGGAATACAGCCTGAACGAGTTTTATATTATGGTAAAGAACTCGATTTGAAGGCAAACTGGGAAATGGAAGAAACCTGGACCTTGGAGAAAGAATAAAAATATCTATTTTAGTCGCCCAAACACAAACAAATTTAAAATGAAGAAATTACTCACATTCGTTTTTGCTGCAATGATGGTAATAAGCATGGATGCCTTTAGTCAGGGATTCACTCTTAAAGGAGACATTGACGGCGTTGAAGATGTAAAAGTCACACTGCAAATGCGTGGTGGAAGTAAATTTGCTACAGGACTTTCAAATGGCAAATTCACCATGAAAGGTAAAATCACTGAACCAGGATTATATTATTTATCAGTTGAAGGAGTTCGGGGAAATGTTCAATTATTTATGGAAAATGAAGTCTTTACTGTCAAGGCTGCAAAAACCACCAGCAATAACCGCGAAGTTCTTGAAACCATAGAGGTTAAGGGAGGTAATGATCAAAAAGTTTTCCAAAACTATCAGGATCTGAGTGTAAAATTAACTGCAACTTTAGAAGAAGAAGCAGCTGAATATATTGTGGCCTGGAATGCCAAAGACGAGGCTCTGAAGACCAAATTGAAGCCGGTATTGGATGCGGCTCTTGCTAACCAGGCAGCTGGTCAGATGCAATTCATCAAAGACAATAACGAAAGTATTGTTGCCGCCTATCTGCTAACTACTAAAGCCAGCAGAATTGATGATCCTGAAGAACTGGCCGCCTTAATTGCTATTCTGGATCCAAAGCTGTCAAAATCCACTTATGTTACGAAACTTAATGAGACACTGCAAGTCAAGAAGATAACTGCTGTTGGAGTAATTGCTCCGGATTTCACCCAAAACGATCCCGATGATAAGCCTGTGTCTCTGTCTGATTTCCGCGGACAGGTAGTACTTATAGACTTCTGGGCAGCATGGTGTGGTCCTTGTCGTCGTGAAAACCCCAACGTGGTAGATGCCTATAACAAGTTCAAAGCCAAAGGGTTCACTGTTCTCGGAGTATCTCTTGACAACAAAAAGGAAGACTGGCTCAAAGCAATCGAAGACGATGGACTGACATGGACTCAGGTTTCTGATCTCAAGGGCTGGAGCAATGCAGTATCAAAAGCCTACGGCGTGCGTTCTATTCCAGCAAATTTATTGATCGGAAAAGATGGAAAGATATTGGCGAAGAATCTGAGGGGAGAAACTCTGCATGTGGAGCTTAAGAAGTTTCTTAAGTAGGTTTTCGTCATTCGTCTTTCGTCATTCGTCATTCGTCTTCCGTTATTCGTCTTTCGGAAGAGCTCAGTTTCAAGTTGTAAATACAAGGGGGGTACGTACACGACAAAATGACTCAAACAATAATAATAGTAGCAGGCGGAAGGGGTACCCGGATGAAATCCGATATACCCAAGCAGTTCCTACTACTTGATGGAAAGCCTGTGCTAATGCAAACCATGGAGGCTTTTGTTGAGTTTGATCCTGATATCCGAATGATCCTGGTTTTACCTGAAGATCAGTATGCATATTGGGATGAGCTATGTGATGAGCATTCATTCTCATTAAATTATCAAAAAGTCGCAGGAGGTCTGACTCGTTTTGAGTCGGTAAAAAATGGATTAAGCGCGGCTCCCGATAAGGGATTAATCGGAGTTCACGATGGGGTACGTCCTTTTATCCATCCGGATACTATCCGAAGAATTTATCAGGATGCAGAAGAATTTGGAAATGCAATTCCTGCCATCCCCCCAACAGAATCAGTTAGGGTAGAAACAAAAGACAGCAACCACATAGTAGACCGGAATTCTGTCAGGCTAATTCAAACCCCGCAGGTTTTTCAGGCAAAAGACTTGAAAGAAGCTTATAATCAGCAATATCAGAATACTTTTACCGACGATGCAAGCGTTATAGAAGCAGCCGGCCACAAAATTCACCTAATAAAAGGCCAGGAAGGAAATTTGAAAATAACAACCAAAGAAGATTTGGGACTCGGTGACTCAGTGACTCGGTGACTCATGTTTCCATAACAGTTATTACTTTTACCTTATCTGAGCTCTGAAAACTGTGCTCTGAAAACTCTTCCGAAAGACGAAAGACAAATGACGAAAGACGAATAACGAAAAACGAATGACGAAAAAAACCCTCCTCCTCCAGGCAATCCTCCTCCTCTCCCTCTCCCTCTCCCCATCCCTCTTCTCCCAGAGAACAATCTGGACAATTGGAACAGCCCGCACAGTACCAAAGGGACAAGCGGAATTCGGCATCCTTCACCCTCTGCAGGTGGGTCTTACTGAAACATTAGAGTTTTCAACCCAAGCCATTCTTTCTTTGGCCCTTGCTCCTAATTTCAGTTTGAAGAAAAGATGGTATGTTGATGACCTTTGGATGATCTCAAGTCAACATCGCTACAGCATGCCCACTCTGTTACTCAGGGCCATGGGTGAAACTGATTGGTTTAAAAACATCCCTGATACGATCACCTATCCCTTCTTGTTCAGCATAGGCAATGAAGGACTCTTTACCAGAAAAATTGGTCCGGAAATGCTGATAACAGCAAAAATTGGAGCAGAGTTTGCTATAAAAACCTCGGGCGACTCAATACCCTTTCTCGAACAGCCTGTCGCTTATCCTCATACTGCTGCCTTTAGCAACAAACTAATATGGTATGTCGGTTTCGATCTGGATGGCAACATAGTACGAAACCACAATTTTTCAGCCGACCTGGACTTTTACTCCATCGGAGCAGGTATCGATTATTGGGCTCTTGAGCACAAAGGCTACTACATATATAACCATAGCATAAAATTAGCCATACTGGTAGGCTATAAATTAAGTTACGCCACCTACCCGGGTGGTAATCAATTTTTCATCGCCCCAATGGCGGATCTGATTTGGAAAATTAACGCCAGAAAAGTACCAGAAAAGGATCTTTTTCGAAGGTAGTTTAGGAAAGAACACCAAACCCCAACAACACCAGAACCTCCCACATTGTCATCCCGGCGAAAGCCGGGACCCGGTAGAGGTTGAAGCGCTATTTCGGAAGTGCGCTTTTGCGAGGTTGCTGCGCTTTTTCGGAAGGGTGCTTTTGCAAAGTTGCACTACTGCCACTAAAAAGTGCTCTGGCGAAGGTGCACCTGGACTTCTAAGGGGCACATTAACGATTCTCCACAACTGCTCCACCCGATCCCGGCATTCGCCGGGATGACAATGCTTTTTTATGCTTTTGGTGTTTTTTCGGAAGGGTGCTTTTGCGGGTTTACGCTGCTACCTCGATGGGGTACTTTTGTGGATTTAATGAGACTGGGAAATAAGTCTTTCCAGTCTTTATTACTTGAAGTTATAAGCTCATTTTTCCAAGATCGTTTCCAATTTTTTAATTGTTTTTCGCGCTTAATCGCCTGAGTGATACTACTAAAATGTTCGTAGTAAACCAGCTTTTTTACATTGTATTGCCTAGTGAAACATCCAGAAAGTCCCTTCTCATGCTCCTCCATCCTGCGTAATAAATTGTTGGTAACACCAACATAAATAGTGGTGTTTTTGTTTGTTGTCAAAATGTAAATAAAATAAGAATGCCGCTTCATAAACTGATGTTTTAGAATTATTACTTCTCCCGTTAATATATATGCATTAACCACCATCAAATGGAAAAATGCAATCAAGTATTTCCAAAAACGCCACAGTTCCCAACTGTCATCCCGGCGAAAGCCGGGACCCGGTAGAGGTTGAAGCGC
>JAYEFL010000387.1:0-1605 GCA_034658635.1 Bacteroidota bacterium | reverse complement strand
AAAATTACAATAGGCATGATCTCTAACTTGTTTTAGTTCTGCATTTGTCAACCTCCTGCCAAATTCGCAGACTGCTACATACTGAGTGTCACCTTCAGTTAGAATGTATATGGGGTTTTTTTCTGTTCTGGCCATAATTTTTCTCCCTATATTAAATTTTTTATAAACTCCATTGCGGTTTTTCCGTACGTGAGCTTAATGTAATCCTTCATTGATCCGTGAGTTTTTTCAGCATTTGTTATTATTTAAGCTAGTTGGCATGACAAAGGTTTTTCGACAATATATCTATTGGTGTCTTTTCAATATAAGCCGCTGTAATCCAATCTGTCTGAAACCAAGATTTACCGTTGTGTGATATATCTTTATTCCAGAAAGAATATGTAAATCCCACAACTTTTGAATTTCCGTCTTTATCATCCACAAATACTTTATTTAGTCCTTTTGGTAATTGTCCATATCGGTCAATGAGAAATTCTTGGGCCTCTTTGATATCAAGAACAGTTTCGTGGATAATATCAAATAAATTTCCGGTCTCTTGTTTTAGATGATCTTTTCCAACGCATTCAATAGTTATTTCAATCATCTTTGGACCTCCTTAAATATTACTGTTCCATTATTTGTCTGTTGATTTTCATAGCTTATCGGTTTTTCAGGGCATCGCCTTGTTTTCCATTGCAATATTGCTCCACTCCCACCAAGGCCCAGCAGACATTTTCCGTGGAAATCGAATTTCCAGGGAGCAAAATGCAGTTGTGTGGCCCTATTCAAGCAAGCCTTTGCACTAAATAATCTCTGGCGTAGTTCCTCGGGGTTTTCCGATAGTTGAATTGCTTTTTTCTCATTGTCTGTCATAGTTTTTCTCTTTTGTTATATTAGGGGCTCATCTTTGGGATTGTCTAGCAGGCACTGTATAGTTTTCGCCGCATTCTCAAAGCTATCAGGAGAGTACGATCCGCCCATACACTCCGTCCGTCTGTCAACTATATGGATATTTGCTACAGTGTCCTCGATGGGCTCATTTCTGTAATAATGCCCTCCCCACAAGGCTCTTACATATACCTGGATAACTCCAAATCCCTGGGCAATAGAACTTTTCTGTTTATCCGTGTACGCCATTTGAGTTTCCAGGGATGCGGCCAGGTAACCGCCAATTTTAAAAGTAATGGTCATGGAGTTCTCTTCCTCATTGGTTCCGCCAGGATTCCTTGGCATTGTAATTTTTTGACTGTATTGGCCCAGGGAATCAGCCAGGTCTTGAGTTTCAACAATTATTTCGTTAAGAGTCATACCCTTTATCGCATCTTCTTTTTTCATAATTTTCCCCTATTTTCTCAGTTTATGGGCTTGCCCGATCCTCGCATATTTCATACGCTGTAATGTATCTGATTTTGCCGGTGGCTAGATGTTGAATTTGCTCTGCAAACAGTATGCAGATAGGATGCTGGTTTATCCAGTCAGTACTTTTTCCCTGCTCTTGCGCCTCTTTTGTTATCCTAGTTAAAATTTCACTGAATGAGTGCACAACGCCTGATAAATTGCTGGCCGATTGTACTGTGATTGCGGTTTTATAATCTTGTTCTTTCATAATTTCCTCACTTTAGATAA
>JAYEFL010000386.1:0-1610 GCA_034658635.1 Bacteroidota bacterium | reverse complement strand
GGCGGCTGGAGTTGATCTTATTGAATTACAAAAGATCCTTGGCCATGTCAGCCTGCTGACAACCGTCAAATATACTCATCTCACCCTGAAAACCCATACCAACTCCTGCCAGAAAATAAATGCGCTGATAGACCGCTTTACGCTCAAATGGGGAGGGATAAAATGATTCTGCTCTCCTCAATAATAAATAAGTTTGAAGGCCGGTTTTTTGATCGATACAAGGCGGCTATCCTGCCATCTTACAGAAAAGCGCTATGGGTTATGAAACGCTGTAGAAAAGAGCACGGCCCGCATATGCTGGCCCGGTGTACCAATGATAACTGTGGCAAGCTGATGGTTATTCCACACTCATGCGGCCACAGAAGTTGTCCTCATTGCCAGAATCATGAAGGGTGGCAATGGATTGAAAATCAGCTGAACAAGCAGCTTCCAGCCGAGTATTACCTGCTCACCTTTACCTTGCCAAAACAGCTGCGTAAACTTGCCTGGATGAATCAAAAATTGGTCTATTCCCTGATGTTCCAATGTATACAGGAAATCCTGAAGATTTTTACACGTAATGATCGGCAGCTGCGGGGAACGGCTGGTTTTACAACGATACTCCATACCCATTCAAGAAGCCTCGATTATCATCCCCATATACACGTTGTGATGCCTGCGGCGAGCATCAATATGAAAACCGGATTGTGGCGAGTCAAATCCGGAAAGTATATATTCAGCCATAAGGCATTGGCGAAGGTCTTCAGAGCAAAATTACTCAAAGAACTTGTGAAAAATAATCTGCAAGTACCCAAAGATTGCCCGAATAAATGGGTTGTTGATTGCAAAAACGTCGGAAATGGCGATAAGGCATTAATTTATCTCGGGAAATACCTTTACAAAGGCGTCATCCAGGAAAAAGATATCCTGCAATGCGACAACGGGATGGTCACCTTCAGGTATATCTGTTCCAAGACGAAAAAATATCAGACCCGAACCGTTACAGGGGAGCATTTCCTCTGGTTGTTGATGCACCACGTGCTCCCCAAAGGTTTTCGTAAAACGAGGTGCTATGGATTTCTGCACCCATGCAGCAAGAAGGTCATCAAGTTGTTACAACTCATTCTTCGATTTGATCCCCGCATGATGTTCAAAAAGCTGAAACAAAGAGCAAAAATTACCTGCAAATGTTGTGGTGCAAAAATGAGTATCATCCGCACAATGATACCAGCGGCCAGAGGGCAACAGGCGGTTCTTTCCACGTGATCAAAGGAGGTTTTTTTCTGATGTAATATTTAATCGACATAGCGACATTATTGAAAATTCCCGATTATAATCGGCAATGGATATGTACGCAAAAGTTTCGCTTATTTTCCTTACAAAAAGCACTTTTATTCAAAATCAAAGTGATAGAACCGGTATGAATTTCAACCAGCAACCTTCAACCAACACCTCTTCTTAAATCAGCTCAACCTCCAAAAAAGATATTTTCTATACTGCCACGCCAGGCTTGTCCAACAAACGGTTCAGATTGTGGTTCGCTCCGCTCTCACAATCTAACCTTATTCGTTCGGCGCCTCTTCGTATTTCCATAGATCGCTAAAAAACCAGCGCTCACCACCTGCGCCGCC
>JAYEFL010000385.1:0-7389 GCA_034658635.1 Bacteroidota bacterium | reverse complement strand
TAAGGATGTTGCAACTACCATGGTGATGGTGCAGATCCTTTCTAAGCTATTGAAAGATAAAAATGTAGGTAAACTGATTGTTCCGATTGTTCCGGATGAATCCCGAACATTTGGTATGGATGCTTTATTCCGTCAAGTCGGAATTTATTCACATCAGGGGCAGCTCTATGAGCCTGTTGATCGCGACAGCCTGATGTATTATAAAGAAGCTAAAAATGGGGCCATCCTCGAAGAAGGAATTAATGAAGCCGGCTCGATGTCATCTTTCATTGCTGCAGGAACATCACATTCAACGCATGGTGTCAATAACATTCCGTTCTTCATTTTCTACTCCATGTTCGGTTTCCAGCGTATTGGTGATTTGATATGGGCAGCCGCTGATGCCAGAGCCAAAGGATTTATGATCGGAGGAACCTCGGGTCGTACAACCCTGGCCGGTGAAGGCTTGCAACACCAGGATGGTAACAGTCACTTGTTAGCCATGACCTACCCTTCTATCAGAGCATATGATCCTGCTTTTGCTTTTGAATTATCAATTATCGTTGAAGAGGGTATTCGGGAAATGTATGCAGAGGGCAAGGATGTACTCTATTACATCACAGTAATGAACGAGAAATACCACATGCCAGCCAAACCTCCATGTACTAAAGAACACGTTCTTAAAGGCATGTATCAGTACAGGTATCACGATGATAATCAATACAATGTAAATCTCATGGGCAGTGGCTCAATACTGAATCAAGTGATCCTTGCCGCAGATATGCTGGAAAAAGAATTCGGTATTGGTGCTCATATCTGGAGTGTTACCAGTTATAAAGCTCTGTATGATGATGTTCGCGAGATCGATAGATATAATAACCTGAACCCGGATAAGAAAAAGACATCTCATCTGAGGTTTCTGGTAGGAGACAATCCCGGACTCTATATTGCCGCAACAGACTATGTGAAAGCACTTCCATTATCAATAGCAAAATATTTTCCCGGGGAATTTGCAGTTCTTGGAACAGATGGATTTGGTTTGAGCGAAGGAAGAGAATCACTCAGAGATCATTTCGAAGTAGATGCAAAGCACATTGCCTGGACCACCCTGGTGAATCTGGTTGATACAGGAAAACTCGACAAATCAGTATTAATAAATGCCAGGAAAAAGTTAAAAATCAATCCTGACAAAGCCGATCCCGCTACTATTTAAGCCAAAAAAGAGAGATGAAAAAAGATATAATATTACCCGAAATCGCAGATAATGTAGTCACTGGCTACCTGGCCAGTGTGCTCGTATCTGTTGGCGATGTCATTGAAGAAGATCAATCAATCATTGAAGTTGAAACCGACAAAGCTACTACTGATATCCCTTCCTCATTTGGAGGAAAGATTATCGACATTAAGGTAAACGCAGGAGACGAAATACGAGTTGGACAAGTGATCATGGTACTGGAGGTCGAAGAATCAGAGGAAGCAGAGGAGAAAAAGTCTCCAGTTGTCATCCCTGACTTGCCTGTCCCGAAGGAGTCGGGAATCCGGGACCCGGTAGAAGTTGCACCGAAAGCCTCCATCCTCGTTCCAGCCTCCCCCTCTGTTCGTCGTTTCGCCCGTGAGCTTGGCGTAGATATAAACAGAGTGAAAGGAAGTGGAAAAGATGGAAGAATCTCAGACGATGACGTCAAGGCTCATACAAAAGCAGTAATACAGGGAGGCTCAACCCAATCCAATCTGCAGACTGCTTATGCTGAGGTTCCTGATTTCTCACAATGGGGTACTATCAATAACGAGCCGATGAGTCGGATTCGTCAGATAACAGCAGAAAGTACACTTAACAGCTGGCAAACAATTCCGCAAGTTGTACAGTTTAACAAAGCAGATATTACTGAGCTTGAGAAATTCAGACAAATGAGCAAGACTCAGGTTGACAAAGTCGGTGGAAAACTGACTATGACTGCCATTCTTCTCAAGGTATCTGCTTTAGCACTGAGGCAATTCCCAAAATTCAATGCCAGCGTAGATATGAAGAATAAGCAGGTTATCTATAAAGATTTTGTCAACATAGGAGTTGCTGTGGATACTCCACAAGGATTGCTTGTTCCGATTGTAAGGGATGCTGATAAGAAAAGTCTGACCGAATTATCCATTGAGATCGGCCAACTGGCTGAAAAAGCCCGAAATAAAAAACTAACTGCTGAAGAAATGCATGGGGGTAATTTTACCATTTCCAATCTCGGAGGAATCGGTGGAACAGCCTTTACTCCGATTGTGTATCCCCATCAGGTGGCTATTCTGGGAGTATCCAAAGCCATCATGGAGCAGGTATACAGAGATGAAAAATTTGAAGCCCGCCTGTTGATGCCACTTTCTCTGAGCTACGATCATCGTTTGATAGATGGTGCTGATGGAGCTCGCTTTATGGGTTGGATATGCAAAGTTATGGAACAACCATTCAGTTTGTGGTTATAAAGGAAGAAGATTATTATGGATAACAATAAAACATACGATGTTGTGGTAATAGGTGCTGGTCCTGGTGGCTACCGGGCCGCATTTATGGCAGCTGACCTGGGACTAAATACCGCATTGATTGATCCACAGGCTAATCCCGGTGGAGTTTGCCTTTATCGGGGGTGTATCCCCACCAAGGCCTTATTACACCTGGCCAAAGTTAAAGAAGAAGCCCAGAAGGCTCATGAATGGGGACTAAGCTTTGAAGAACCCAAAATCGACCGTAAGAAAGTCAAAGCCTGGAAAGAATCAGTTATTCAAAAGCTTACTGGCGGACTAGGACAATTAACCAAAGCCCGTAAGATAGATTACATACGGGGTTGGGCAAAGTTCTCCGATCAATACAATGTGGACATTAGTTTAGCCGATGGCAAAACTGAAAATGTAAGTTTTAAACATGCCATTATTGCTACCGGCGCATTACCGATCAAACTTCCATTTATTGAGGAATATACAGACCGGATAATGAATGCCGAGATCGCTCTCGATCTCAGATCCATTCCTAGAAGCCTGCTGGTGATTGGTGGCGGTTATATTGGTATGGAATCTGCAACAATCTATAAAGGTCTGGGCTCCAAAGTTACCCTGGTGGAGGCTACCCCATCAGTAATGCCTACAATGGATGAAGAACTTGTTTCCATTTTCATGCGTCAAAACAAGAACTTGTTTGAGAACATGTATTTCAATACCAAAGTGTCGCAGATCAAGGAACTTAAAACTAAAGTAAAAGTCACTTTCGACAAGCCTGATGGCAGTTCATTTGAAGAAGATTTTGATGCCATACTGCTATCAATTGGTATGCGTCCGAATTCATCCGGAGTTGGTCTGGATAATGCTGGTGTTGAATTGGATGAAAAAGGATTCATCCGGATAGACGAACAAAGCAGGACAAATATAAGCCACATTTTCGCTATCGGTGATATTTCAGGAGGGGCACTTCTGGCACACAAAGCCAGTTATCAAGGTAGAATTGCTGCAGAAGTGATTGCCGGACAAAAAGCTGCGTTTGATGCACGCGCCATTCCGGCCGTTGTTTACACCTCCCCTGAGATTGCAGTTGCAGGTTTATCGGAAAAAGAATGTCATGAACAAGGCATAAAATACCGCGCGGTTAAATTCCCTTGGGCAGCCTCAGGTCGAGCTATAGCCAACGGCGATCCTGTTGGATTAACTAAGTTGATTGTAGAAGAAGACACCGAACGAATACTCGGGGCCGGAATTATTGGCAAGAATGCTGGCGACCTTATTTCAGAAGCCGTATTAGGCATTGAAATGGCAGCCCGGGTAAGTGACATTGCATTGAGCATTCATCCCCACCCGACAGTTTCGGAAACCATAATGGAGGCTGCCGAGGTCTTTTACGGGCATCCGACGCATGTGGCGCCGGCAAAAAAACGGTAACCGTAGGGGCCGATTCGCGAATTCATTGTAAGGGCCGATTCGCGAATTCATTGTAAGGGCCGATTCGCGAATCGGCCCCTACAGATGTTATTTCCAATCTGGAAGCCTACCCGGTGTCAACGGCGCACCAACATCTCCCATCTTCTCATCCATGGCTTCAAAATCTTTTATTAATGCCTTGGTTTTGTTATAAATCGGGGTAAATAATTCACTGGCAATCTTATATTGCTGCCTGGCACTGCCGGGTATCTCAGAGAAGTTGCCATACAAGCCATAGAGGGCTGTTCCAGCTCTTGAACGAAGACCAACATCTGCATCCATATCCAAACTTCTCAAATCGCGATCTCCGCTGAGCATAACCTGAATCTCTTTAAGCTTATCTTCCAAGTCTCTTACTTCAGCAAACAAATCAGCTGCTTCTTGTCCTCTGAAAACTTTGGTAGCTGCTTTCCACGGAGCAATTTTAGTTTGCATTTCCAGAAGAGACCCTGAAACAGCTCCAATGACACCACTTAATTCAATGGCTTTCTTTTTGAAAGCAAGCAGTTCATTTCGATCTTTGGCTGGCAGGGTGATATTGTTCAGCGGTTTGATCTCAAACTCCACAAATCCTACTAACTCAGTTAAGACGCCTTTTTCATTTTTAGCCATACTCACTTTGTATGTACCTGGAACAACCTCTATTCCAGATGATGACAAGCCCTTAGTTTCGGATGCATCTCTTGCACTCACCGAAAAGGTGGATGGATACTGCATATCCCAGGTTATCTTATTAAGTCCTTTCTTCAGACCAGTTCGCAACTCTCGTACAAACTCACCATTTTCATCCGTGATGGTAAAGATCAAGTATGAAGGAAGCTCATCCTTTTCCGCCTTCCATTGTTCAAGAGTAGGATACCCAAACACTTCTCCATCCTTAAACTTCTTCTTTTCTGCCTTTTGCCTTTCTGCCTTTAGTGTAGTCACCCCCTCCTTTACCCAGTACTTAATAACTACTCCATACTCCGGGTTTGGAGCGCTGAAATAATCTTCGCCCTGAAAACCTTTCTGACGACTTCCGAGTCCACCAAGCGGTCTCCATCTATTAAACATTCTGGTCTCCTTTATGGCAAAAATATGTGCATCTTTTCCTGGCAACTCTGGCGTTAATTCTCTGAGAGCAGAATAGTTGTCGAGGATATATAAACCTCGACCAAAAGTTGCCAGCACCAGATCATTTTCTCTTTCCTGGATAGCCATATCGCGAACATTGATAGTTGGTAAACCAGCCTTCAGCCTTTTCCAGGCTTCTCCTCCGTTCAGTGTAACATAAACTCCATATTCAGTACCAGCAAAAAGAATCTGAGAATTCACATGGTCTTGCTCAAGTGCATAAATTGCACCCTCCGGCAAATCAGAACTTATGTTGGTCCAGGTACTGCCTTTATCCACACTCTTGTAAACATAAGGTGTAAAATCACCACTCTTATGATTGTTGAAAGCTGCAAAAACTACATTAACATCATGCTTACCGGCAATCAGGTCATATACATAAGTATTCTCAGGCACTCCATCAAAACTATTAACCTGGCGCCAGTTTTTACCATCATCTTCAGTAACACTGATTTGACCATCATCAGTACCTGCATAGACTAATCCAGCCTTTATTCTCGACTCATCCAGTGACACAACAGCACCATAACGAGAAGTTGATCCATTCTTAGAGACAGCATCCATTGGCCAAACCTTACCCATAATTGGCAGAAGATTCCGGTCAATATTCTGATCAAGATCACCACTAATCACTGTCCATGAATCTCCACGATCACTTGTCTTAAAAACTTTATTAGAAGCAAAGTAGAGAGTTTTATTATCATGAGGACTAACCAAAACAGGAGAGTCCCAGTTCCAGTTATATGCTTTCTCATTCATCAGCTCGGCAGGTTGAATCATTCGTGACTCCCCACTCTTTTTATCAAATCTCACCAAATTTCCATGTTGTGATTGTGCGTAAATGATATTCGGATCTTTTGGATCAGCAACAGACTCAAAACCATCACCAGTGACAGTTACAGGCCAGTCGGCAGATACAATTCCGTGAGCACTCAGGGTTTGAGATGGCCCTACCATACTGTAATTATCCTGGGTTCCACCCATTACATTGTAAAATGGATAGTCATTATCGACACCAACCTTATAGAATTGAGTTACAGGCAGATTAGTGAAATACCGCCATGTTTTGCCATTATCATAGGTCTCATACAGACCTCCATCGGATCCTTCACGGTGGTGCATCGGATTGTCAGGATTAATCCATAAGCAGTGATTATCAATATGCTTACTAGCTTCACCGCGATTAGTGAAAGTTTTCCCACCATCTACCGAGACAAGAGTATAGGTGTTCATAATAAAAACCCTATCAGGATCCACCGGATCTGCAATCACTTCCTGATAATAATTTCCACTTGTGGTAGTACTGCTCATCTTATTCCAGGATGCTCCCCGGTTAGTACTTTTGTAGAAGCCCCCACCCGGACCTTCAACACAGGCATAAATAATTTCAGGATCGGCTGGTGAAATATCCATCCCTATCCTACCCTTATCTCCTCCTGGTAGTCCTTTGTTTATTTTCTTCCAGTTGCTTCCAGCATCCGTAGATTTGTATATGCCTGATTCCGGTCCACCCCCCAAATAGGTCCATTGTCTTCTTCTTCTTTGATGTGCGGTCGCATAGATTACATCTGGATCACGGGGATCGAAATGGACTTCATTGACTCCGGTGTGCTCACTGATTTCCAGCACTTTCTTCCAGGATTCTCCACTATCTGTAGATTTGTAAACTCCACGATCACCACCAGCGCTCCAAACCGGACCATAAGCAGCAACATATATAGTTTCTGAACATCTTGGATCTACGATAATCATTCCTATGTGCTCAGATTCTTTCAATCCCATATTTTTCCAGGATTTTCCTCCATCGACAGACTTATACACTCCATCTCCATAGGATACACTTCGCTGGTTGTTGTTTTCGCCGGTTCCAACCCATACTACATTTGAATTATTGGGATCGATGGTCACACATCCGATAGAATATGATCCCTCGTTATCAAAAACGGGGTCGAAAGTAAGTCCGCTATTAGTAGTTTTCCAAACTCCACCAGCTGCAGCAGCAACGTAGAACTCACTAATGTTATCAGGATTCACTGCCAGATCAGATATCCTGCCTGAAGTAAGAGCTGGTCCTATCCCTCTGAACTTAAATGAACTCAGAGAAACATCAGCCAATGGATCCTTGGCTTTTTCTTCCTTATCTGCTTTCTTACCTTTCTTTTTCTGTGCATTTGCTTGAGGCATAGCTACAGACAATGTCAAGGCTGTTAAAATGATAATCGATTTTAATATTTTCATGATTCGGTTATTCGGTTATTCGGTTATTCGGTTATTCGGTTATTCGGTTATTCGGTTATTCGGTTATTCGGTTATTCGGTTATTCAGTTATTCGGTTCCATCACCCTACTT
>JAYEFL010000384.1:0-1619 GCA_034658635.1 Bacteroidota bacterium | reverse complement strand
TGTCTCCCAATCCAGCAGCTCAATAAAAGAGTAATTTGCGCCAATCGTGAATGACTCTTTGGAGTAAACCACCTCTGCTTCAAAACCTGTCAGTTCGTAGGTTCCCTCTAAATCTGTTTTGTGGACATCGTAATCCCAGGTGAGTTGATCTATGATATTATAAAAGCCGGAAAGAGCGATCTGGGTATTTTTTCCCTGTAAACGATTATAGATAAGGTAACTTCTCCAAAACTGGTGGTAAAGAATTAAAGAAATAATCCGTGCGTTCCGGGAATTGATCTTGTATCATGTTAAGCATGAAAAAAACATTAGATCAAATCAAAAAATATATCCCGGAAAAAGACCGGGAAAGTCAAAGCACCGTCTTGCTATTGGAACTTGCCGAAGAGCAAAACGCAGCCATTCTTACCCTTAAAGAACAAAACCAGATTCTCAGGGATGAAATTGCCCGTCTCAAAAATCAGAAACCTAAACCGAAAATTAAACCAAGTAAGCTGACAAAGGATACCGATAAAAACTCTTCATCTGATAAAACCAATCCAAAAAAACGAAAGAAAACAGCCGACCTGAAAATTCATAAAGAGGAACGTATCGCACCAAAATCTATACCAACAGGTTCTGTTTTTAAGGGGTTAAAGCCATACACTGTCCAAGGCTTACAGATAGCTGCTTTTAACATCCGTTATTTACTTGAACAGTGGGAAACTCCAGAAGGTAAAGTTGTTGCAGGTAAATTGCCAGCTAAGGTTGAGGGGCATTTTGACCATATTTTGAGAAGTTTCATTCTCTATCAACACCATCAATGTCATGTCACGCAACCTCTTATCCTGGAACAGTTGAAGGAATGGGATATAGATATTTCAGCTTGCCAGATAAACAGAATTCTCAGTGCAGACAAAGAAAAGTTTCATACTGAAAAAGATGATATCCTGCTTGCAGGTTTAAATTCTGCATCACATATCAATGTAGATGATACCGGCGCACGTCATAATGGCAAGAACGGCTACTGCACCCACATAGGCAACGAGTTTTTTGCATGGTTTGCCAGCACGAACAGCAAAAGCAGAATCAATTTTCTTGAACTTCTTCGTGCCGGCAAATCTGATTATATTCTTAATGATGATGCATTTGAATATATGATTGACGCTGGTTTGCCCCAATCACCAATGGCTCTTCTGAAGAACGATCTAAGCAAAGAATTTACTGATAAGGAACATTGGGAAGCATACCTTAAGAGCATTGGCCTAAAAAAAGCCCGTCATATAAAAATTGCAACAGAAGGCGCTCTTTACGCCAGTGTGCTGTCGCATATTCCCAAAGGACTGGTGATTGTCAGTGATGACGCTGGTCAGTTTAACATATTCAAGCATGCCCTGTGCTGGATTCATGCAGAGCGAACCTTGGCAAAGCTTATTGTGCCAAGCACTGTAAAGCAAGAAATCCTTGATGACGTTCGCAGCCAGGTATGGGAATTCTACGATGAGTTAAAAGATTATAAAAACGCTCCAACCGAAGAAGATAAAATTAGGTTGCAGGGCAAGATTAAGAAGTTGGAAATCGGTTTGCTGGGTGAAAATTGTATCAAATTTTTCCTGCAGCCTATTTTTATCTTCTTCGGT
>JAYEFL010000383.1:0-7407 GCA_034658635.1 Bacteroidota bacterium | reverse complement strand
CCGTGCCCTGACTCCTACTCCGGTGCAAGGCAACGGCACCTAAACGAATACCATTAGATCCTCGAAAGGGCATCCCCACCCACCACTGCCGGAACTTCCCACGGTGTCATCCCCGCGGACGCGGGGATCCGATCGAGTACCGCCGCAGCAACAAAATGTCATAGCGCAAGAACCTCCACCAGATCCTCGCTTTCGCGAGGATGACACCGTGCCCTGACTCCTACTCCGGTGCAAGGCAACGGCACCTAAACGAATACCATTAGATCCTCGAAAGGGCATCCCCACCCACCACTGCCGGAACTTCCCACGGTGTCATCCCCGCGGACGCGGGGACCCGATCGAGTACCACCGCAGTAACAAAGGGCACCTGATCGAGTACCACTTAAGCCTATGCCAATCTCTTCCTAACCCTCTTAGCCCGTGCACGTGAAGCAATCGAGTACATGGCTGGCACAATAATAAGGGTTACGATGGTTGCAAATGCCAGTCCAAATATTACTGTTGTGGCCAGAGGTCCCCAATACAGAGCATTATCTCCACCAAAGTATATATGTGGTTTCAGCTCTGTGAATAGTCCGGCAAAATCAATATTGAGTCCCATTGCCATCGGAGATAAACCCAGAATTGTTGTTATCGCTGTTAGCAGAACCGGACGTAATCTGGTCTTTCCTGCCTGAACAATACACTCCATCGCTACATCCGGGGGAAGAAGATCCTTGACTCCTAATCCAAGATCTACTCGTTTTTGTCGTTTGAGTAATCCAATATAATCCACCATTACAATGGCATTGTTTACTACAATTCCTGACAGAGAAATTATCCCGATCCCTGTCATCATTACTACAAAATCCATCTTGAATGTGGCCAGGCCACCCAATACCCCAATGATACTGAAGAAAACGCTGGCGATGATGATTACAGGCTTGATGAAGGAATTGAATTGAGTTACCAGAATAATGGTCATAAGAGAAACTATCAGCAACAGAGCCTGGAGCATAAATATGGAAGTGTTCTCGGTCTCTTCCTGCTGTCCGGTAAATTTGACAGTGTATCCTTCTGGCAGATTATAACTTTTCAATAATTGTTTGAGCTGTTGATTAATTTTTGCCGAATTGGCCCCCTGGAGAATCCCGGAGTAAACTGTAACAACACGCTGCATATCAATCCGGTTGACCGATCCGTAAGTGGTGCCATAGGTGAAACTTGCCACAGCTGAAATTGGTACCTGGGCCAGCATCCCGGTTGCCTGATTGAAGAAACTGATTTTTTGATTCATCAGACTGCTGAGATCTGTCCGGTATTCTTCCGCAAGGCGGATATTAATAGGATATTCGTCTTCACCTATCTTGAAACCAGAAATCTCTTTTCCAAATAATGCTGTCCGGATAGTGGAGGCAATAGTCAGGGTAGATAAGCCGTACCGCTGAGCTTTATCGCGATCAATTTCTACCAGCAACTCAGGTTTTCCCAGAATAATATCGGTTTTCAAACCCTCAATTCCCTGAATGGGAGAATCGTTAATTTTGCCGATTATAGAATCAGCAATCAACAGCAACTGGTCAAAATCTTTACCGGCAATTTCAATATTGACAGGCGGACCGGTAGGTGGACCACCATGGGCATCACTTTCTAAGATAAAGGAAATACCTGGATATTGGTCTATAAAGGCATCTCCAAAATCTTTCATAAGATCTGCAGTGCTGATACCATTACGACGAACGAAATCCACAAAATTTATCTGAACCATAAACCGATGTGGTGTTTCTCCGGTAGATATCTCCTCCAATCCCTTTACTCCTGATCCTACTGTTGTAAGAATTGATTCAACCATATACATTTTATCATCAAGAACTTCAACAACTTTTTGTTCAATGATTTTTGATACGGAATCAGAAACTTCAATATCCGTTCCTAAGGGTAAGCTGGCTATAACATTTATGGTACCAGGCTCATTCTTAGGAAATAACAGAACCTCGCTGTCTCTTGACATGAAGAATCCCAGTGTAACAAAGAACAATAAAAACATTCCTAGCAGGAACACGTGTGGATGCTTGCCACGAAGGCTGAACCGGATAAATCGAAGATATTTTTCTTCCATCCAGGCGAGGAAGGCCTCCTGGAACCATAGCGATACTTTTTTCATGAATAACTGATGAGAAATCATCAGAATAGCAACTAATGCAAGCATGTTGGCAAGCACATATGTATCCATAACATAGAAGACAGCAGCAAAAATCACAAAAGCTCCTCCTATGATGTAGTACTTACGACTGGATTTATTCATGGTGTTTTTTGAAACACGTTCAAAAGTATTTGTCATTACGGGAATAATGATCAGGCCCACAAACAGTGATGAGGTCAGCACTACCATAAGCGTAATAGGCATGTATTTCATGAATTCACCCATCATGCCACCCCAGAACATCAGAGGGAAAAATGCGGCAAGAGTTGTTAGGGTTGAAGTGATAATAGGCACTGCAATTTCGCCAACTCCTCTCTTTGCGGCCTCAAACAGTGAAAAGCCCTTGTCTCTGAAACGTGTGATATTTTCAACCACAACAATCCCATTATCCACCAACATTCCTAATGCAAGAATCAGGGAAAACAAAACAATCATATTAACCTGAGCATTCTGGAGATTCAGAATTACAAAGGTGATAAAGATGGATAATGGGATAGCCAGGCCAACAAGAATTGCATTACGCAGACCCAGGAAGAAGAATAGTACGGTGATCACCAGAAGAACCCCAAGGATAATGGAGTTTTCAAGATTACTAAGTTGCTCTTTAGTGCTTTTTGACTGATCAAAAGTGTACACAACCTCCATCTCTGAGGGAATACTGCCATCCTGCTGTGCGGCGGTCAGTACCTCATGTATATATTCAGTTGCTGTGATCAGGTTTTCTCCACTTTTTTTAACAATGGCCAGAGTAACAACCGGCTCACCATTTAGTCGTGCGTAGGTCTTTTTATCTTCAAAGCCATCAATGACCGTAGCAACATCTTTCAGGTAAACGATTTGTGTCGGATCCTGCTTAAGGATGATATTCCGGATTTCTTCAATAGACTTAAATTCCCCTATAGTTCTCACCGAACGAAGGGTTTTGCCCATCTTCAATTCTCCACCAGCCATAGTGATGTTTTCCATTTTCACAACATTCTCTATGGCCTGGAAACTTAAACCCAGAGCTTCCATCTTGTGCAGATCAATTTCAACCAGAATTTGTCGTTCATCCACACCACTGATATCTACCTTGGAAATCTCAGTAATTCGCTCAAATTCTTCTTGCAGGTATTCAGCATAATCCTTCAGCTGTATTAGTGAATAATCGCCAGAAAGGTTGACATACAGAACAGGCATCTGCGACATATCAAAAACGGTAGCAACGGGATCTGACAGCAGATCGCCGGGTAATTCTGATTTGGCCTTATCTATGGCATCCTTAACCTCCACCAGTGCCTCTTTAATATTGACATTTGTCTGGAATTCCACGAAGATCATAGAGAAGTCTTGCATGGAATTGGATTTGAGATGACTGATTCCTTTAACAGTTTGAATCTCGTTTTCAAGAGGACGAGAGATCAGGTTTTCAATATCCTCAGGAGAATTGCCCGGATAAACAGTTTGCACAAATACCGTTGGAATATTTATTTCAGGAAACAGCTCTTTAGGCATGGTAACATAGGAAATAATCCCAAATACCAGCAAAATAAACAGTCCCAGATAAACTGTGTTTTTATTTTTTAACGCAAGAGTGGTTAATTTAAACTCCCTGACGTTTTCTTTATTCTCTTTGTTTGCCACAATGAATTCTTTTTCAGGAATTTTTAGTTAATTGATTATTTCCACCTTATTTCCATCCTTCACCAGGTTGTAGCCATTTGTGATAATTATATCACCAGCTTCCAATCCTGATGTAATCAGTGATCGTGTTCCATCTGATCGTCCTGTTTTCACATAGGTTTTAACAGCAAATGAATCACCATCGTGCTGACGAACAAGATAGATGAAACTTCCCTTCGGATCTTGACGGACAAGAATAGTTGGAACAAGCAATGCTTCATGATTCAAATAATCGCGAATTTTTAGTTGGGCCAGCATATTTGGTTTCAGCAACTCTCCTTCGTTATGCATATCCACACGAATACTGAAAGTTCTACTGTTCAGGTTAATCATTTTGCCGGTTTGAGTTATCGTGGCAATTTTTTCCATTTCCGGAATATTTGGGAAGGTAACCCATGTGGTATCACCAGTTTGCACAGAGCTCAAATAGGATTCAGACAGTTCCGTATTGATGTACAAGTTTTCAAGATTTATCAGCTGAACAACTTGTCGGCCAGGAGTCGCGAGTTCTCCTACTTTTTGGAATATTGTTTCAATATAGCCGCTAAAGGGGGCATGTATTTTAGCCATATTTATCTGCGAGCTCAGTGTCTCCCTGGATTTTTGCATTGATTCATATCGGTTTTTGACTTCCAGAAACTGCATTTCTGAGCCAACACCCTGATCATATAAATCTTTCTGTTTGTCGAAAAGAGTTTTAGTCAGTTCCAGTCCTTTGTCCATCTCCGCCAATCCCCTTTTAAGAATATCAGCATCAAGTGTTACAAGTAATTGTCTGCGCCTAACCTTTTGTCCTTCTTTTACATGGATTTTCAGGATTTTACCATTCATTTCAGGGCTAACCATCGCGGCATTCACTGCCTCTACGGTAGCACTGGTTTTTATATAGCTGGCGAATGTTTGGGTTTCCAGGAACTCCACGTTGACCTTCAATCCCATTTCTGGGGTTTCTTCCTGTAACACAGCTAGTTGTGCTTCCATGTCTACAAGTTTGGCATTAAGGTCGTTTACTTTTGCCTTGGTTTTAGATATTTCCACAGAGAGTTCTTCGGCGGTTTTTTCCTGTGGAGTACAGGCTGCGAGGAGTGCTAAGGTGATTACCAGGATTGCTATTTTTTTCATTGTCTCGAGTTTTTTCTGTTGTTTCTCGTTGGGGCTGAAGATTTTCAGCTCTTACTGTCTGGATCCCTTACAGGGTATTGTATGCTTTGTCTAGTTCTAGTTTTTTGTTCATCATATCCATTATTGCGCCCAGATAGGTTCCTTGTGATTCTAGCAGGGTGTTGTAGCTTTGGTTAAGATCTGTGCTGGATGCTAGTCCGTTTTTGTATCGGATTTGCTCCTTGTTGTAAATTTTCTTTGCCAGGTCATAGCTTTTAAGCTTGTTTTCAAATGATTCAACTGCCACGTCAAAATTGCTTTTTGCAGACACGGCTCCCATTATCAGACTTTCGCTGACCTGAAGTTTGGTGTTTCTGGATTTTTCGAGCTCCAGTTGAGATTTTTTCAATTTGTGCATCCTGTTTCCTGAGCTGAAGATTGGAATACTAACCTTCACTCCACCCAGAGTTGTTGGAAACCATCTTTCGTCAAAATTGAAGAAATTGAAAGTATTCCGTTGTGCACTTTCAGACTGACTTAAAAACCCGCTAACGGTAGGCATAAATGCTGTTTTGGCCAGACTGACTTGCAATTCTGAAATTGTTTCCTGGGTTTGTATCATTCTGAAACTCAAATGTTCTTCGAGTTGAAAGCCTTTTTGCATGCTCATTTTCGGATTAATGGACATTAATAAGGCATCAAGATTATCATTGAGTTTGATTTCGTCATTAACTGCTAATCCCATGTTAAACTTCAGAAGGTAGCTGGCGTTTTTGATCTGATTATCAGCATTTGCAAGAGCTGTTTTGAGATCCAGAACCACTAATTCCAATTTGTCAACATCTGTATCCTGCATAAAGCCTTGCTTATACATCGCCCGGGTATCAGAAACCAATTTCTCCATGGTTGTTACAGTTTCTTCCATGAGCTTTTTGTTTTCCTGAGAAACCAGCACCAGGTAGTAAGCATTTGCAATTGCCTGCTTAACGTCCTGCTCAACCTGCTCGAGTTGCAATCTTGACAAACTCTCAAATGTCTTTGCTGCTTTCAGTCCGACAAAATACGACCCGCTGAATATCAGCTGAGTAAGCTGGGCATCAATTGAAGCATTGTGTTTGGTACCAAACTGAACTTCCATATATGTACCAGGTTCTCCACCAAAGAATTCGGCCGGAATCAACTGTGTAGCCAGGTTGATAAAGTTGTTGTACCCGATGTTTGCACTGGCCTGCGGAAAGCCTGTTGCCAGATTTTCTTTAACAGTACGGGCCGCAATAGCTACATCAATGATGGCATTTTTTGCCTGATAATTATGTTTAATTGCATAATCCTGGGCTTCCTTTAGAGTATACTTCTGTACCTGAGAAAAGCCTCCCTGGCCGAATCCCAGTGCCAGCAAGAGAAGTAAGGTGATTGTTTTATTCAGCATTGATATTTTTGTCTTTCGTTATTCGTTATTCGTTACTCGTTACTCGTTATTCGTTATTCGTTTTCAGCTTTTCGTTAAGCAGCTGTACGCCTTTTTCGTTTGTTATTCCATGAAGGTGATACAAAAAGATTTCTCTGAGAACAGCCGGAGAATGCAATTCCTCTGGAGTAAAGGAGACAGAAGAATACTTATACTCCATTCTTGACAAATGAAGCTTACAAATAATTTCAATATCCATTTCTTCTCGGTAGATTCCTTCTTTTTGACCCTTAAGGAGGTTGCCACGGATAGATTCATACATCCTTTGTCGTGTATCTTTCATGAGACGGTTATGAATATCCGGATAATACTTTTTCAGATCATACTGCAGGCTAGGGTTACGTTCCTGCATCATTTCGTTCATGTAGGCATTCACCTCCAGAAGTTCAACAATTGCATTCGTATTCTTCTTCACAATAGCCTTGATGTTTGTCCGATACTTCAAAGTATTTTGCATCATGGCTTTTTCAACCAGATCAGCTTTGTCTTTAACGTGCTGATAAAGAGTCTTTTTGCTTATGCCTAGTTCACGGGCAACATCATCCATGGTAATGCTTTTGATTCCGAACTTATTGTACAATTCGTAAACCAGCGTTAGAATATTTTTAAGCTTATCATCCATTGGAACAGTTCTTTTGCAACAAAATTACGAGAAATAAACCAGGAAACAAAAAGAGTAGAGAAAGTTTTCTGGGTTTTCTTCCGAAACTTCGCGGTAAGCTCGCAAAAGCGCACTTCCGAAATAGCGCTTCAACCTCGCAAAAGCGCACTTCCGAAAAAGCGCTTCAACCTCGCAAAAGCGCACTTCCGAAATAGCGCTTCAACCTCGCAAAAGCGCACTTCCGAAATAGCGCTTCAACTTCTACCGGGTCCCGGCTTTCCTTTAGATTAGCAATGTTATTTTAAAATGCTGTAAATTGAAAAGGAATGAGGTGAACTTACCGGCTTCCTAGGCTAGAGACCTACCCGGCGTATTAGTCCTCATTCCCTTTTT
>JAYEFL010000382.1:0-7422 GCA_034658635.1 Bacteroidota bacterium | reverse complement strand
GGTTCTGGTCAGGATAAACATCCAGCAAATCAAATATGCGGGAAAATTTGCTCAATTATTAGGTTTTGAAAATTAAGTTAAAAGCTTCATCCATAGCATTATCAAGGCCATCAGGGTTTTTGCCGCCAGCAGTGGCAAAGAATGGCTGTCCACCGCCGCCGCCTTGCATTAATCTTGCAGCTTCTCGAATAGTTTTTCCAGCATTCAATGCATCCTTACTAATCAGGTCATCTGTGATCATTATGCTGAGATTTGGTTTCCCATTGATAAGTGCACCAATTATGGCAACCATATTCTTTTGCTCTCCTCTGATCTGGAAAAGCAAATCTTTAATGCTGCCTGCATCCTGGAGTTGAACCAGAGACTTGATAACCTGGATATTATTAACTATTTGGACTTGACTGAGCAGATTAGTCTTTAGTTCTTTTACCTTGCCTCTCTCAATAAGCTCAATTTCTTTGTTCAGCTTCCCATTTTCTTCAATCAGGATCTGTACAGAGTCAGCCAGACTGCTACTGTTTTTGAACAGGGCTTGTATCTCATCTAGCGTGCTGAGTTGTTTGTTAACGAACTGTTCTGAATGTATTCCTGTGAATGCTTCGATTCGTCTGATACCGGCCGCTATTGAGCCTTCAGATATGATCTTGAAGAAACCGATTTCTCCGGTTCCGCTTACATGAGTTCCACCGCATAATTCTATTGAATCACCAAATTGAATAACTCTTACAAGATCGCCATATTTCTCACCGAAAAGAGCTGTGGCCCCCATCCTCTGAGCTTCATCCATTGGGATGGCTTTCTTTTCTTTCAATTGGATATTTTCTCTGATCAGCTGGTTTACTTTCGTTTCAATTCCTGAAATGGTTTCCTTATCAAGTTTCTCAAAATGAGAGAAATCAAAACGAAAGTGGTCTGACTTCACCAAAGAGCCTTTTTGCTCGATATGATTTCCCAGAATTGTTTTCATAACGTGGTGGAGGAGGTGAGTCGTCGTATGATTTCTCATTATATCTTCCCTTAGAGATTTATTGACCACCGCATCAAAATCATTCATGGGGTCTGAAGGTAATTTATCAGATAAATGGATGATTACATTATTTTCATTCTGCGTATCCCGGATACTTATTTTTTCATCTCCATGTTTAATATATCCCTGATCTCCAACCTGTCCGCCACTTTCGGCGTAGAATGGTGTGATATTAAAAACCAGTTGAAAGAATGATTTCTTTTTGCTGCTTACCTGTCGGTAACGAGTAATACGAACTTTGGCAGATAAATGATCGTAGCCGATAAACTCTTCTTTGTCATCCTCTCTTAGTATTATCCAATCAGATAATACCTGTTCGGCTGCTGATCGGGATCTGGTCTTCTGTTTTGTCATTTCTTCATGAAACTCACGAATGTTAACCGTTAGTCCTTTCTCAGACAGAATAAGTTGAGTCAGATCAAGGGGGAAACCATAAGTGTCAAAAAGCTCAAAGGCTTGTTTTCCGTGTACTACTTTTGAGTCCATGCCCTCATGTTCAGTAATCACCTGATTTAATCGCACGATGCCGGTTTCCAGGGTTCTCAGAAAAGAGGTCTCTTCTTCTGTAATAACTTTAGAAATAAGAATTGATTGCTTTTTTAACTCAGGGAAGCTATCACCCATTACACCTATCAGGGCGGGAATGACCTGAGCCATAAAGGGTTCCCTGAAGTTAAGGAAAGTATAGCCATAACGAACGGCACGACGTAAAATTCGTCTGATAACATATCCAGCACCGGTATTTGATGGAAGCTGACCATCAGTTATTGCAAAAGCTACTGCTCTGAGGTGATCAGCAACTACCCTCATAGCGATATCCTTATCTTCATTTTTCCCATAATCAACTTCTGCCAGAGAGCTGATCTGCTGTAATAGTGGCTGGAAAATATCGGTATCATAATTTGATTTCTTGTTTTGTGAAATCATACATAATCTTTCAAAACCCATACCGGTATCAACATGCTTCTGGGGAAGAGATTCCAGATTGCCGTTGGCTTTCCGGTTAAACTGAATAAATACCAGATTCCATATTTCAATTACCAGAGGATGATCTTTGTTAACCAGGGATGTGCCTGGAAACAGTTGTCGTTCAGCATCATCGCGCAGGTCAACGTGTATCTCAGAGCAAGGACCACAGGGACCTGATTCTCCCATTTCCCAGAAGTTATCCTTTTTGGATCCATTAAGAATCTGCGCCTTGTCAAGATGTTTCAACCAAAACTTGTAGGCTTCCATATCCTTATCCTGCTTATCATTCTTATCTCCCTCAAAAACTGTTGCATACAAGCGGTCGGGGCTGATCTCCATCCATTCTGTCAGGAATTCCCAAGCCCAGTCAATAGCCTCTTCTTTAAAATAATCGCCAAACGACCAGTTTCCAAGCATCTCAAACATAGTATGATGGTAGGTGTCATGTCCGACTTCTTCCAAATCATTATGTTTTCCTGATACTCTTAAACACTTTTGAGAGTTAGCAACTCTGGAAGATTTTGGTTTCTTATTACCCAGAAAGATGTCTTTAAACTGGTTCATTCCAGCATTTGTAAACATCAGTGCGGGGTCGTCTTTAACAACCATAGGAGCTGAGGGAACTATTTCATGTATCTTGGATGCAAAAAACTGCTGAAATTTCTCACGTATAAGTTTGGAAGTCATTGTTATGAATTCTTTTAATTTGTGCTGGTTAAAACTCTTGCAAAGTTAGATTATTTCCATAATTTTGCGAACACATAAATACATTGGTGGTATTTTATTTATAGAGTTTCATGGCAAGATCCAAATATCGGTTTAATCCCGAATCATTATCCTTTGATCGGATTCAAAGATCCTTCAGGCAGAAGTTGGTTCTGGGGTTTGCTTATTTGATATCAAGCCTTTTTATTGGCTCTGGATTGTTGCTTCTGGTTTCCATTTTTGTTGATCTGCCGAAAGAGCGTATGCTCAAACGGGAAAATCAGTTCTTACTAACTCAATACGAATTGTTGGGTAATAAGATGGAGAGGGCATCAAAGGTTCTCAGTGAAATAGAGACACGTGACGATAATCTTTACCGTGTGATTTTTGAAGCTGAACCTATTCCTAAGTCGGTTCGTGATGCAGGTTTTGGTGGAGTTTACCGATATGCAGATTTGGAAGGATATGAAAATTCGGAGGTTGTAGCAAACGTTGCAGAAAGATTAGATGTGATCATGAATAAGCTTGTTGTTCAGTCGAAATCACATGATGAATTGTTTGATATGGCGATAAGGGATGAGAACATGTGGGCCTCGATTCCTTCCATCCAACCAATTGCCACTGATGAATTAACACGGATTGCTTCTTATTTCAGCTCCAGCAGGATGCATCCGATACTCAGGATCAGGAGAGCTCATAATGGGATTGATTTTACGGCTCCCAGAGGAACCAATGTTTATGCTGCTGGTAATGGTGTTGTCACCGAGGTAGTTAATAGCCGTAGCAGAAGTGGATATGGAACCTTTATTAAAGTGGATCATGGCTTTTCATACGAATCATTTTACGGGCATCTTGACAAAGTTCTTGTTAGAGAAGGACAGAAAGTGAAGCGCGGACAAGTAATTGGTGAAGTAGGAAATACTGGTTTGTCATCGGCACCTCATCTTCATTATGAAGTGCGGAAAAATAAGAGAGCCATAAACCCGATTCATTACTTCTTCAAAGATGTTTCTCCTGAAGAATACCAACAGATCATTGAACAGTCTCGCCATGGCGGGCAATCACTCGACTAAGTCGAACTATTTTGCCATATAAAGAGTTTAAAATAGAAAAAGTCTTTTATTCGATCGGTGAAGTTGCTGAAATGTTTGAACTTCAAGCTTCAACGCTTCGCTATTGGGAACAGGAATTTTCAGTTTTAAAACCAAAGCGGAACAAAAAGGGTACCCGCTATTATACCAGGAAGGATATTGAGAATCTACGCCTTATTCACCACTTAGTAAAGGAACGCGGACTAACGATCAAAGGTGCCAGGCAGAAGATAAAAGAGAATCGTGGGGATTTAGACAATTCACATGCGGTTATCAAAAAGCTTCAGCATATTCGCTCATTGCTGGTTAGGATACGTGATGAAATGTAATTTATTCTGATCTTATGAAGGTTAAAGATATTGTTGGATTAATCGAGGAACATGCCCCGGTTGGGATTCAGGAGGACTTTGATAATTCTGGTTTGCTTACTGGTGAATTGGATCAGGAAATTACAGGAATACTTGTGTGTCTTGATGTTACAGATGCTGTGCTGGATGAAGCTATTGATTCTGGAATTCAGCTGATTATTTCACATCACCCCCTTATTTTCAAAGGAATCAAAAATTTGGTTCCTACTGGAATGGTTAACAGAATTCTTGTTAAGGCTATAAGGCATCAAATAGCAATTTATTCTGCACACACTAACCTGGATAAGGTAATCCCCGGAGTGAGTTCGACTTTAGCAGATCAGATTGAACTTCAGAATCAGCAAATTCTCGTGCCTGACAATAACTCCACTACCATTGGAATGGGTGTTGTTGGAAACTTGCCTGCCCCGATGGATGAAGATGATTTTCTGGGAATGATAAAGGATCGTTTAAATCTCAACTGCATCCGACACACTGCTTTTCTTGGAAAGCCGGTTTCATGTGTGGCTGTTTGTGGAGGTAGTGGTAGTGAATTTCTTGATAACGCCATTTCAGCGGGTGCTGAGGTTTTTATTACCGGAGATTTTAAATACCACCAATTTTTTGATGCTGATCAAAAAATACTGATTGCAGATATCGGACATTTTGAAAGTGAGGTATTTGCTCTTGAACTGCTTAGGGACATAGTTTCGAAAAAATTCGCTAACTTTGCCGTTCATTTGTCGAAAATTGATACCAATCCAATAAAGTATTACTGATAGTATGGCAGCAAAACGTTCTGTAAAAAAAGATAAAGGACAAGCAGTTGAGGAGAAAATTCGTGATTTATACGAGCTTCAACGGGTTGATTCAGAGAAGGATAAGATTAGGACATTAAGAGGTGAATTACCACTGGAAGTACAGGACCTTGAAGATGAGCTTGCTGGGTTGCAGACTCGAATAAATAATTTCCAAGAGGAGGCAACGGAACTGGAAACGGCAGTTGCTAAGAAAAAGAATGAAATTACTGAGTCTCAGGCCCTGATAAAGAAGTATGAAACTCAGCAGGATAATGTAAGGAATAATCGTGAATTTGATTCCTTAAGCAAGGAGGTCGAATTTCAAACATTGGAAATCCAATTATGTGAAAAGAGAATTAAGGAGTTCTCTATTCGTTTGCAGGATAAGCAAACAATGATTGAAGATTCTAAAGCCATGCTTGAAGACAGACAGAATGATCTCAACGCCAAGAACACAGAGTTGGATGAGATCGTTGCTGAAACGAAGAAAGAAGAGGAGTCAATGGTTAATCGTTCAGCTGAAATCAGTGCTCGCATAGAAGAGAGATTGCTTACTGCTTACAAAAGGATTCGAAAGAATGCCCAGAATGGTTTAGCTGTTGTTTCGGTTGAACGTAATGCTTGTGGTGGATGTTATAACCGGATACCTCCTCAGAGACAGCTTGATATTCGAGCCCGCAAAAAAATTATTGTATGTGAGTATTGTGGAAGGATACTAGTTGATAAGGATATTTTTGAGCCCAATCCGGAAACTGTTTAGTTACAAAGAATTATTGTATATTTTCAGGGGTGATATTTTTATCACCCTTTTTTTTTGAGATGAACTTTATGAGGCATGTTATTATACTCTTTTTTCTTGTTCTGCCGATATACCTTTCCGGGCAGTCTGCTTCATCTGATTCCATAAGACGGAGACTACTCGATTTGCAGTTGGATCTGGGGAAGGAGCAAATTCAGAATCTTGATAATTCGCCTGCAAGAAGTGAGTTAATTGGCCTTGAGCTTTTTTTAAGACTCATGATTAATCAGTCTGAGAATGAATATGACAGGTTTATGCAGGAAACCAGAAAGCTAAGACGAAACTATCGTGAGGAGTTTGATGATCAGTCTTTTATTTCATCACTGTTTCTGTTTCGCCTGCACATGTACAGAGCTATTGGTTCAGCACAATTTGAAAAGTATGCAGTTGCTGCAAAAGATATTCTAAAATCGCACCAAGCCTACAAAAGGATGCTTGATCATCATCCGGCTCATCCTCTTACAAGCATGGCCCGTGGGTTTTTTTCTGTGCTGGTTGAACAGGTTCCTGATCGCTATGGAAAAATTGCAAGTCTGGCCGGGTTTGATAAAGCAAAGCAGGATGGGTTTCAATTATTGAAAAAGGCTTATTTGCAATCTAAGGGATCAGGTAATACTTCTATGGCAGAAGCGGGATTGCTCTGGGTGCTTTGTTTATGGGAATTTAATAGTAATGATGAAGACATACGGGAAGCCTGGCAAATATTAAATAGGAACAATCGGATAAATGACCTGGTGTTAACCCGATATACTGGTCTTTTGGTGGGGTTTAAGACTGGGGGAATGGATGTTGTAAAGTCTATTCTGGATGAAATGGAAGAGGATGGTCAGATGGAAAGACTTTCATATTCTTATTACCAGAGAGGGAAACATCGCTTATTTTGCCGACAAGCAGACTGTGTTGATGATTTTATGCATTTTATCGAAAAGGCTGGGCAGGGTAGTTATGTTAAATCAGCTTGGTTGAGGATTGGATTCTATTGGACCATTGCCGGAGATGTATCAAGGGCCGATTATTGTTTTGAACAAGTACATAGTCAGGGTGTAGCCTTGAACTGGAATGACTTACAGGCTTTGAATGAGACTTCAGGGGCTCAGAGACCAAATCCGGAATTGCTAAGTCTTAGATTATTGTATGATGGAGCATTTTTCAGAGAATGTCTGGAAGAAACCGAAGTTCTCCTGGGCGCAGGTCAATTGGAGACAAGTGCTTATTTTGCAGAGGTTTGCTATCGCAAAGCTCGTTCACTGGAAGCCTTACACAAGCCTGAAAAGGCCCTGGAGATGTATGAATTGATTCTTCGCGATTTCCTTGAAGTTGAATCCTACCATATTCCAAAATCGGCCTTTCTGGCTGCTGAAATCCTTGCAGTACAGGGATTTAGTGAAAAAGCTATTAGTTATCTGGACCTTGCTGCAGCTACTAATAAGTATGAGTATGAGCAAACATTCAGACGACAAATACAGTCATTAAGAAGAAAGTTAGAAAACTAGCTTACCAACTTCCTCCTGCACCACCTCCTCCGAATGATCCTCCGCCTCCGCCTCCAAAACCACCAAATCCTCCACTGCCTCCTGAGAAATCTCCAAAGGAGCCACCATGAGAACGTCCTCCCATCATGCCAAGAAGAAGTAAGAAAGGAAGGTTTCTGCCAACACTTGAATGTCTGCCCATTCTTCCTCTG
>JAYEFL010000381.1:0-7463 GCA_034658635.1 Bacteroidota bacterium | reverse complement strand
CTTTTGGAAAAGCTGCGATGCCCGACAAGACTTTTGGAAATGGTTCAATAGGAGCAAGAATCAATTTTGAATATCCCGGTATCGGGTTTTCTGTTTCCTATTTTAATGGATATGATCCCTTCTATGGATTTACTGTAAGTGTTATTGATTGGTCAACAGGAACTCCTTTGATTACAAACACTGCAACGCCATATCATAAGCAAACCTTTGGAGCTGATTTCTCTATACCGGTTTCATCCTGGATTTTGCGAGGAGAGATGGCATGGAATATGAATGAGGAGAGCGAGGGGATTATTCATGTTCCAAATTCTAATCTGGCTTATGTTGCTGGTATAGAAACCAATTTAGCTGGTATTACAGTGATAGCGCAGTATATTGGTAAGTACGATCTGAAATTCTCTGAGCTTCAAAGTCCTGAGATAACTGACCCGACAGATTTGATGGCAATGATGCAGTATGCTAATGCATTGGTTTTATATGAATCTGATAGTTATAATCGCCACATTTTTAACCAGACAGAAGAGCTGAATCATGGTGTTGCGCTTATGTTATCCAGATCCTTTGCTTTTGATTTGCTGAATATAGAGTTGACAGGGTATTATAATATTACCACTGAAGAGTTTCTGGTACGACCCAAAATTGCATACAAGATGTCTGACGGCTTGACTCTGAGCCTTGGGGCTAATTTTATGGATGGTCCTGAAGATACAGTGTTTGATTATTCAGGCAAGGTGTTAAATGGCGGGTTTCTGGAACTAAAGGCAACTTTTTAATCATATACTATTGTGAAAATTGAAAAATTTGTCATCCGGTATCGTTGGTTAATTATCGGACTAAGCATTCTGTTGGTCATAGGCTCTGTTTTGCCTATGTTGAAAATGGAAGTCAATCCTGATCTGGCGACCTATATGCCTGCCTCCATGCCTGCTACGGTAGATCAAAAGAAGGTTGATGAGATATTCGGAGAGCGTGAACCTCTGCTGATAATTTTCGAGGCGGAAGATGTACTGAATCAATCAACTCTGACACGGATCAAAAAACTGAATCAGGAATTCAAACGGCAAAAAGAATTTGACCAGGTGATTTCTCTGTTTGAGATTAAAAATATCAGGGGAGAAGACGGAATGATGCTGGTTGACCCGGTGGTTAAAAGAATTCCAAAGACTGACGAGAAAAGAGAGGAACTCCGGGAGTCTATCCGGGGGAATTCTATGGCTTATGGGCTGGTAGTGTCTGAAGATTTTAGATATACCCTGATGTTAATTGATGTAGTAGCAGTAAATCAGGATAAGGAAGTGATGGATTTATTATTTTCTCTGCTGAATAAATATCCTGGAGATGAAGTTGTACGGATTAGTGGACAATTGTATCTGCGCACAGAAGCCAATGATAAAATCAGTCGTGACTTTATCATCCTTTTGCCAATTGGAATTTTATTAATGCTCTTGTTTCTGTGGATTTCGTTTCGGGAAATCAAGGGGCTTATACTTCCGTTCAGCGTTGTCGCAATATCTATTTTAGTATCAATGGGACTCATCCCATTATTAGGTTGGGAACTTAGTATTATCGGGGTCTTGATTCCTATCATGATGATTGCAATTGCCAATAACTATGGTGTTCATTTCATTGCAAAATATCAGGAGCTGAAATCCCTCAGAATGGATCTCAGTATGCAGGATATTGTGATTGAGACAACTCGTTATCTGATCAGGCCCATCATTTTAACTGGATTGACCACGATGGTGGGTATTATTGGTCTGGTAGCCCATATCCTGATCCCGGCCAAGCAGATGGGGGTGGTAGTCTCAGTTGGAATTGGTTTGGCCCTGATCTTAAGCCTCACCCTCATTCCAGCATGGATGTCGATGATGAAGAAAGGAAAGCTTAAGCATTCAGTGACACAGTCAGGCAGTCTTTCATTCCTTGACCAGCTGCTGATAAGGATTGGAAAGGCAAATACTTTGCATCCCCGTAGAGTGATTCTGTTTTTCATTGCGTTTGTGATAATCTCAGGAATAGGATTGACCCGATTTCGGGTTGCCTCCGATTTTAATAACATTATGCCTAAGAATCATCCTTTTAATGAAGCTATTGATATTGCCGGAGAACATTTTGGCGGAACTAAATCAATCACAGTTTCCTTCCAGGGAGATATTAAAGATCCCATTGTTCTTAAGGAGATAGACAGATATGGGATGGAGCTTGAGGCAACACCAGGAGTTGGGAATGTTACCTCTTTAGCAAGCATTATCAAAATTATGAGCAAGGCATTAAATGAGCCGGGAGAAGAGGGATATGACGGGATTCCTGATACCCGTGCAGCAATTGCACAGTACATAGAGTTGTATACTATGAGTGGTGACCCTGAAGACTTTGAACGCTTTGTAGATTTTAGCTATGAGAATGCAATTATGAATATCCAGTATCAGGCTGCCAATCTGGATGAGATCGACTTGATTCTTGACAAAATAGATAAGCTTGTTGAAGATGATTCTCATGTTTCTGGTATCGCCGGATACAGCCTGATCGAAAAGGAACTTTGTGAAGCGATCGCTGTAGGACAGGCGTATTCATTGCTTTTTGCTTTCTTTGCTATTATGCTGCTGATGATGCTCATTTTCAGAAGCTTTTCAGCAGGTTTGATCGGAGCCTTGCCCTTGTTGTTTTCTATTACATGCACCTTTGGACTGATGGGATGGTTGGGAATAGAGCTGGATATTGTTACAGCACTTTTATCCTCCATTTCTATCGGACTTGGGGTTGATTATACGATTCATATGTTTTGGCGTTTAAGAACAGAAATCAGGCAGGGTAATAGTTATAAAGATGCTATCCTAGTGAGTCTGAGAACTATAGGAAGAGGGATCTCCATCAATGCTTTTGCAGTAATACTTGGTTTTTCAGTTTTGTTCTTCTCAGGATTTCCACTGATCAGGTCTTTTGCATTCCTGATTATTATTTCCCTGTTACTGTGTTTGATTAGTTCATTAATGCTAATCCCGGCTATCGTTGTCATCAGGAAACCAAAGTTTTTTTCTAAATAATCTTATCACTTTAAAATTCACCAATATGAGAACCACAATACTTTCCTTATTACTTTTCATCTTTTCCCTGGGATCTGGCCTGAATGCTCAAGATGCCCGGGGAATCAGTAAAATGGCCATGGATGTAATGAGATTTGGGAGCATGGAAATGAAGGCCACCTTAAAGATTCACGATGCCAAAGGTCGGGAGAGAGTGAGGCAATTAGAAACATATTCCAAGGCCTTTGGTGAGGTCACCAAAACCATTATCAAATTCACGTCTCCGGCAGATGTCAGAGGAACGGCAATGCTGATTGTTGATTATAATGATAAAGCGGATGATATGTGGATTCATTTGCCAGCTCTGAGAAAAACTCGTCGTATAGTCAGCGGTGAGAGGGGAAAGAACTTTATGGGATCAGAATTTACGAATGCAGATATGAGTCTGCCGAATATGGATGATTTTGTTTTTGAAATTCTCGGTGAGGAGGAATTTGACGGACGGGCTTGCTGGAAAATTCAATCAAGCTGTAAAACTGAAGACCTAGAAGATGAAAATGGATACAAAAGGAAGATTAGCTGGATTGATAAGGAGAGTTTTCTTTGTAATAAGGTAGAGTTTTACGATCTTGAAGATGAATTATTTAAGACACAATTAATTAAGGAGTTTCAAAAACAAACCAATAGTAAGTACTTTGCTTATTACATGGAAATGTTTAATGAGAAAAATGGAAGAAGGTCGGTGATGACGACAGATAGCTTTAAGCTTGGTTCTGATTTGGATGAGGATTCATTCTCGCCTAACATGCTGGAAAAGTGATTTTTATGAGAAGGACGATTCTGTCAATTTTTCTTTTACTCTTTGTCGCTTGCCTGGGAGCCCAGACAGTTAAACTGGATATCCATAATATCAAAACAACCAGGGGTTCGATCCAGCTGATGTTTTATAAAAATGCTGAAAGCTATAAAAACGACTGCCCCTATATGATCAAGCGTTTTGCAAAAGATAGTGTTCATGAGGGTTGCATGACCCTCTCAATTCATTTGCCAAAGGGTGAATATGGAATTATTCTTTTAGATGATGAAAATGACAGCGAGGAGATGGAAAATAGCATCCTTGGATTGCCAAAAGAGGGTTTTGGTTTTGCCGGCTATCATCATCGTGGGATTCGCAGACCCTCGTACGATGATTTTAAATTTGAATTAGAAGAAGGGATCAAGAAGATTGGATTGCGGGTTCGATATATGTAAATGGGGCGACACATGGGTCGGCCCCTACGGGTGTAATTCTGTTTCATTTTATTAATTTCAACCATGCTTATGAAAAGGATTTTATTTGTTGTTTTGGTTGGTATTTTGCTTGCCGGATGTGGGCAAAAACGGCTTAATCTGTTGATTCTTCATACTGACCAGCAATCTCAGTGGACGGTTGGGGCCTATGGAATGGATGAATTACGTGGTCCTTTGACAACACCAAATCTGGATGCTCTGGCAGAGGATGGTATTTTGTTTACTAATTTCTTTACCAATTCTGGTGTTTGTTCACCATCGCGGGCCCTCATGATGACCGGATGTTATGCGACACGTAATGGGGTTTATCGAAATGACATGGTAATGAATGATATTCCAACTCTGGCAACACACTTGAATGAAGCAGGATATTTAACTGGATATGCCGGAAAATGGCACCTAAGTGGAACTCCTAAACCTGGCTGGGCACCCAAGTCATATGGCTGGACCGACAATCGGTACATGTTTAACCGGGGACACTATAAGAAGATCGAAGATAAGGAAGGGATGTCTCCAAAGGCATACCCTTATAAGATAATGGGAGATGAAAATACTTACACCACTGATTGGCTCACTGAAAAGGCAATTGATTTCCTCCGTGAAAATCAAAAGAAGAAGTTTGCCTATATGGTAAGTTATCCTGATCCTCATCAGCCATGGCAGGTAAGAGAACCCTATAACAGCATGTATTTTTCTGTTGACATGTCTGTGCCTGAAAGTTTTTCACAGCGTATTGACCCTCTGACCGGGTGGCATTCTGAGATGCTTAGTAAACACGCGAAACTTAGTCAGCAGAAACTTCAAAAAATTAAGGCCATGTATTCGGGTTCGGTTAACCTGCTGGATTATAATATCGGGAGAATAATTGAAGAGTTAGAGAACCTGAAACTATACGATAAAACTCTCATTGTTTTTACAACAGATCATGGTGAGTATATGGGAGAACATGGGATGTTGTATAAAAATAATTTTTTTGAAGCAGCTTATCGACTACCTTTCATTTTGCGAATTCCTGATGGACAGAAAGGATCGGTTAACGAACATGTGTTCAGTATGGTAGATTTTATGCCTGGGATTCTTAACCTGCTTGGTATTGAGCCAAATGAGCAGGTTCATGGTCAGGATTTCTCTGTTATGATTTCAGATGAACCGGAGGAATGGATGGATGAAGTTCAAATTCATCATGCAAGACACCTGGGTGCCGGATTGTACACGCCTGATTATTTCTTGTTGTTGCATAGTTCAGGAGAGCACCTGCTATTTGATAGAAAAGATGATCCCAAAGAGCTGTATAATTTGTATAATGATCCAGATTTTCAATCAGTAATTTATGAGATGACCAATCGCATTCTGGAGCATCACAAATTGTATAACACCCCAGAATGGAAATGGCTTTCTGAGCTCTGAAAACTTCTCCCCCGAAAGACGAATGACGAATGACGTCTTTCCTAAACCTCCGGCTCCCAACCAGGCTGATATTCTCTGCCAGAATACTCATTTCTGATCTTCTCATCAAGAATTTTGCCAGAGTTTGGGTCAAGATCTATTGATTGACCAGTGAACTGGGCAATGTTTGCTATTAGACCAAGGTTGACACTTACTGCTCCAATTTGTATGGGAGAGTGGAGTTTATCTTTTCCCTGAATGCCATCAAAGAAATTACCGAAATGCTGAACATCGAGGTTGCCGGCCCCAACAGTATTCATCGTTGCACTGGCTTCTGCTTCATTAACAGTTTCGATTTCTTTACCAGCCCGGTCGTATAGGATATATCCGTTTCTGGTGAGTAGTATTGATCCTTTGGTGCCGTATATCATTGCTCCACGGCCACGGCCAAGAACTTTTTGTCCGTTGCAACTGTTTCCTTCCCAAGACAGCATCTTGCCATTGTCATACTTGAATACCGGGTGTTGATGATCAAAGAATTCCCAGTCGTCTTGATAAAAGAACCTGCCCCCGGTTGATTGAACCTGATTAGGATACCCTAATCCCATTGCCCAGCGGCAAATGTCAAGTTCATGAAGACCGTTATTCAAGGCCTCACCAGTTCCCCAGCTTCTGAACCAGTGCCAATTGTAATGGACAAGATTGTCACGATATTCTTCACGAGGAGCTGGTCCTTGCCATAGGTCCCAATCCAAATGATCCGGAACTACAACTTTTTTTCCTGTACCAATTGTTCCTCTGGTGGCTGCATACCATGCTCTTCCGTGATAGGTTTCGCCTATTACACCCTCCTTTATCATTTGAACGCCCCTAATTGAAGTAACAGCTGATCTCTGCTGATTACCCATTTGGATAAGTTTTCCATATTTTTCCTGAGCCTCCACTAATAGTGCGTTTTCACGGAGATTATGACTGGATGGCTTTTCAAGGTAAACATGCTTACCGTTCTGCACTCCCATTATTGCCATTGGCGCATGCCAGTGCTCAGGGGTAGCTATAGTAATTACATCCACATCCTTCATTTCAACCAGCTTCCTGAAATCTTTTACCTCTTTGGGTTGATTGTCTGTACTTGATTTCTTTGCATATCCAATGGCTTTATCCAAAGCCAGACTATCTACATCACAAATATGCGTAACAACAGCTCTTGAATCCTTACTAATGGCTGCAATATGTGCGCCACCACGGCTGTTTACTCCCACCACAGCACAATTCATCTGTTCATTGGACCCAAGAATCCGGGCATAACTTTTAGCCGTCATTCCCATTCCACCAATGGCAATTCCTGCAGTTCCAACAGCTGTTTTTTTAATAAACTCTCGTCTGGTTTTGTCCTTTGCTTTCATTTGCTTAATTTTTGAACAGATTTCGGGGAATGAAGGTAGTAAAAGAATGGAGAATGCAGAATGGCCCTTCGATCCTTCGGCTCTGATAACATGTAAAGACACACGGCCGAGTGTCTCTGCATTTTACAAAAAACGAATGACGAAAGACGAATGACGAAAGACGAATGACGAAAACAACCCAATACCTGCTCCTGTCGATACTATTAGCTCTGGCTTTCCTAAGTTGCAACATAGGGTTGCTTGTGGCCGTATTTGCCGAAAGCACGAGAATTGGTCTTATTGCGGTACCTGAGAACGGTTACCTTGGGCTTGCGGGCCTGAGCGAGTACCTTACCGCTGACCTTGGCGTCGGCAACTG
>JAYEFL010000380.1:0-1635 GCA_034658635.1 Bacteroidota bacterium | reverse complement strand
TTCTGAATTTATGACCAATTTATCCCGGCAATAAATTGCCGGGCTATTCTTAAGTGTTCCTAATGGGGACACTTAATTGGCTGTTTTTCGTTCAATTCTCTTCTACAACCCTTAGCGATATTCGTCAGGATTGATACACAGGCCCTCCTGCTGATGGCTAAAAGCTAACCGCATGGTTTGATAGGTGTTATTTTCCACTACAAATCAGGCTATTACGACATTTGAGTTTGAAAAAGCTCTTGCAGGGAAATCCTCTTGTCAATCACTCCCAAAGACACAGATGGAACTTCCTTTCTGATTCGTGTGTTGCACAATCTAACGTGTAACCGCACAATTTTCCAGCTAAAAAGGGGTTCAAGTCTACTCTTGATCTTTGGTTGATCTGGCTTGGAAATCGAAAGTGGTCTTGCATTTCTACTGAGCCGAAATTATGAATATATTCAAGAAGAGGTTAATAAGGATCAAGAGTAGATTGACCCCTTTACCTGCATCCCACAACACGCCAACACGACATGAGGTGCAAAAATGGCCCCATTAGCTAAAAAGTTGAACGAAAAATTAGATGAAAAGTTTAGTTATGCAGATTATCTCTCTTGGCCTGATGATGAGAGATGGGAAATAATAGAAGGTGTGGTCTATGATATGTCTCCTGCTCCTACGAGAGAGCATCAGAGAATGTCGGCAATTATTTTCGCTAAAATATATAATTTGTTATCTAGCAAGGAATGTGAAGTTTATTTTGCTCCTTTTGATGTACGACTTACAGAAACCAAAGATGATGCCGATGAAGAGATAGAAACGGTTGTGCAGCCGGATATTGTTGTCATATGTGACCAAAATAAGCTCGATAAAAGGGGATGTCTTGGCGCCCCCGATATTACGGTAGAGATATTGTCCCCCTCTACATCCTATAAAGATCAGACCGAGAAACTACTGCTTTATGAAAAGCATGGAGTCAAAGAATATTGGATTGTTAATCCTGATGCAAAGTATGTCATGATCTACTGTCTTGAGGGGGTAAAATATGGTAAACCGCAATACCTGACTAAAAATGATATTCTTGAAAGCAGGGCTCTGGACGGGTTAAAGATAGATTTGTCTGAGGTATGGTCGTAAGGTAACTGTTCACACTCCATAACAGCCGACTTCAACTGCGGACAATTAGTGAATTATGTAGATAGTTCGCAAAAACAATCATCAATCATCAATCCAATGAGGGCATGCTACCGTGATCATGGATTTTCATTCAGATAAATATGGTATCTCTGAGATCGTTTCTTGACTTGAGGTATTCATGTGTGCACCAAAATGGACACCATAATGACCGGAACGATATACCATAAAAAAACGTTAAAAATCTCGGTACATACGAAAAAAAATATCAAAAAAGCCCGTTTTCACTATTTTTTTGGTATAGTTTGTATATTATGCGAGTTTACAGCTAAAAAATAACTGACTCACAAAAAACTATTATTCAGGTAGTTAGGGTAGCGGTGTACAACAATATTCTACGGGGTCAGAATTAAGTTGGGAGCATGCAACCTCTTGAGATAAATGAATAATCGTCGACTCTGGATAGTCCTGATATTGCCATTTTTGAGTTCCGAACATACCTCCATGAACGTAAAATCAATA
>JAYEFL010000379.1:0-1642 GCA_034658635.1 Bacteroidota bacterium | reverse complement strand
GCTTCATTAAGACTATGACCCCGATCTCTCATCAGGTTGATATAATCCACCAGTACAATGGCATTTTTAACAACTATACCAATGAGCATTACCGCACCAAGCGCCGCAACCATACTCAGTGTAGTATCAGTAACCAGCAAGGCCAGTATGGCTCCTGAAAATGCAAAAGGAATAGAGAACATAATAATAAATGGCATCTTCAATGATTCAAACTGTGAAGCCATAACGATATAAACTAATATTAGACTTAAAAGCATCAGGAGAGCAATGTCCTTAAATCCTTCCTGCTGGTCTTGAAAAGCTCCACCAACCTCAATAATCACTCCCTTGGGTATCTCTGTATCATCAACCACTTTCTGAATATTCAGTGCCATTTCCCCAAGAGAAACTTTGAATGGAGTTGCAGAAACTTTTACTACTCTCTCAAGTCGTTTGTGTTCAATATTAGGCGGCGACCAATACTCAGCAACCTTGCCTATCTCACCCAGCTTCACCATTGAACCGGAAGCCGTTTGCAAACTAATATTCTCAATGTCGGTAATGGAATTCCTGAACTCCTCACTGAAACGAATGATTACATCGTATTCATTGCCTTCCTCGCGATAACGAGTGGCAGTCATACCGGCAACTCTGTTATATAATGCCGTGGAAACCATAGCTGTATTAAGACCAACTGCCGCCATTTTCTGTCGATCCAGCTCAACCCTCAATTCTGGTTTTGCCTTTTCACGAGAAATTTCAATATTCCTGGCTCCTTCGATCAGCTTCATTTTTTCAGCTATCTCACTAGCTAATCTTGTAGTATGGTCAATATCGTAGCCAAAAACTTCAACATCAACAGAGGAAGTCAACATCATATTACTTCCGGTAGTAAGATTGTGTTTTGCTATTTCAGGATAGTTATCTAAATGAAGTCTAACCTCCTCAGCAATATCCCAAACAGATCTGAGTCTTTGATCCAATGCAGTCAGGCTAACCCTATAATTAATAATATTGGATCCTGATGATTGAAAGATTGATAAAAAGCCGCCTGTATCATCACTTCCGGCTGATGTAGCAATTAATTCAACCTCCTCAATACCTTCAAGATATTCATCGATATCACGAGCTAACTCAATGGTTTTCTCCACCCTGGTCCCGGATTGCAATTCAACTGCAATAGAAAAGCTACTTTCATCCGATTCGGGCATAAATTCGGTTCCCAATTTTGAAACCAATCCAATTGATCCAAAGAAAATCAGAAAAGCAATAATACTAATCACTAGTTTATGTCTGATACTCCAGGATAAAAATCGACCGTATCCATTGTCCAAACGATCGAACAAAGGAACTATAGTCTTTTCATACCTGCTCTTTTTATTTTTCGGCCTAACCCTAAGCAGTTTTGAACTCAACATAGGTGTTAGGGTAATAGCAGTAATCGTTGAAGTTGTAACGGTAAGTGAAACAATCCATCCTAGCTGTCTGAACATTACTCCTGTCATTCCACCCACAAGTGTCATAGGCAGGAATACAGCAACAATAGTCAGGGTAGTCACAATAACTGCAAGCCACACCTCATTTGTAGCATAAATAGCTGCTTCCCTCGGACTGGCTCCCCTATCAATATGTTTAGAAATATTCTCCAGTACAACAATTGCAT
>JAYEFL010000378.1:0-1646 GCA_034658635.1 Bacteroidota bacterium | reverse complement strand
AAAAACCGAAGCCTGGTATCAATTAGTGATTATAATGCAGAGGAAATACTTGAAATCCTTAATCTTGCAGCTGATTTTGAAAACAATCCTAATCAACGCCTGCTTGACGGAACTGTTGTATCGACACTTTTCTACGAACCTTCAACACGTACCCGCCTAAGTTTTGAATCTGCAATTAGTCGACTTGGAGGAAGTGTTATTGGATTCTCTGAGGCATCATCAAGTAGTGTTTCAAAGGGAGAAACACTAAAGGACACAATATTAACTGTCTCAAACTACAGTGATTTGATCGTTATGAGACACCCGCTCGAAGGAAGCGTAAAGTATGCCAGTGAAGTAGCCCACGTACCTGTTATTAATGCAGGAGATGGAGCCCACCAGCATCCTACACAAACGCTTTTGGATCTATATTCAATAATAAAAACTCAAGGAAGCCTTGAGAACCTCAATATCTCCTTGGTTGGCGACTTAAAATATGGAAGAACTGTACATTCTCTGCTGATGGCTATGTCGCATTTTAATCCGGTATTTAATTTCATTGCCCCTGGAGAACTTAAGATGCCGGATGAATATAAATCATTCCTCGACCAGAAGGGGATTAAATACTATGAGCATAGCAATCTTGATGAGAATCTCAAGTATGCCGACATAATCTACATGACCAGAGTTCAGAGAGAAAGATTTGCTGATCCTGTTGAGTATGAAAAGGTTAAAAATGTTTATATTCTCAGGAATGAGATGCTGGAAGGTACGAAAGATAGTATGCGTATTCTTCATCCACTTCCCAGGGTTAATGAAATTCATCCCGATGTAGATCCAAATCCGAAAGCATATTATTTCACACAGGCTCTCAACGGTGTCTATACCCGAATGGCCATTATCGCCAAAATACTCGGGGTTAAATAGGTCAAAAGTATTAAGCGTTAAATCAACTAATAATGGAAGCAAAAAAAGAACTCAAAGTCAGTGCTATTAAAGAAGGAACTGTTATTGATCATATACCCTCCGAAAATCTATTCAAAGTAATATCAATCCTCAGGCTGGATAAAACCCACCACCAGGTAACATTCGGATCAAACCTGGAAAGCAAGCGTCTTGGTAAAAAAGCGATTATAAAAGTTACTGGAATTTTCTTTGAAGATCACGAAATAAATAAAATAGCTCTTGTAGCACCTGATGCCAAGTTGAATATCATTGAAAACTACCAGGTTGTTGAAAAAAAGGTTGTAAGCGTTCCCGACAATATTATTGCTATTGCAAAATGCATGAATCCAAAATGCATAACTAATAATGAAAGGATGATCACCCGATTCGAAGTTGTTGCAAAAAAGCCTGTTGAACTCAAGTGCATCTACTGCGAAAAAATCACTGACAGCATACACCTGGAGATTCTATAAGCTTAACTTTTTTTAACTATTCCTGAGGCTCGGTTTTGTGTACATTCGTGAAAATTTAAAATATGCAAAATCGGATCTTACTGTTCATTTCTTTATTCATTGTATTTTCTTTAACATCCAAGGCCCAGGACAATGCAAATGGTAAGCTAAGAGATTCCGCCATTAAAGTATTTCTGGATTGTCATCGTTGCGACGAAGATTTTATCCGACGTGAAATATCCTATGTTAATTACGTTCGTGATCGCAAAG
>JAYEFL010000377.1:0-7526 GCA_034658635.1 Bacteroidota bacterium | reverse complement strand
GCAGTGTATATTATCTGCAGACAGCCCGGCAACCGAATCCAACTGCTATACCAGATCGTAAAAAGAGATGGATCGAGATGGCTGAGGAGAAGAGTGATGAAGTGGCCCGGTTCATTAAGGAGAATCGCCTGAAATTGCATCGAAATGAGGATCTTATTAGATTGGTTGATTATTTAAATACAATATAATTGAGAAATGATGAAATTATTTAAGGTATCGCTTGGTATTTTGGCAATTGGATTATTTTTAACCTCCTGTTCAAAGTATGATGAGGGTCCTGGTTTGAGCCTGTACTCAAAAGGAAAAAGAGTTCAGGGAACCTGGTATTTCAGTCGTGTAACATACAATGATATTGATTCTACTGAAGCGTATCTGCAGAGGGCCATTGAATTTATGTTGGGCGAAGGATCTGACAAGGACTGGGGTGTATTTACGTTGAATTCCGGGGTATACAGTCAGGTTTTTGACCCCAATAGACTAAAGTTTGGGGGGTGGAAATTTATTGCAGATAAAGATTCTTTTCAAATGATTATTATTAGTGAGCGTGTTGAGGATTATGATACCACTCAATGGAAAATCAATCGCCTGGCATATGATGAATGGTGGATGGAACGGCATATTGATGATTCTACCCGTGTAATATGGCAATTGTGGAAAATGGTTCATTAAAGGTCGAATTGAATGATAAAAAAAAGGCTGTCGTCAGACAGCCTTTTTTACTTTATCATCGTCGGTTATTAACCGTCTTGAGGATCAGTTTCTGTTGGAATCGGATTAGCTCTGACATCCCACCAAACACGTGCATCGAACATTCCGTTATTTACGTTAGGAATACTCTGACGGCTCTTGGCTTCCTGGAGGTTAATCCCATTCTCACTTTGCTCACCATCTGAATATGGAATACGAATAGGTAAACCCAGTCCGGGATATTCGCTACCTTCCAGTTCGTATTCAAAAATACGACTAGGAGTATGAGTTCTTCTGACTTCAGCATAAGCTTCAACACCTTGTCCGAAAATAGCCATCCATTTTTGCTCAGTGATTAGCTCTACAGCCTTAGCAGCATCGAAGGCAACCAATTCGTGTGCAAGATAGGCATCCGCCGCATCGCCTACACCCCACAGATTTAAACTAGATCGAATAGCTGTTTCATAATGACTCTGGGCATCTCCACCAACACGGGCATAATGTTCAGCAATATAGAATTCTACTTCAGCATATTGCAAGAGGAAAACTGGTGCGTCAGGGGTATAAGCAATAGCTATACCAAGGAGTGACCTGTTGTTTACACCAGGATCGTTGGCTGCACCATTCTGCTGGCCCTTATATTCTCCATCCAGTCCTCTGGGTTGGGCGAATATAGGCAGACGAGGATCTTCCCTGTCTTTCATGAAATTAACTGCAGTTTGTGAGATAGCCTGGTCGGTACGAGTATACAAAGTATTGTATATCGGGTTTCGGTAAGGCAAAACTCCTGGATAAATCATATTGCAATTGTCATCATTACTTTCCATAAGTGGCCACTTGGCTGCATCACCAAGCATTTCAGCGATCTTAGTATCTGCATCTCCATAAACCTCAGATGTACGGTTAAGCATGCGCAGACGTAATGAATTGGCAAATTTTTGCCATTGACCAGGATCTCCGCCATAAATGATGTCTCCACCTCCAAAATTTTGAGAAGAGCTTCCCAAAATAGTATTAGCAGCTGGAAGTACATTATTCAACAGGTCCATGTAAATAGACTCCTGAGTATCATACGCAGGGGTCAGGCTACCATCAGCTTCAAAACCACCCAGAGACTCAGTATACGGAATATCTCCAAAGAGGTCAGTCGTCTGCATCCAGTTCCAGGCAGAAAGAACCATGGCTGCTGCATGGAGCAAATCATCCTCAGTAGTTTCTGTATCGGCATAATCAGCCGTTTTGTCCATCACAATTTTCAGGTTCTTCTGGTAAGTGTAATTGGAATTGAACCAACCGTCTTGTTGCCCGGCACGAACCTGATACTTATCTTCATCAATATACTGGACTTTGGCCCATTGTTGAGACCAGCAACCCAGGTAAGTATGTTGTAACCAACCTCCCAGCCAGTTGTTCACGCTGCTGATTTCCGCATTCGTAAATACGTTCATAGCAGGAACATCTGTTGGTGAGTTCGGATTCTTATTCATCTCCTCGAAGTTCTCAGTACAGGATAACCCTAACCCAACCATAAGGAGAATGATTATTGAAAATTTATATGTCTTTTTCATTTCACTCTATTTTTAAGTTATTATGGATTAAAAGCTTACAGTGTTAGTCTTAGGTTAAATCCTATGCTTCTGGAACTTGGGATCATGTTACTTTCCACACCCTGTACATTACCTGCTGAGAATGAATTCTCAGGATCAATGTGAGGAATGTTTTTGTAAATCACCCAGAGGTTTCTTCCTACCAATGAAATGTTGGCTGAGCTGAAACCGACTTTTCGTAGCCATGATGGCTCAAATGTATATCCAAGGGTTACTTCACGTAGTTTTACGAAGGAGGCATCAAAAATACCCAATTCGCTTTTGCCCCAATGGCCTTCGAAATAGTCTTGTCCTTCACCGTAAACAGTATTTGTTATGGCATCTGAAACTGCGCTTCCGCTTGCATCAGTTAATACAACATTTCCATCAGCATCCAGAGTTCCCATAACACCATCTACCAGGATTCCACCATCATCATCTACCGGATCCCGAACATTCTTACCATTGGCGTTGAGAGCAGCAGTTTCTTCAATAACTCCGGCATAAGCACCAAACCAGTATGTTACTGAGAACATGTCACCACCTTTACGGAAGTCAACCAGAGCACTTAAATCCCAGTTGCCATATGTAAAGCTGTTACGCATACCTCCCATGAAATCAGGCATTACATTACCCAGAATAACATTTTCAGATGTTCTGTATAACATGCCGTTGTCTGGATTTACTATGGCGCGACCTGTATATTGTACCAGTTCGTTGCCAAGGGCATCTAACTGAACCTCTTTGTTCTCACGAACAACACCACGACCGTAAATCATTCCGTATTCAAAACCCGGACGAGCCTGGATATTGATACCCCATGAACCGTAGTACAGGTTAATGAAAGTCAGATCTTCATACAAGCTGATTACTTTTGATTGGTTGTCAGCATAATTAAGAGTTACATCCCATGAGAATTTGTTCGTTTGAACAGGGCGAGCATTTAATAACAACTCAACTCCCATGTTCTGAACATTTCCAGCGTTGATAGTCTTACCGCTAAAGCCAGTAGCATCAGAAACAGAGATATTCATGATCTGATCAGTGGTATTTGACTTGTACCAACTGAAGTCAAGGCTAAGTCTGTTTTGGAAGAATTTAAGATCAGTACCAAATTCAAGTGAAGTGGTATGTTCTGGTCTCAAAGCGAGTGGAGGAATCGTTCCTGTGTAAGAAAGTGATGGATTCCCAAAGAACGGATCGGATGAACCGAAGGTACCAGCCAATTGATATGCTCCGGTATCTTTACCCACCTGAGCCCAGCCTCCTCGAACTTTACCATAACTCAGGAAATCGCTATCCATACCCAAAGCTTCTGTAAAGATAATGCTGGTAGCCACTGATGGATAGAAATATGAATTATTATCCATTGGAAGAGTGGATGACCAGTCGTTCCTTGCTGTCAGATCCAAATACAACCAGCGTTGGTAACCAAAACTTGCAGTTGCATAAACTGATTGGATTTCTTTCTGATAATAACTCAGCCCGGTTGTAGGCGTTACATTTGCATTACTTACTGCATAAAGATCAGGCACGATCAGTTCAGCTACATGAGTAGACTGGCTGCGGCTGTAATAGGTCATGAGGTTTCCTCCGGCACTGGCACTCAGGTTTATGTCTTCAGTGAGGTCTTTATTAAATGACAATAAGATATTGGCATTCATTTCATTCCTGAAATCTGAGTATGAAGAGAAACGACCTTTTGGCCAATCGTTAGAATACATAGCTCTCTTCTCCATCCGCTCTTGCGAATAAAGGTCAGTTCCAACACTTGCTTTCAAGTTAAGGAAATCAGTGAAATCATACTGAGCAGTTACATTACCAAAAATCCTGTTTCTTGACCTTGAGTTGGTATTCTTGTTCAGGGTCCAGAAGGGATTATCGTGATAGGAATGGTTCCAGTTATACGGACGTTTAGATCCGTCTGGCATAGTAACAAACTCTTGCCAGTTTTCTTCCATGTTCAACACATTTACCTGGCGTCCAAACCATGTGGATTGCTGCAACACGTTCAGAGAACTGTAACCGTTACCAGGAATGTTTTCGCTGTTATTGTTCACATAACTGGCACTTGCACTCACACGAAATTTAGGAGTAATGAAGGTGCTTCCGCTGAAATTGATAGTGTTCTTTTTCAGATCAGTGTTAGGAAGCGTTCCTATGTGGTTAAAGTTGGTCAGCGACAGACGGAATGAAGTGTTGTCTGTGCTCTTGCTTAAAGCAATGTTGTTGGTCAACTGAAAACCAGTACGGAAAATGTCACGAATGTTATTGGGATTCGATACCCAAGGTGTGGCTGTACGAATACCAGTTTCAGGATCATAAGGTGAATCGAACTGAGTAATTAAACGGCCATCTAACAGAGGGCCCCAGCTTTCATCAACATGGTCCATGATTCCACCACCATTACCATCAACATATTCAAATTCTCCATTATAACCCTGACCATATAAATTCTGATAGTCGGGGAAAATAGCGGCCTGATCTACTTGAACACTTGACTCAAAACTTATTCCAAGTCCTTTTTTGGCACCACCTTTTTTGGTTGTGATAAGAATTACTCCGTTTGCAGCGCGGGAGCCGTAGATAGCGGCAGCATTCGCACCCTTCAAAACGGAAATGTTTTCAATGTCTGAGGCATTGAGGTCCATAGCAGCATTACCATAGTCAACACCACCATAAGCACCGAGACTCGAGTACGAGTTGCTTATAGGTACTCCGTCAACTACAAATAGCGGTTGGTTGTCACCCGTCAGAGAGTTGTTACCACGGATCAAAATCCTGGAAGAAGAACCAACAGCACCAGAAGAGTTTGTAATCTGAACGCCTGCTACTTTACCCTGCAGAGTGTTCACAATATTTTGCTCTCTGGCCTTAGCCAATTCTTCACCCTTAACATCTTGAACCGAATACCCCAGGGCTTTTTTATCCCTGGAAACTCCCAGTCCGGTGACTACAACTTCTTCAAGACCGAGTAAGTCTTCCTCCATTGCTACATTGATGGTGTTCTGGCCAGCAATGATAGCTTCGGTAGTTTTCATACCAATAAAAGAAAACAATAGTCGTTCAGTGTTCTCAGGGACTAACAAAATGTATTTCCCTTCGTCGTTAGTAATGGTTCCGATACCTGCGTATCCTTTGGCCATTACTGTCACACCTGGCAATACCTTGCCGTTCGCCGCATTGGTAACTGTACCCTGAATCCTTAGATTCTGGGCATTCATCACCTGCGCACCGAGCAAGGCAAAAAGTGCAAGCAGAAAAGTGAATCGTTTCATAAAAAAACAGTTTTTAGGTTAAGAAATTACAAATAACAATTATCGATTTTATTAAACAGCTATGCAATATAGATTATTTTAACAATATTTTAATGAAATATTGTCGTCAATTTTCCAATAAGCGTGTTCTGTGAATCAATAAACGCAAGGATTACGTAATTTCTCGTCTTTAAATCTTTTCTTCCACGATTTTGAGAATATCAACTTCTTTCAGTATAGCAGCTTCCTTTATCTTTTCAGCTTCACCTGAAATTCTGACTCTGAAGTTTTCATCTTTGAGGTCAGCCATATTGATTTTAACATTCAAATATGCACCCAAAACTGCAGCACGTGCTGCAAGAGCACCCACCCCGGCATCTGTAACTGAATTTGGATTACCAACTTCTGCTATAATCTTAATTACGTTCATACTCTCATAGGCAAGTTTCATAGTTTCAAAAGGAACCTGAATGGCTTTCTTTGTTGCTTCCTGGATAGCCTGACTTCTTTTTTCTTTTTCTTCAGGTGTTCCTTTGGGCAATCCAAAAGCTGCCATAATCAAATTGAAGGCTTCAGTATCCTCGTCAACTTTCTTCAACAGGGCATTATAATAATACTTACCTTCTTCTGCATATTTTGAAAACTCCTCCCAACGATCATCCCATCCTCGTTTGTGCGATGAGAGATTAGCCACCATGGTTGCCAGGGCAGCACCCATGGAGCCCATGTAAGCAGCAATAGATCCACCTCCCGGGGCAGGAGATTCAGAAGCAGTTTCTTCAGCAAAAGCACTCAGACTCATGGATATCAGGGGTGATGATTGATTTCCATCCAGCAGATACTCAATGATCCTTTCATTGGGGATAAATGGTTTCAATTCATCCAAACCCATTGATTTTACTGCAATTTTTATTATTTCGCTATCTGCAATGCCCAGAGAACGTTGTTGTTTGCTCAGAAAATATTTACCGGCATCAAGCATGGCTTGCAATGGGATTAATCCAACTAATTCTGAACCTGTAACCCTGATTCCTCGTTCTTGTGCGCTTTTACAGACTTCATCAAAAGCCACATGAACAGGAGTTATGGTAATATCTGTCAAGTTCATGCTAATCTGACACATGCCGTATTCCTCAATGAACCAGCCTATTGCTTTAACCTTTTTTAGGCTTCCAGAAACTCTAACAGGTTTACCATTCTCATCTTTCACAACTGGTCCGCTAATTGGATTGCCTTTTCTCAGTATTCTGCCTGCTTCACGAACATCAAAGGCTATGGAGTTGGCTCTTCGGGTTGAAGTGGTGTTCAGGTTGATATTGTAGGCAACAAGGAAGTTTCTGGCACTAATGGCTATTGCACCTGTTTTTGGAATAAATGTGGAAGGACCAAAATCTGGTTTCCATTCTTCTTTAAGGAGCTTTTCTGGCAAACCCTCATATTCTCCTGATCTGACAGCAGCCAAATTTCTTCTTTGCTCTGAAAGAGCGGCAAATTCATAACAATAAACCGGAAACATAAGCTCATCTCCAACCCGTTTTGCCAACTTGTGTGCATATTCCAGAGTTTCTTCCATACTTATGTTGGCAATTGGGACAAGCGGACAAACATCTGTTGCACCAAACCGGGGATGCTCTCCCTGATGTTTTGTCATATCAATTATTTCACAAGCTTTCTTGATGGCCAGAAAGGCAGCTTCAATCACTTCATCAGGTGTCCCGACAAAAGTAACTACAGTACGATTTGTTGCTTTGCCCGGATCAACATCCAGTAGACGAACTCCTTCAACCAATTCAATCTGATCAGTGATTTGCTTGATAATTTGCATATCGTTCCCTTCACTAAAATTGGGAACACATTCAATAAGTTGCTTGTTCATAATATTGTTTTCAGTTTTCAGTTTTCAGTTTTCAGTTTACCGTTTAAAATCGTTGAGTCAATTAAATTACTTCCGTATGCGTAGGGGAGAAATTCTAATCCAGGTACTTCTTTAGTAATG
>JAYEFL010000376.1:0-1649 GCA_034658635.1 Bacteroidota bacterium | reverse complement strand
CCCCATTTACTTAGCCTCTGTTTGAGTCTGGTGCCTGTCGTTAGGTCATTTTCAACGATTAAAACTCGAGTATTGCCTGATTTTTGTGATGTTTTCATGTGATCATTAAAATTCGAGAATTATTTGGGTGATTTCCATATTTTGTTTGCAATTCGTTGTCGTTCCGTATTTATCATCGTTTAGATCTAAAATATCTTAAGGAATTGATGCGTATACCCTACCGGCGTAGATTCAAATACATAGGTAATCCACCCTTGCCTGCAGCTGCTAACACTTCTATATATCATTACTTCGAATAGCAGATCCCAGATTCAACATCCGCCCATCGATGAACGCAGACAGCTTTACCAGTGGGGATCAGTTCCTTTGCCAGGCTGTTTATAAAATACTCACGTTAAGGCGCTTTTCGATAGAAATTTCTGCAACATTTTACGTATAATAGAATTGGCTTGCTCGGCAAGTATATCACAATAAGATAGGGATATGTAATAATGATATAAAAGTGTCTGTAGCTTGAGTTATTAGGATAATTTAAATGGATATAACCATAAAATTAACAATATGATACATGAGAAGTAGATCGAATGGCATAAGATTGGTTTTTACAGGACGATCGTTATGGGCAAGATCGGCTATGATCATTTACCGAATTATGAGACCCACGAACGAAAAAAAGATTTTAAAAATATAATGGAGTGTAAATCATGAGACAAACAATGAAATTAAGTTCTACAATAGTGATCTGTACCATACTCGCTGGGTTTACCAGCCAACTTGTTGCTCAATCGACAGTAAGTCAGGATATTCACATTATGAGGGGCGAACAGAGCCAGAGAAAGGTTACTACAATTAGTGGAGATGTTTCCATTGGTTCAGACGCTGAGGTCAAAGCCAGTATTACAACAGTGAGTGGTGATATCGAAATCGGAGCAAAAGCAAAAGTGGAAAACATAAGTTCTGTTAGTGGAGATATATCAATTGGCAAAAAGGCGCGCACCCGTGACCTGGAAAGCGTCAGCGGAGATATTCACCTTTATCCTCGCAGCATTGTTCATGGATCGATTGAAGTAGTCAGTGGAGATATAACTTGCGAAACCGGTACTGATATCCGGGAGAGTGTTTCCACTGTTAGTGGAGATATAGAATTAGATGATACACGGCTCCGCGAACACCTCGAAACAGTATCCGGGGATATTTCCTTGTTCAACGGAGCGATCATTGAGGGAGATATTATCATTTCCAGAAGGGCAAACCTGAGCAGTGTAAATAGGGGACGTCTGAAAGTTATCATAGATATGAATTCTGTGGTAAAGGGTAACATCAGGGTTGAAGAGCCAAACACGAATGTAATTGTTTATCTGACCAATGGCGGCAAGGTTAAGGGGAAGATAATCAATGCTGAAATCCGAAAATAATATTTGATCGATCCTATCCTGGTATAATACCAAATGCACTTCCATCCAGCCCATAGCTTCTACATCTTTTTCCGTTTCTCTTCACTTAAAGTTCCTACCATAGCTTGGGCTATGCCTGCCTATGCCGAAGTCGGTCTTCTATGAAAAAGAAAGTCAAGGGAAAAGTTTTCCTAGCCATCATTATTTTAGATGGTTCCTTGACGGTGCGTCCTTCCCCTAGCCCGTCCCCGTGAG
>JAYEFL010000375.1:0-1656 GCA_034658635.1 Bacteroidota bacterium | reverse complement strand
GGTATTGATGACCTGAACGGTAATCTTATTTGTCCCTGCTTTTAGATACGGAGTGATTCTCGCTTTATATGGTGGAGTCCAGACAAAACCACAATCCTTGCCATTTACAAAAACTTGAGCCATTTCCCACCATGTTGTATTTACATTGATGTGTTCGCCGGCATGATATACAAATCCTGGCTTGCCTGCAATTTCAGGATTATGAGCGAAGGTGTGAAAAACAATCTGATTAAGGCCTTCGCAGAATGCTACATCAATTAACTGTTTGAAGTCTGTTGGTCCATGCTGCCAGTGATTCCAACCTGTAAGTGATTCAGAAGCCACCAACTTTTTGCCATAAATGTGAGCCGCACTAGCTGCTTCTTTGGTAACCCAAAACCGTTTCCTGTTCCAGAATTCACCCATTGGGATGTGCGAATTTCCAAGAGCTTTCAGAGGGTCAACACGTGGATAGCCTCCATGACCAGCCTCTGTTACCATCTCAAATCCATTTTTATCTGCAATTGTTACCGACTGTGCAAAGTGGTTTTCAATAATCATATCACTCACCAGGCGACTATAATCGCCACGAAAGCGTTCGTCAATCACCGTATCTTTACTGCTATAACCCCGAAGTAGTGGAAGAAATGGAATCGGGTCGTATCCATAACGAGACGAGAATTCCTGGACAAATAGTGGAGACCAATCTTTCATCGGCCTTACTTCATAACTGTCGAGCATTAAAAACTTCAGATGATTTTCAGGGGTATTTATTGGAGCAAGTCGTGTCAAAACACTATCGAAGTTATTCTTTGTTGCTATCCGGCTAAGGTGGTCTATAATTAATCCATTGGAGTTTGGACTTGGACACTCCAGTTCTTGTCCTGAATTACTCATGAAAAATGAGATGATTTCCCATTTTCCTTCGGGTACTTCCCATTCAATATATTTGTCTTCTGATGTATAATCGCTGAGTAAGATTGTTTGACCTTTAGTAATATCAATTTCCCTAACTTCTGAGAAAGGAATAGCCAGGGATGATATCAAAGAGTATCGAAAGACCTCACCAAACCGACTCTTTGGTTTCGTAATTGTTATTATTTGTTTTGATGGCCCTTCCACTACCTGACTTGAACTTATTAATTCATTAGCTGCATTAGCCTCCTCTACCCATGGGCCACCCGCGTTCCAGCTACTGGATGCGACCCAACCGATATCGAGATCAAGCATTCTGCCAGTTTTTAGTGCAAGAGAGAAATATTGCAAGGATTGATCTCCCAGCATAGCAGGACCGGCAGGAATCATTCTTTCTGGATCTGAAAGTGCGCCGACATCCCAAATCAGGGCTCCCCGCATTCCTTTTTCCTTCATTTGTTCTAATTCATAAACCAGTTGGATTGTATCAACATAACCATTTAACCATGGCCATAAAGCAAGGGGCCTATTTTCGGTGGAAGGATTAATGAAACCCTCTTCTAATTTACCATCGGATGAAGTTTTAGGATTACACTGCATCAGCAGATGAGGTATTACTAAAAGAAAGGTGATTGTCTTACTAATTCTAATTAATTGTAGTCTCATAACATCATCCATTATTGCCTAAACCATTCAGTATCATATACTTTTCGTAAGTCTTTTGATCAACAAATTCGGTTAAGCTGGGCATATGCCCAGCGG
>JAYEFL010000374.1:0-1660 GCA_034658635.1 Bacteroidota bacterium | reverse complement strand
ATCCAGGTCGTTCTTAGTGCAAATGTCGTCTTTTGCCGCTTTGGTCACTAGAGGTAAGACTTGACATAAAGCCTCACCCTGCTGCGCTGTTTGTATCTGTTCCCATGTGTAACCAAAAATCAATTCTCCCATTTCCTAACCTCCGAAATCTAACAATAAAAATCAACACAGACCGCCATTATTGCAAGCCGTTGTAGTCAACTCTCTGGCAAATTAGCCAGTCTGGCAAATTGCAGTTTTTGTGATCATAAGTTAAACTCCTCTTCGATTGTTTTAGTTATTTTCTCAGCGATACCTTCTACTGAGTTATATTCACTTGCTATTTCAGCGCAACGTATAGCTGCGCTTTTTTCTCCAGAATCAAACCCTAATATTATTCGCATGTCTGGTGATTGCAGGCGTTTTACTTTTTTTCGTAACAGCATATTTTCTGCTTCAGCCTTCTCATATCTGTCTAGGTTTTCAACTGCTTCCTCTCGATACTGGATGTTATCTTTTACATCAAGTTTAAGCCTTTTATTTTCTCTTTGAAGGTTATCTATCCAGCTACATAGATCCCATACGTGCCTATGCGGTTTATCCTGCCACTGATAAGCTAAGGTGAACATGTCGTTAGTATCTTTTGCTGAGACAGAATCTCGATAGTCTTGAGTTGTCCAACCTTCGTTATTCATTTCATTATTGTATTTCATGGTTATTCCTTTTCAACAACGCAAACTAACCAGTAAATCAACCGGATCGCTACCGCTCTCGGTTATTCAAAATCGTTAAGTGTTTATCTCAACTTCTTTCATCTCATATCTTTTACCGTCACGTTCGTAAATCACACGGTCTTTTTTAATATAATTAACAACCGTCATTACACATTGATCTGTTACATCATATTTTTCCCCTTGCCACATTGTTCCTTCTTTGTTTAATCGTCCCGCAAAAATAGTATTTGTGCCCGGTGAAAGTCCTATAGTTATGTCTCCCATAATTTATTCCTCCGTTCTCCCTCTGTTGTTGTCTTAGCAAAATATCAGATAGATAGTGTTGTATATTTATAGCCGTGACAACACCGGACAATTCCGGCCAGAGGGTTTGGTTATTCAATTATTGCTCTGTTATGTTGCTTGTGTGCCATCAAATATAACCAGCATACTGTCGTGCATTCCACGGTTATTTGCAACGTTATACGTCATCATCCTGCGGCATAACATCACCCTTAAAGTAATGAACTTTTGATCTAGGTAGTTTATTGATATTTGCCATCAAAGTTTCGCGGTACTCTGACCGTGTGTAAATTAGTAGTTCGTTACCTGTCCCCTCAAGCCACTGTACTGCCCCTTGTTGCCCCTCTTCATGGCAGGCATCCCAAAAGTCTTGCGCAGTATCAAGTAATTTTTGCGCTGTAGAAATTCTTTTATTATCCATTTTCTTTCCTTTCCTCAAAAAAACGTATAACAAGCGCATCAACGGCTGACCCGCTCACACGCCCGTTATCCTAGTTAAATGTAATCGCTTGTCTTACTTAATTGTTTCATATCAATTCACCGAATCAATGATTAGTTTACCTTCTTGTACATCATCAACAATAAACACTTTAACATTGCAATCAAACAGTCTCTGATGCTCCCTTACTTGAGCAGGAGTAGGCTTCTTCCCCGAAGCCTTGAAC
>JAYEFL010000373.1:0-25403 GCA_034658635.1 Bacteroidota bacterium | reverse complement strand
TTAAGAAAAACAGGATAAGGCTTGATTTCAACAGGATAATCATCCTGGATTTCAGAAGCAATTTGACCCCCGGCTAATTCTTTTATCATCAAGGCAGCACGTTTAAGCGCATAAATAGTTCCATTTGGGTCGGTTCCCCTTTCAAAACGGAAAGAAGAATCAGTGTTAAGCCCGTGTCGTTTGGCTGTTTTTCTTACGTAAACCGGGTCAAAACAGGCAGATTCAAGAAAAATGTTTTTCGTACTTTCAGTAACTCCCGATTTGTGACCTCCAAATACACCAGCTATACACATGCCTTCGTGACTGTTGCATATCATCAAATCCTGATCCGATAATTTTCGCTCTTCCTCATCCAGGGTCACGAAAGGAGTATCGGCTGGTAAGGTCTTGATAATCACTTTATTTCCGGTAATTAAATCGGCGTCAAAAGCATGCAGTGGCTGACCGCTTTCATGAAGAACGAAATTGGTAATATCTACTATGTTATTTATTGGATTTAAACCAATGGCTTTAAGTCTGTTCTTTAGCCACTCAGGTGATTCTTTGACTTCAACACCAGAGATGCTGACTCCGCTATAGCGGATACAGGCTTCATTATTCTCAATTTCAACCTGGATATTTAGACTTTGATTGTCTGCCGCAAAGCTTGATACATCAGGCTTTATCAAGCTGGTTTTTTGTTGGTCAAGATTTAGAAATGCTACAATATCTCTAGCTGTACCAATATGGCATGCTCCATCTATTCTGTTGGGTGTTAATCCAATCTCAAGTACAGTGTCTTTTTCAACCGGAATGATCTCTGAAACCGGCTGGCCAGGAATAGCAGAGGGATCAAGTATGAGAATACCTTCATGATCAGTTCCTATTCCTAATTCATCCTCGGCACAAATCATTCCCTGTGAAACTTCTCCTCTGATTTTGGTTTTCTTTATAGTAAAGCTATCGTCCTCAGCATATAAAGTTGTTCCTGTTGTGGCCACGGCTACTTTCTGACCTTTTGCAACATTTGGCGCTCCGCAAACAATAGGCAGAATCTCTCCTGACCCCATGTCGACCTTTGTTAAACTCAGGCGATCAGCATCAGGATGAGGGGTGCATTCTATAACTTCGCCAACAAAAATTCCTTCGAGAGCTCCCTTAATAGATTCGTATTCTTCAATTCCTTCAACTTCCAAACCAGTATCTGTCAGAACCTCAGCTAGTTCAGTGGGATTCAAATCAAAGTTTGTATAATGCTTTAACCAATTGTATGATATCTTCATTTATGCTAATTTTGAGTCGTAAAATTATAAAAAAGTCCGATTGAAGAATCAGGTCTTTTAACAATTATTTATTTCCCTTTTTGATACAGAGTTTTTTGAATAGTACATTTTTACCTAATAAATTATGAACCGAACATGACAAAAGGAAAACTATTTTGACGCACACGCGGATGATTATTTTTGTTATGTGAGCTACATACGACAATTTAAAATAAATATAAACGGATGAAACAGTATTATTTTTTGAGAACAGTTTCAATTGCTGTTCTCTTGGGCACCATGGTGTCATGCTTGCCTGAGGCCGATTCAAAAGTAAATAAAGATGAGCTAATATCTCACGTCAATTATTTGGCTTCTGATGAATTAGCCGGAAGATATCCCGGTACTCCAGGGGATAGTATGGCTGCTGCTTATATCAGGGATCAATTTAGCGGATATGGTTTGGAACTGCCAGGTGACAATGGATTTCAAACATTTGAAGTAGTCACAGAAGTTGATTTAGGAGCTAATAACAGTTTTGGCTGGAACAGACGAATGGGTACTCTTCAGGATGATTTTCTTCCTTTATCTTTTACAGGTAATGGAAATGTGAGGTCAGATTTCGTATTCGTGGGTTATGGGATTAGCATTAACAAATCTACTTTTTCATTCAATGATTACACTGATCTGGATGTTTCTGGTAAAATTGTGATGATTATGGAAGGGGCTCCTCATGTTGATGATGGTGACGAGGATCCTTATGCAGGGTTTCTTTCTCAGCGAAGTAAAATATTAAATGCAAAAGATAAAGGTGCTATTGGAGCGATATTCGTTGCAGGTCCCTTATTTGACGAAAAAGATGAATTGAAATTTGTCAAAAGGAAGGAGTCTTCTGTAGGCTTGCCGGTTATTAGAGTAAAACGGGAACTTGCCGATGAGCTACTAAAGCGAAGCGAACAAACAATAGAAAGCCTTGAGAAGCAGCACTCAGAAGGTGAGACAGGTGGCTTTTTAATGACTGAAACGGTTTTCTTTCAAACAGACGTTGTCTCTAAAGAGGCTCATACCCAGAATATTATGGGCTTTATCCAAAATCCTGATAATCCAGACGGAGAAATCCTGATAATTGGGGCTCATTATGATCATTTGGGAATGGGAGGCCAGGGTTCTGGTTCCAGAGTTCCTGATACTACAGCGGTTCATTATGGTGCTGATGATAATGCATCAGGTGTTTCTGCTTTGATTGAACTGGCCGGGAGCCTGGAGTCAAAAAAAGATCAATTGCCATTTTCTGTCCTTTTTATCGCCTTTGCATGTGAAGAAATGGGTTTGATAGGATCAAAATACTACGTAGCGAATCCTGTATATCCATTAAGCAGGGTGAATGCCATGATAAATATGGATATGCTTGGCAGACTGAGGGATAAAAAACTAACTGTTGGTGGTGTTGGAACAGCTCTGGAGTTTGAAACTCTTATTGAATCTGCAAACACAGATTCGCTTAAGTTAGCTCTTTCTTATGAAGGACAAGGTCCCTCAGATCATGCTTCTTTCTATGGTAAGGATTTGTCTGTTTTGTATTTTAGTACGGGGGCACATATGGATTATCATACTCCTGAGGATTCACCGGATAAGATCAATGGGGAAGGTATGCATGAGGCTGTAGTTTTTATTGAGGAGGTAATACTAAAAATGGGTGAACTGGATAGCATTACGTATCAGGAGGCTGGCCCTAAGCAGAAATCATCGACCCGATCACCTTATAAAGTTACTCTTGGGATAATGCCAGACTTTACCGATAGTGATAACGATGGCCTCGCAGTGGAAATGGTGACTGAAGGAAGGCCTGCTCAATTAGCAGGAATGATGCATGGAGACAAAATAATTAGTTTGAACGGATTGTCGGTGACAAATATTCAAGATTACATGATGCGTTTGCAGACTCTTGAAGAAGGGCAAACTATTACCGTGGAGGTGATGCGGGATGAAGAAAAGATTGTTTTATTAGTTCAATTATAAAATTATAATAAGATGAAATTGAAAAAGTTTTTGATTTGGATTATTGCGATAGTTATAACTCTGGGGGCGGTCCTTTATCAGCGTACTACTGGTCCGACTTACGAGCGTGATGAAGTTATTAGCATAATGGACAGTACCTGGGATATTGAGCTTATACGAAGTAGCGGCGAACGGGATGCCCGGGTTAAGTTGCCTATGAAAGGTGAAAATCTGACAGCTATCCTTCACTATAAGAAATTCAGAACCGACGAGCCATGGACCTCTGTCAATTTCGCAACTAAAGAAATCAAGTATCATTCATGGTTTATGACTAAGGTGCTTGGTAAAGAGGATGAGGAAGCTTTAGTGGCTTATCTTCCTATGCAACCCCCAGCAGGAAAGTTAGAGTATTTCCTGGAGTTGAATGCAGGTGATGAAAAAGTTTTTGTGGCAAAAGATAAGCATGTGGTAATCAGATTTAAGGGTGATGTGCCAGCTGGTGTTTTGATCCCTCATATTATTCTGATGTTTCTCACCATGTTATTTGCAACTGTTGCAGGTATTTATGCAGCTACTCGTATTGAGCGATTCAAAAGAATGACAAATTGGACTTTTTGGTTACTTCTGTTAGGAGGATTTTTGTTTGGCCCCTGGGTACAATGGCATGCATTTGGAGAATGGTGGGCTGGTATTCCTTTTGGTTGGGATTTAACTGATAATAAAACCCTGTTTGCCTTTGTGTTTTGGGTAGCTGCTTTTTTTGGAAACCGGAAGAAGTCAAGACCCGGATTGGTAATATTGGCGGCAGTTATGACCCTGGTAATCTTCTCAATACCTCACAGTATGTTTGGTAGTGAACTGGATTATTCAACCGGACAGGTAACGCAAGGGTAAGGTTCTGCCTAATTGTCAGCTATCCGTCTTTGGCATGGGCTTTGAAAATTGCCAGACAAACAATAAATAACAGTCAAAGATGGATAGCCAAAAACAACAAGGTACAATCAATGTTACATCGGAGAATATATTTCCGATCATAAAAAAGTTTCTTTATTCAGATCATGAGATCTTCCTCAGGGAGTTGGTCTCCAATGCCGTAGATGCTACTCAGAAATTGAAAACTCTGGCTTCCGTTGGTGCCTTTACGGGCGAACTTGGAGACCTGACTGTCAGCATTTCGATTGATAAGAAGAAAAAGACCCTCACAGTGTCAGATGCTGGAGTTGGCATGACAGCAAAGGAAATTGATAAATTCATCAATCAGATTGCATTCTCCGGAGCTGAGGAATTCATGAAAAAATATAAAAAGGAGGCAAATGCCATTATCGGGCATTTTGGTCTGGGATTCTATTCCTCTTTTATGGTAGCTGATAAAGTAGAAATTATCACAAAGTCTCACAAAAGAGGAAAAGCTGTAAAATGGATCTGCAAAGGGGATACTGAATACACTATTGAGGATGTTGATAAGAAGGAAAGAGGAACTGATGTAGTTCTTCATATGGATAAGGATTCTGTCGAATTCCTTGAGGAGAGCAGAATCAATGAATTGCTGAATAAGTATTCTCGTTTTCTCCCCATTCCGATTGCTTTCGGAAAAGAGCAGGAATGGAAAGATGATAAATATGTCGATACCGGCAAGGATAAAATCATCAACAATACTCAGCCTGCCTGGACAAAAAAGCCAGCTGATCTGAAAGACGAGGATTATTCTGCATTCTATAAGGAGCTTTATCCAATGGGTGATGATCCATTATTTAATATCCACCTGAATGTTGATTATCCGTTTAATCTGACAGGAATATTGTATTTTCCTAAGATTAGAAATAATGTTGAAGTACAAAAGAATAAGATACAATTATATAGTAATCAGGTATTTGTAACTGATTCTGTAGAAGGAATTGTGCCTGATTTCCTGACTCTCCTGCATGGTGTCATGGATTCTCCTGATATCCCTTTGAATGTTAGCAGAAGCTTTTTGCAAAGCGATCAAAATGTTAAGAAAATAGCGTCTCACATCACTAAGAAGGTGGCTGATAGACTTAAGGATCTTTTCAAAAAGGATCGTGACCTTTTCGAAAAGAAATGGGATGATCTCAAGTTGTTTATCAACTACGGTATGATGACTGAGGAGAAATTCTGGGATAAGGCAAAGGATTTTGCACTGCTGAAAAATACAGAGGGTAAATTCTTTACTTATGAGGAATACAAAACCTTGATAAAGGAAAACCAAACTGACAAAGATGGTAGTCTGGTTTATTTGTATGCCAATAGTATGGATGATGGATTTAGCTTTATTGAAGCAGCAAGGAAGAAGGGTTACGATGTATTACTTATGGATGGTCAGTTTGATACTCACTATCTCAACCACCTTGAGCAGAAGATTGAAAAATCAAGATTTGTCAGAGTTGATTCTGATGTTGTTGAAAAACTAATTCCTAAAGATGTTCAGCTGGATGAGAAACTGAATGCTGTTCAGAAAATCAATCTGAGCCCGGCTATAAAATCGCAGCTTCCTTCAGAGCACTTTTTTGTTCAGTTTGAGGCCATGCAAGAAACAGACAAGCCGATGATCGTTACGCAGGCAGAATTTATGAGGCGGATGAAGGAAATGCAACAGTTTTCTGGCGGTGGTGCAGATATTTATGGTTCTATGCCTGATAGCTTTAATCTGGTTGTAAATTCTAATCATTCACTGATTCTGAAGTTGGCGGGTGACATAGAAAAGAAACATGGAAAGCAGCTGGGTGAAATAGATTCTGAAATCAAGCTGATAAAATCAGAAAAAGAAAGCCTTGAGAAGTTAAAAGAAGGTAAAAAGGAGGAAGAAGTTCCTCAAGAGGAAAAAGACAAAATGGCTGAGCTTGATAAGCAGGTTGATGATAAAGAGAAAAGCCGTGATGTAATTCTGGAGGGGTATGGAAAAGAGAGCGATGTAGTTAAGCAGTTGATCGATTTGGCACTCCTTGCTAACAATATGCTGACCGGAGAATCGTTAAGTAAGTTTGTAAGCCGGAGTATTGAATTAATCTAAAGGTAATTCGGTGAATCGGCGATTATTCGTACTTTTATTACCCAAATATCTTGTGATGAAAAAAGCATTTATTCTCCTTGCCGGTCTTGCAGTTTTTGGTTTTACTTCAACTTATGCCCAGTATCCAGCCTATGGTGCAAAACTGGGCTTGAGTTTTCCGGGATTCCAGGATGAAGAAATTGCAAGTGAAAGGATAACTCCCGCCATAAGTCTGATTGGTAATTTTCATATTACCAGAAGTTTTGTCATGCAGATGGAGCTTGGCTATGAACTAAAGGGGAATAAATTCACTTTCGAGGAATGGGATGATGCCGGGGTCATTATTGAAGAATCAAAATATACAGAGAAAACTAACATGGGTTATGTTACTGTGCCCTTGCTTTTCAAATACAACCTGGGAAGATCAAATAAGTTTTATTTTCAGGCTGGCGGATTTTATGGATACCTTTTAAACGCAAGTTTTACCGGCATGATGAATAATGAGCTGGTCAGTAAGGTAAATATAAAGGAAGGTCTATCTCCTCATGACTATGGAATGGTAGTTGGCGGCGGACTGGAAACACCATTCAGGAGAGGTTTGAGCATGCTATTGGATGTGAAATATCATTATGGCCTGATAGATCTGAACGTAGATCCTGATGTTCTGGGGCATTCCAATCCTGTTAAAACCAAAAGTTTTGTGATGAGCATGGGTGTGCTCATAGATATCGATTAGTGTTTTTAAAACAATTTTCGGACTTCAGCTTTAATTATTTCAAGAGCAATCTGCGACGGTGAAGCTGTTGCCTGCATTTGCAATTTAATTATGGCCTCGCTAAGCACAACAGCCGGATCTTCAGGGTTCAGAGATTGACAGGCCGTATTGATTAGCTTAATAGTATTCTCTTTTGTCATTCTGATTACCTTCCATGCTTCCTCAGATAAATAAATCTGCTGGCTTATGTTATGCTCATACTCTGAACGAATGCTTGATACCAGATGATGCTGAAAAGCCTGTACCGTAGATTGAGATTGATTCTCCCTTATCAGCAGATTTTCATAACTTATTCGTTCAAGAAACAAACTGATTCTCTCATATGCCTGAAGTCGAAGAGCTAGAGTCTTTTTTTGAGATAAAAGCTTCCGTTCATGTTCCCGCTGACTTTCCCAGTTTTTGAAGAATTGATTAATAATCAACCAAACTGTAAGCAAAATCACCAAAGATGGAATGATGTATTTGCCAATTTCTAAAATGCCTTCCATAGCTTAAGTAATAAGAGTTAAACCTATTCCTCCATATTACAAAAACAAAAGGAATTACTTACCTTTATAGCTTAATTTTTTTTGAAAAAAAGCCCAATTAACCCAAGCAAAATGAGCAAAATTTCAAATCGATTGATGTCTCTTTCCAGATCAGCCACTCTGGCTATGAATCAAAAAAGCAGAGAGATGATCAGTGAAGGTATTGATGTCATTAACTTAAGTATCGGAGAACCAGATTTTGATACTCCGGATCATATTAAAGATGCAGCCATACAGGCCATCCATGATAATTTTACTCACTATCCACCAGTGCCTGGATTTCTTGATCTCAGGGAGGCTATCTCCTTTAAGCTGAAGAGGGATAATGATTTGGATTATCGTCCGGGTGAAATTATTGTTTCAAACGGAGGCAAGCAGGCTATAGCAAATGCAATGTTATGCATTGTAAATCCTGGTGATGAAGTAATTATTCCAGCACCATATTGGGTTTCTTATCCTGAGATTGTAAAACTGGCAGAAGGTGAATCTGTAATAATCCATTCAGATATCAGTCAGCAATATAAGATTACACCAGAGCAACTTGAAGCTGCAATTACTCCCAAATCCAGGGCGTTTATTTTTAGTACTCCTTCTAATCCGACAGGACAAATATATTCTCGTGATGAATTAGCCGGATTGGCAACCGTGTTTGCACGCCATCCACAATTGATGGTCATCTCAGATGAAATTTATGAGCATATTAATTACTCAGGAAAACATGAGTCTATTGCCCAGTTTGAAGAGATACGTGAGCAGGTTGTCGTAATTAACGGGGTCTCAAAGGGATATGCAATGACAGGTTGGAGGATTGGTTTTTTAGCTGGTCCTGAATGGCTGGTTACAGCTTGTCAAAAGCTTCAGGGACAATATACTTCCGGGGCATGCGCTATTGCTCAGAAAGCTGCCTTGAGCGCTCTTTTAGGCGATCAATCATTCATTCCATCCATGATCCGTGTGTTTAGAGAAAGGCGTGATCTGGTTGTTGCACGAATGAGTAAAATGCCAGGGGTTTTGATAGAGCAACCACAGGGAGCTTTTTATGTTTTGCCAGATATTTCATCCTTTTTCGGGAAATCAAAAGGGGATGCTGAAATACACAATTGTGAAGATATGGCTATGTACTTATTAAATGAAGCCCATGTGGCAACTGTATCCGGAGCAGCCTTTGGTGCTCCTGAATCCATCAGGTTTTCATATGCTACTTCAACAGAGATTCTTGAAAAAGGACTGGATAGAATACAAAAAGCCTTGAGTGAGTTAAAATAAGATACGTACTTTTGGCAGAATGGTAGCAGGGAAGAAGAAATTAGGATTAATCATTGGAATACCTGCAGGGGTATTGGTGATTCTTGCATCAGTCGTGGCAATTGTTCTGTATTCCTGGATTTATAGTCCAGCACTGGTTGGTATGCCCGAGGATGAGGGTTTTCTGTTTGTGCAAACAGGCTCAGATTATAATGACTTGCTTGAGAATATTGATACGCTTCAATGGCTCAAAAATTCCAATGCATTTGATTGGGTAGCCCAAAAGAAAAATCTTCCGGCCCATATTTCTCCTGGTCGGTATTCGGTTTTTAAGGGGATGAGTAACGATAGTCTTATTAATTTGCTCAGATCAGGACAACAAGCTGAGTTGTCAGTCACTTTTAAAACCATGCGAACTTTTGAATATCTGGCACAGGTGATTTCACACCAGTTGGAAACAGATTCTGCCAGTCTTGTCAGAATGTTATTTGATACCCGGGTAATAGACTCACTAGGTTTTACAACCGAGACCTGGATGGGTATGTTCATCCCAAATACTTATCGATTTTTTTGGAATACAGACGCAAAGGATTTTATAGGCAGGATGCACCGTGAATTCAACGAATTCTGGAATAATGCAAGGGAAGATGCCCTGCTGGATATTGGATTAACAAAGAATGAAGTGATGACCCTGGCATCAATCGTGCAGGAAGAAACTTATAAAGCAGACGAAATGCCCCGGGTGGCAGGAGCCTATATGAATCGTTTGAGAAAAGGGATGAAACTACAGGCTGATCCGACAGTGATTTTTGCTCTTGGAGATCCAACAATACGCAGAGTATATCGTTACCATTTGTCAGTGGATTCTCCCTATAATACATACAAAAATAAGGGTTTGCCGCCTGGTCCCATCCGAATACCTTCCATACAGGCAATTGACGCCTGTTTGAATTATGAACATCACAAGTACATATATTTTTGCGCAAAAGAGGACTTCTCGGGATACCATTCATTTGCCAAATCTTATACTCAACACTTGAGGAATGCCAGAAAGTATCAAAGAGCTCTCAACGAGAGAAATATAAAATAAATGAAAGCTTTTAAAGCATACGATATCAGGGGTGTATATAATCTCGATTGGAATAAGCATGATGCTTATAAAATTGGATACTTCCTGCCAAGATTGCTTGAAACCAAAGAGATTCTGGTAGGTCGGGATATCAGATTATCCTCAGATGAAATTTTCAATTCTCTTAGTCAGGGAATAATGGATGCCGGAGCAAATACCCATGATTTAGGCCTTTGTACCACTCCGATGGTTTACTGGGCAACAGCTAAATTGGGATTTAAGGCTTCTGTTCAAATAACAGCCTCTCATAATCCAAAAGAGTATAATGGTCTTAAAGTGTCTGGCCCGGGAGCTATGCCCATTGGTTATGAGGCTGGATTGAAAGATATTAAACGCTGGATAGAGTCAGAAGAACCAGTGCCTGCGTTACAAAAAGGCGAGTTAAAAAGGCTGGACACCAGAGCTGATTATCTTAGCTTTCTCAGAACTTATAAGCCGGATTTGAACGGGTTTAAACTGGCAATAGATGGCTCCAATGGTATGGCAGGTATGTTCATTGAGGAGATTTTCGGATCTGATACACATTATATAAATACTGAGCCGGATGGGAATTTCCCAGGGCATGATCCGAACCCTCTGGAACTCAAGAATGTTGAGCAATTATCGTCCATGGTCAGTAAAGGAGATTATGACCTTGGGATTATCTTTGATGGTGATGCAGATCGGGTTATGTTCGTTGATGAGAAGGGAAAGTTTATTTCACCAGACCTTATGATTGCTGTTTTAGGTGATTATTTTTTGAAGGGAGGAGGAAGCCACAGGGTTCTCCAGGATATTCGGACTTCACGCTCGGTGGCAGAATACTTGAGGCCTCTTGGTGCAGAAATGTTTACATGGAGAGTTGGGAGAGCCTTTGCATCACCTGAATTAAAGCGGATCAATGGCTTATTCGGAGGAGAACTGGCCGGGCATTATTATTTTCGTGATTTCTTCTATTCCGATTCAGGAATTCTTGCAGCTATGATTGTTTGTGAAGTACTGGCACGCAAGAAAGCTGAGGGTTTGTCGGTGTCAGATTTCATTAGTCAGATCAGTAATTATTACAGTTCTGGTGAAATGAATTTTGTCATTCAGGATAAAGATGCTGCTATTGAGAAAATTATCAGACACTTTCAAAAACGTCAAAAGCCAATATCTGTTATGGACTTTGACGGATACAGACTGGATTACAAGGACTATTGGATTAATATACGGCCCTCTAATACCGAGCCCTATCTGAGATTTATTGCTGAAGCTAAGACGAAAGATCAACTGGATGAGATTGTTGGGGAGGTGACGGGGGTTTTGGGGAGTTACCGTTAGTCATTAGTTATTCGTCATTCGTCATTCGTCTTTCGTCATTCGTTATTCGTCATTCGGGAAGAGCTCAGAAAGATCCAGGATGGAACATAGTTCTCCATTCTCCATTCTCCATTCTGCATTCTCCATTCTGCATTCTCCATTCTCAAACAATCCTCACTTCCGGCTCAAGTTGAATTCCAAATTTTTGCAGAACGGTATTCTGAACGTGGTTGGCTAATTCAAATAATTGTTTTCCTGTTGCATTTCCGTAGTTTACTAAAACAAGAGCTTGTTTTGAGTAGATTCCGGCATCATTTTGACGATATCCTTTCAGACCACATTGTTCAATTAACCACCCTGCAGCGATTTTTACATGATCTGCTTGTACAGATGGATATACCGGCATCTCTGGAAATATTGAAATGAGCTCATTTGCTTGCTTAAGTGGTATTATTGGATTTGTGAAAAAGCTTCCGGCATTTCCGATTTCTTTTGGGTCGGGTAGTTTTGATGTTCTTAGATTCATGACAGCCTGCCTGATATCTTTAATACCCGGATTCGATATTTCTTTCAATTGCTCTTTCAGACCCTTGTAATTCAGGTTGACCCTGTTATCAAGATGTAATTTGAACCGAACTTTCCACACCAGCCAATTGGAATTCTTTTTTTGTTGGAAGATACTGTCCCTGTACCCAAATCTGCATTTATCTTTTGGGATCCAGAAACTGGTACTTTCTTGTAAGTCAGCCACTAACACCTCGTAAACAGAATCTTTGGCCTCAACTCCAAAGGCGCCAATATTCTGAACAGGTGCGGCTCCGACAGATCCTGGAATCATTGAAAGATTCTCTAATCCTCCAAATCCCTGACTGACTGTCCAATCGACCAAATTATCCCAGTTTTCAGAGGCTCCTGCCTCAATCAAAACATAGTCATTTTTTTTGCTTAGTACTTCTAATCCTGAGGATAATGGATGAATAATAAATCCTGGGTAATCCCTTTGAAAAAGCAGGTTCGAACCTTCTCCAATTATCAGGTGCTTTGCCCATAGTGCCTTATTTCTGTCCTTAAAATCAAATAATTCACTAAGCTCATCCGTTTCAAGAAAATATCGTGAGTAAGCCGGAACGCCAAATGCGTGACGGTCTTTCAGAGCTTCGTTTTCTGTAAGTCGGATCATGCTAAGGCAAATATATTGTTTATTTCTTACCTTCGCCAGAGTGAGTGCAAAGCGTATAATATCAACTGTAACTAATGACCTTGTGGGAGACCAGCGTATTCATAAAGCTGCCATGAGTTTACTAAATGCTGGCTGGAGTCCTGAGTTGGTTGGCCGACGGTTAAAAAGCTCAGAACCAGTTAGTCGTGAATACAAAACCAGGCGTTTTCGACTGTTATTCAATAAGGGACCACTTTTTTATGCTTGCTACAATCTCCGACTTTTTTGTTATCTGCTAGTTGCCAGGGCAGATCTTTTTCTGGCTAATGATCTGGATACTCTGCCTGCTGTTTGGATGGCTTCAAAGCTTAGAAGGATTCCATATGTTTTTGATAGCCATGAATATTTCGCGGAAGTTCCAGAGTTGGTGAATCGCAGAACTATTCAAAAAATTTGGAAATGGATTGAGCGCCGATTACTGCCGGGAACAAAGTATATGCTTACTGTTAATCAGGAAATTGCCCACTTGTTTGAGAAAGAATACAATGTTTCTGTAAAGGTTTTAATGAATGTACCGAATGCTTCAAGAGAGGGTGCTCAGAATTACAAGGGGCAGATTCCAGAATCATTCAGGGGAAAGATCCTGATAATCTATCAGGGAGCGGTAAATGAGGGAAGGGGACTAGAAGAAATTATTGATACTATGCCTCATCTGCCCGGTCATGCACTTTTAATAATTGGTAGTGGCGATATTCTGAATATGCTTCGGAAACGTGTTGCAGATTTGGACCTTATGAGCAGGATCAGCTTCACCGGACGTTTGCCCATGGAGGAACTACCCTGGTATACTCAACAGGCGGTTATCGGCATTTCTCTTGAACAGGATCTTGGCCTCAATTATCGTCTTGCCCTTCCGAATAAGCTTTTTGATTACATGCATGCAGGCTTGCCGGTGCTGGTATCTGACCTGCCTGTTATGGCCCAAGTCGTTAAGGAGGTTTCCTTCGGAGTGGTATGCAACAAATTTGATCCTGAATCTCTGGCAGGAATAATCGTTGATATGACTGCTGATCAGGAAAGGTATAATTCATGGTGTGATGCTGCCCTTAAAGGAGCAGTTGGATACACCTGGGAGTCGCAGGAATCAGTACTTATTAGTATTTGTGATGAGGCCTTGGGCAACAGTCTATAACATAGGTATAATTTGTATATTCGCAGCGGAATTTTAAGCTTTATTGGCTATGGCAGGATCAGACTTGGAGAAGTATTTTGGTAAGTTTCGGGAGAATATTGTTGGTTATGATCTTGAATACACCACTCCCTACGGTAAGCAACGAATGATTTACGGAGATTGGATTGCCGGCGGACGTTTATACAAACCAATTGAAGATCAGTTGACAGAGGTAGTTGGTCCCTGGGTGGCCAATACTCATACAGAAGCAAGTGAAACCGGCACTTTGATGACAAAGGCCTATCAACTTTCTCATCAGTTGATTAAGAGGCATGTTAATGCCGGCCCTGAAGATGTTATTATTACCGCAGGTTCAGGTATGACTACCGTGGTAAATAAGCTGCAAAGAATTCTTGGTCTGAGAACCTGCGGTAAGCTGTCTGGTGCGGATTGTTTAAATAGCATTGACAAACCGGTTGTTTTTGTCACTCATATGGAACATCATTCCAATCAGACAAGCTGGTATGAATCAAATGTTGATGTTGTTGTTCTGGATCCTGATTCGGAGCTTCTGGTTGATCCGGCAGTTCTTGTAAGTAAGTTGGAGGAGTATAAAGACAGAGAGTTAAAAATAGGTGCCTTTTCATCATGCTCAAACGTCACCGGGATCGGTACTCCATATTTTGAGTTAGCCAGGATCATGCATGAACACGGTGGAATTTGTTTCGTTGATTTCGCGGCTTCAGCACCTTATCTTGACATTGATATGCATCCCTCTGATCCTATGGAGAAGCTGGATGGAATCTATTTCTCTCCGCACAAATTTTTAGGAGGTCCCGGATCATCCGGTGTGCTGATATTCGACGCATCCCTGTACAATAGTAAGACTCCTGATAATCCGGGAGGGGGGACTGTTGATTGGACCAATCCATGGGGTGAGTACAAATACATTGATGATATTGAATTACGTGAGGATGGAGGTACTCCTGGATTTATGCAGGCTATTCGTACCGCATTAACTATTGAGTTGAAGAACCAGATGGATCCGGCAAAAATGATGGCTCGTGAGGAAGAGTTAATTAAGATTGCCTTCAGAGAACTGGATTCTATTCCCAATTTGAGAATTCTGGCAGATAACATTAGAGAGCGACTAGGGGTGATTTCCTTTTATATTGAGGGAGTTCATTTTAATCTGATTGTTAAAATTATGAGTGATCGCTTTGGAGTTCAGGTACGTGGTGGATGTGCTTGTGCAGGTACTTATGGCCATTATTTATTGAATGTTAGTTATGATGATTCTAAAGATATTACCGATCTGATTAATCATGGCGACCTGTCGAGGAAGCCTGGCTGGGTAAGGTTATCCTTACATCCGGTAATGACTGATGATGAGTTGTTAGCTATTACAAAAGCTATCTCGCAAATTCAGGAGAATCATGTTGAGTGGAGTAAAGATTATATCTATAACCTTAAAACCAATGAATTTCGGCACAAGGATGAGCCGGAAGATAAAACCGAATACATTCGGGATTGGTTCAACCTCGATTAGAAGCCCATCACCTTATCAAAGTCGAAGTAATTCTGGCCGGGTTCAACCATTACCATGCTTGATTTTTCGCAGCGCAAGGTTCTGCCAGGGAACTTCCTGATCATGCCGTAATCATGAGTAGCCATTATAACTGCACGACCATTCTTACTGATACTCAGAAGTAATTGCATAAGGTCTTCCGAGGTCTCCGGGTCAAGGTTCCCGGTAGGCTCATCTGCAAGGATAATATCCGGATCATTAAGCAGAGCACGGGCAATAACCACTCTTTGTTGTTCGCCCCCTGAGAGCTGATGGGGCATTTTGTCATCTTTGTATTTTAATCCAACTCTATCGAGAACATCCTTGATCCGGTTATTCATTAATCGCTTATCCTTCCAACCGGTGGCACCCAGCACGAACATCAGATTTTCAAAGACTGAACGGTCAGAAAGTAATTGGAAATCCTGGAAAACCATTCCAATCTTTCTGCGTAGAAAAGGAGTCTCCGATTTTTTAATATCTTTCAATGAATAGCCTGCGATCCACCCGTCACCTTCATAAAGCGGAAGCTCAGCATATAAAGTTTTCAACAGGCTGGTTTTTCCACTTCCAACCTTTCCAATCAGGTAAACGAATTCACCCGGATACACCTTCAGGTCAACATTAGAGAGTATCAGGCTAAGTTTTTGATAAATGCCTGCTTTATCAAGTATTATAATAGGTTCAGTCATAAATATCTTTTCAACCTCAACTTGTTAATTTATTCATTCAAACACTACAGTCAGCCCTCCTGTATGGTCTTATATTTGCTAATGTAAAAATAAATTGGCAAAATTTCAGTTATAGCCTTGGAAGTAATTCAATCGTTTATGATGACTAAAAAATCTCTTGTTATTTTTTTAGGTATGCTAAGTATGCTGTTCGCACCACTGGCAGCACAGCAGACAGCCTTTTACTTTGATTCAGATGAGGATTTAAAGGAAGGTATTGAGCTGTTTTATAAAGAGAAATATGGTGCTGCTCAGGACAGGTTTGTCAGGTATCTTGACAGAACTACAGGGAACGAAGCCACAGCCCGGGTTGATGCACAGTTTTTTGAAGCTATTTGTGCTCTTCGGCTTGGGCATAATAATGCTGAGAGCAAAATTGAAACTTTTCTCGAAGATTTCCCTGAAAGTGCTAAAGCGAATGAGGGAGCTTTCGAAATGGCGAACCACTTGTTTCAAGGAAAAAAATATCGAAGAGCTCTGCGCTGGTTTCAGAAAATGACTACCCGAAAGCTCAGCGTAGAGGATAGAAGTGAGTATTCTTTCAAATCAGGATACTGCTATTTTGATCAGAAAGACTACCAGCGGGCAATGGGCTATTTTCAGGAAATGCTTAATTATGAAGGCAAATATGCAATTGATTCAAGATATTATTACGGGTACATTCAATATTTAAATGGGAATTATGAAACAGCTCTTTCGCACTTCCTTGATTTAAGGGAAGAGCGTGCCTACAAGGGAATTGTTCCGTTTTATATTGCTCAGATTTACTATTTACAGGAAAAATATGAGGAAGTTGTTGATTTTGCCCCGGGTTTGCTTAAGCAAGCCGATCAGGATCAGCGAACAGAGATTGCACGAATAATTGGCGATGCTCAATTCAGATTGAAAAATTATGCTGATGCAATTCCTTACCTTGAACAATACCGCAGAGGGGTAAGACGGATGAACCGGGAAGAACATTACCAGCTGGGTTTTGCTTATTATATGAGCCAGCAGTTGAAGGAAGCTGTTAGTGAGTTGGAGCAGGTAAAAGACGGAAATGACTCATTGTCACAGAATTCAAATCACTTATTAGGTGGAATTCTAATTAATCTTAATGATAAATTTAAAGCCAGAAGTGCCTTTCGTAAGGCTGGTAGTCTTGAGTTTGACAGAACGATTCAGGAAGAGTCATTGCTTAATTATGCAAAGCTGACCTTTGATTTGTCCATTTCCGGAGAAACCATTCGTGCCTTTGAGGAATTCCTTACTACTTTCCCGGAATCGCAATATCTGGATGAGGTGTATGATTATCTGGTAAAGGTTTTTATGAATACCAGGAATTATAAGGATGCTTTGGTTTCACTAGATAAAATCAAGGATAAAAACTCAGATGTAAAAGCTGCTTATCAAAGGATTTCCTATTTGCGTGGATTGGAGCTATTCAATAACCTGAGATTTAAAGAGGCTATTAACATGTTCAGTAGATCGATGGACTTTGGGTGGTTCAATGCGAAAACTAAGGCTTTGTGTCACTATTGGAGTGGGGAAGCCTGGCATCGCCTGAAGTCTTATGATCAGGCAATACAATCATTTGATAAATTTCTGCTATCCAATCAGGCCTATAACCTGCCAGAATACAATATTGCTCATTATAATCTGGGCTATGCTTATTTCAGTAAGCAAAACTACCCGGAGGCCATGTCATGGTTCCGTAAGTTTATCAGTCGTGTTGATTCCAGACAGGATAAATTATTGGCAGATGCTTATAACAGGATTGGCGATTGCTATTTTATTAATCGAACATATTGGCAGGCAATTGAATACTATGATAAAGCCTCGGCTTTGCGTACGGATGGTGCTGACTATGCAATGTTTCAGAAGGGCTTTGCTCTTGGTTTGGTTCAAAGACGAAATAAGAAGATCGAAGAATTAGAGCAGCTTATCTCGGTTTATCCACAATCAAACTACGCCGATGATGCTTTGTACGAAATTGGGAAATCAAGAATGGAAATGGATGAGAGGAACGCCGCCATTGATATTTTCAAAAGCCTGATTCAGACCTACAGGAATAGTTCATATGTCAGAAAATCATATCTGCAGCTGGGTTTGATTTATTATAATGCTGAGCAAAATTCTCAAGCACTCGATATGTATAAGAAGCTGCTCAGCACCTGGCCCAAAACTCAGGAAGCTAATGATGCTCTGGCCGGTATTAAGAACATCTATATGGATCAGAATCGGGTGGATGAGTATTTTTCTTTTGTGAAATCAATAGGACAAGGGATAGATGTATCGGTGTTGCAGCAAGACAGCTTGAGTTATTTAGCGGCTGAAAGTGTTTTTATGGAGGGTGATTGTGATCGGGCAAAGAAGTACTTTGATCAGTATATTGAGAAGTTTCAGAATGGTCAGTTTCTTTTGAATGCACATTATTACAGGGCTGATTGTAACTTTAAGGCTGCCAACTATGACCAGGCTCTGAGTTCTTATGAGTGGATTCTTTCTCAGGGACAATCAGACTTTAGTGAATTAGCCTTGTCCAGAACCGGAGCAATTCATTTTCATCAAAGGAATTTGGTCAGAGCCAGAGAAATCTTTGTTCGATTGGCTGAAGAGGCTGAAGTTCCATCAAATATCCTTGATGCCAGAATGGGTATTATGAGGTGTGACTATGAACTTAAAGATTATTCTGCGGTTATAAATTCTGCTAATAAAGTACTGTATACCGATAAGATTCCTGATGAGATTGTCAGGGAGGCAACTTTTAAATTGGGAAAAGCTTTTCTTGAAACTGACAAGCATGACGAAGCTTTGGATATATTGAGTATAGTATCAGTAAATGTGAAGAATGCCGAAGGAGCCGAGGCAAAGTATCTAAGAGCTCAAATTATGTTCGATAAGGGGCAGGTAGCCGAAGCTGATAAAGAAATTCTTGATTTTCTTGACAAAAATACTACTCACCAGTATTGGTTAGCTAGAGCATATGTTTTGTGGTCAGATATTTATATGAACAGGGAAGACCTGTTTCAGGCAAAAGCAACCTTGCAGATCTTGCAGGAGAATTATGATAATACCAGTGATGGAATACTATCTATGGTAAACGATCGGTTAAGAACTATTGAAGACTTAGAGAAATAAACATGTATGAGTACAAATAAGCGAAGTTTATTAATTTTTGTTTTGCTAATGACTTTTGTTGTTGGCTGGGCACAAGAGGTGCTGAATAAGCAGGTTAATGTGGTGAAACCTTATAGTCCGACGATATCAGACGCTTTTAAAATGCGTTTTTTGCCTCTTATTGATGATACGGTTAAGGTTGATACACGATTTAATTATTTTATTCAACCTGTTATGGAGCCCGTCGAATTCAGAGTTAGAAATCTTAGTTCGGTTTCACTCAGATCAGAGAAGCATCCGGATCTGAAGCATTCCTATATACGGGCAGGATTTGGAAACTACTGGACTCCCTTTGCTGAGCTTGACATTAATACTATTCGAAATCGCAAAAGCAGCTTGGGGATTAATATGAGTCATATTTCTTCTCAAGGTGAAGTTAAAATGGCGGATGAGCGAAAGGTCTATGCCGGTTATGCTGATAATGAAGTCAAATTGTATGGCTCAAGGTTTTTTAACCGTAGTACTCTCTCAGCTAATGTTCATTTCAATGAAACTCATCATTTCCTGTATGGATATAATACAGATACCCTTAATGATGGAAGCCTGATTACCCCATATAATCTTAGGGTTACTACCAAAGATTCCATGGACTTTCAACAGTTTGTTGTTGTTGGCAGTGATTTTAGATGGAAAGCTGATGAGAGGGGATCTAAAGGCTTTTTGTATCAACTGGATGGAGGATACGACTTCCTGATTGATTTCCAAAAAGAAATGGAGCATAATGGTCGCCTTAATTTTAATTTTTCTCAGGAGTTCAGAAAGTGGTCCTTAGGAGGAGATATTGGAGCCGACTATGCTTACAGACTCAGGTCGCTTGATTCTACACATTATGTCATTGCTCATGCTGATCCATGGGTGGGTTTTGCCTGGAAATATATCAATCTGAAGGCAGGTCCGAAGGTAGCAATGGACAGGAATGCAGGGCAATTCTTTTTCTATCCACAGGTGCATATGGAAGTTAATATCACCAATCTGGTGGTTCCATATATTGGTTTGAACGGATATTATGAGAACAATAATTACCTGAAGGTCATGAAAGAGAATCCTTTTGTAGTGGATGATCTGGATTTATTGCCAACAAATCATCGTTTTATTGCCTTAGGAGGCTTGCGCGGACGCTTTTTACCCAAGGTGGCCTTTAATTTGTATGTTTCCTGGGAAGACGTTGATAATTGGCATTTCTTTATTCCTGATACCGCTAATCCATTGCAAAACCGCTTCAGAGTAGAATATGATAACGGTACCTTACTAAGTACTGGTGGTGAGATTAGCCTCAGACAGTCTGATAATCTGTCAGTCATACTGAAAGGAAACTACTATAAATACACTCTTGACAGCTTGCCAGCTCCATGGCATAAGCCCGGGTGGGATGCTACCCTTACCACCCGCTATGCATTTGGTGAAAAGCTGATAGTTCAGGCTGATGTATACCTTTTGGGTGCTCAATATGTTCCATCTCCTGACCTGGCTAAATTCGGCAATGCACAGCGCCTGGATGGCCTGGTTGATATAAACCTGAGTGCTGAATATTTTGCCGGGAAAGGGATTGCTGTTTTTGGGCGTGTAAACAACTTAATATCAGACAATTACTACGTATGGCAAAACTACCCGGTACAAGGGATTAATTTTCTTCTCGGAATAACTTGGTCGTTTTAATTCAAAAGTACTGATAATCAATTAGTCAGGGCTGGATAATGGTGTTAATAAATACCTTAAATCCGGCCCGGTTTTTTATGGATAAAAGGGGCATTTTGTGTATTTTTGTTTGGTTTAAAAAGATGGTGTTGAGATTGATATAATAAACAGAATATGAGCGACTTAGAGAATAAGGTAAACGAGAACGGAAACGAAAATGGATATTCGGCTGAGAGCATTCAGGTGCTTGAGGGGCTTGAGGCAGTTCGAAAACGGCCTGCGATGTATATTGGAGATGTTTCAGAAAGAGGATTACATCACCTGGTTTATGAAGTTATCGATAATTCCATTGACGAGGCATTGGTCGGTTTTTGTTCTGAGATTGAAGTTGTAATTCATGAGGATAATTCAATTACTGTCAGAGATGATGGTCGGGGGATTCCGGTCGACTGGCATGAAAAAGAGAATAAATCTGCTTTGGAGGTTGTAATGACTGTTCTCCATGCCGGAGGGAAATTCAACAAAGACTCCTATAAGGTATCTGGTGGTTTACATGGGGTAGGTGTATCCTGTGTGAATGCACTTTCAACCAATTTAAGAGCTGAAGTTCATCGTGATGGAGTAATCTATCAACAGGAATTTCAGATTGGAAAGCCAAAAGGCTCTGTTGAAGAGATTGGCAAGACTGATAAAACTGGTACTATTATACATTTTGAGCCTGATAGTTCTATTTTCACAGACACTGTATACAAATACCGCATCCTGGTCTCCAGATTGAGGGAGCTGGCATTTTTAAATAGAAGAATTCGGCTTTCTATCACTGATGAAAGAGTCAAAGATGATAAGGGTGAATTCTTAATGGATAGTTTTTACTCAGAAGAGGGTCTGAAAGAATATGTTGACTATCTCGATGAAAGTCGCGAAAAGCTGATAGAAGAGGTTATTTATATTGATACAGAAAAGAATGACGTACCGGTAGAAATTGCACTTCAATACAATACATCGTTTAATGAAAATGTGCATGCCTACGTCAATAATATAAATACTATTGAAGGTGGTACCCATTTACTTGGCTTTAGAAGAGGACTGACAAGAACTCTGAAAAGATATGCTGAGGAGTCTGGGCTTCTGAGCAAGCTTAAGTTTGATATTAATGGGGATGATTTTCGTGAAGGTCTTACTGCCGTGATATCTGTTAAGGTGGCTGAACCTCAGTTTGAAGGACAGACCAAGACAAAGTTAGGGAATTCAGAGATTGCCGGATCTGTTGATCAGGCGATAAGTGAGATGCTCAAGTATTATCTTGAAGAGCACCCTAAAGAGGCTAAGATTATTGTCAGTAAAGTGATTCTGGCTGCCACAGCCCGTCATGCTGCCAGAAAGGCCCGTGAGTTAGTTCAACGCAAAACAGTACTTGGAGGTGCAGGCCTGCCAGGTAAATTGGCTGATTGCTCTAATCGTGATCCTGAACTTTGTGAGGTGTTTCTTGTGGAGGGAGATTCTGCGGGAGGAACTGCTAAACAAGGTAGGGATCGGGTATTTCAAGCGATTCTTCCACTCAGGGGTAAAATCCTGAATGTTGAAAAGGCCATGCAGCACAAAATATTTGAGAATGAGGAAATCAAGAATATTTATACCGCGTTAGGTGTAACAATTGGTACGGAAGATGATTCAAAAGAGGTAAATCTTACTAAACTCAGATATCATAAGGTGGTGATCATGTGTGATGCCGACGTTGACGGTTCTCATATTGCCACACTGATAATGACTTTCTTTTTCAGATATTTGAAGCCAATTATTGAAAATGGGTATTTGTATATTGCAGCTCCACCTCTATATCAGGTTAAGAAAGGTAAGTTTGAAAAGTATTGCTGGAGTGATGCAGAACGTGATCTGGTTGTTAATCAAATTACAGGCGGAAAGGACATCGGGGTACACATTCAGCGTTACAAAGGTTTGGGAGAAATGAATGCTGTTCAGTTATGGGATACCACAATGAATCCTGCGGACAGAACCCTGCGTCAGATCACTATCCAGGATGCTGGAGTTGCTGACAGAACCTTCTCTATGCTGATGGGAGATGAAGTGGCTCCCCGCAGAGAGTTTATTGAACAAAACGCTACCTACGCTAATATTGACGTCTAGCGATAGGCTGCGGCATCGATGTCACCGATGGTTTTATATTTCCTTCGAAAACCATTTTTGCTTCTCCCTCCAGGTATATTTCCTGGAAGTGATTCTTGTTTGTTCTTTCAAAACTGACCTTCAGCTTTCCTCCTGGAACTTGTACTTCATAGGTGGATTTGCCATAATTATTCAGGTATTCGGTAGCGATAGCAGAGGCAACTGCTCCTGTGCCGCATGACAATGTTTCATTTTCAACTCCACGTTCATAGGTTCTCATCCGCAGGATATTATCTGAGTAATTACTGAAATTTACATTGCTTCCTTTTGGCGCAAATTCCTTACTATACCTTATCTCTTTCCCAAGCTGAAACACGTCAGTCTGATCGGGGGCCTCAGTGAAAATAACCAGATGAGGCACGCCTGTATTCAGGGAAATTCCTTTTTCATTCTCTATTATTTCATCAACATCCACCATTTTGATTCGGTAATAGTCGGGTCTGAGAACCCATCCCTGATGAACCCCATCAATTGCCTGAAAAGTTGTTGAATTATCAATAATTCTCAGGTTTTTGACAAAACCAATTATAGATCTGGCACCGTTCCCACACATTTCTGCCTCTAATCCGTCAGCGTTGTAATACTTCATCTCGAAGTCTAGCTCCGGATGATTCTGAATGAACATGAAACCATCAGCACCTACTCCGAAATTTCTATTGCAAATCCTGCTGATCCATTCAGATGACAGATCAGTAAGGATCCCATTCCTGTTATCTATAATAACGAAGTCGTTGCCAGTAGCTTGCCATTTTTGGAAACGTAATTCTGCCATGTTTTTGTTAACGACTGTTAAGGATTGACTTACTATAGTTTAAGTAGTGTTAAAGTTTGCATAATAACAAAACACTTCTGTAATTTCAAACGTTAAATACTCTGACAGGCATAGTTTTTGACTGCCAATTACTAAGATCGATAAAGGTAAAAATATAAATATACATTATTAACATGAAGAAATTTGCAGGCATCATAGCTATAGCTTTCCTTGGAAGTGTTCTTGGGATTATAGGATTCAGTTTACTTGTTAAACCAGAAGTTACTTATGTGCAACAATCTCAGAAACCCTCAGCTCATCTTACTAGCTTACCATCAGGCGGACTTGAAACGGCTGATTTCAGGTTGGCAGCTCAGCTTTCAGTAGATGCTGTTGTGCATGTTACATCCACCAAATTTCTAGAGCAGAATCATTACGGAAATATGTTTGAATACTTCTTTAATGAGCCCAGTAGTAAGGAGTTGATCCCGAAGAGTGGTTATGGATCAGGAGTTATTATTTCACCTGACGGATATATCATTACTAATAACCATGTTATTCAAGGTGCCGACGAAATAAAAATTAAAATGAATGATGGTACTATGCTGGATGCTGAACTGGTAGGTACTGACCCAAATACTGATGTCGCTATAGTTAAGATTAAAGCTGAAAACCTGCATTATCTGACTTTCGGTGATTCTGATGAGTTGCAATTGGGTGATTGGGTTTTAGCAGTGGGGAACCCATTGAGTCTTAATACCACGGTAACAGCTGGAATCGTAAGTGCAAAAGCAAGAAATATCCAATTGATAGGCACAAAATATAAGCGTAATCGATATGGACAGGTTATTGGTGTTGAGAGAGATCCAAATGCTATTGAGTCTTTCATACAAACTGATGCAGCAATTAATCCAGGGAATAGTGGAGGTGCATTGGTAAATCTTCGTGGTGAGCTGGTTGGAATTAACACAGCTCTTGCCTCCCAAACGGGAGCTTATTCGGGATACTCATTTGCAATTCCTTCGATTATTGCAAAAAAGGTAATGATGGATATTATCGAGTTTGGGGAAGTTAAGCGGGCTGCCCTCGGAGTGACAATTAACACCGTTAATCCTGATTTTGCTAAAAAAGAGAAGTTGGATGTGAATTCAGGTGTTTATGTAAGTGATTTAAATGTGAAAGGTGGAGCTGCTCTTGCCGGAATTAAAAAAGGAGATGTGATACTTTCTATTAATGATAACATCGTTTTAAGTTCCTCTCAATTGCAAGAGCAGGTAATGAAATATAGTCCTGGAGAAGATGTTCAGATCATTGTCGACAGGAACGGATCAGAAAAAGAATTTATTGTTGAGTTGAAAGACCATGATTCAAACGCCAAAATGGTATCAGGTTCTGAATTCTGGACATGGTTGGGTGCCGATTTAGTCAATTTAGAAGAGAAAGATCTCGAAAGAATGGATATAAGTCATGGTGTTCGTGTGGAAAATCTTAAAGATGGAGTACTGAAAAGAAACAGGGTGCCTGAGAATTTTGTTATTACTGAAATCAATAAGATTAAAGTGGATGATAAACAGGATGTCAGGAGGATACTTGAAAGTATTACAGAAGGGGGGGTGTTTATTGAAGGTATTCTTGCCAATGGCAGATATGAATATTTTACCTTCAGAAAATAACTGACCCGGTCAGCCAAATCTAGCCCGGCATTTACAAGATGCCGGGCCTTTTTATTTTTTTTTGATTTTTTCGATCATTTATCGAAACAAATCGTTGTCGGAGTGCGTTAAACGTCTATCTTTGCACAAATTTTTTCGAGAGCAGAAAGCAATATGAGGCCTCATATTGC
>JAYEFL010000372.1:0-1667 GCA_034658635.1 Bacteroidota bacterium | reverse complement strand
AACACTTAAGTATCGTTTTCCGGGCGAAGCCGGAATATGTACTTTTTGTTGAACTAAACCACGCTAGCAGAGAGATATAATATATTATTGTGGTATCAATTTCCCGGAGTTAACCCTGGGAGTTCGGATTGTGAGTTAAATTCAGGTAAACTGGATGTTATCAGTTGCTTCTGTTGCCATTGTTTCATTTCTATGCACAAATTACGGAGAGAATTAGTTTGAACAGATTTCTTTTCTTGTCTACAAGACAGACCTCTCCCATTGCATTTAATGTCAGTAGATTATAGCACTAAGTTACAGTCATTCAGGATTATTTCATTACTTGGCAATATCTTATTCCTGCTGACCGGAGGTGCTCTCTGCCTTTTCCTGAACTGGTTTGGCATGGTTTCAATAACGACCATTTTTCCACCGCAACATTTACAAAATCCGGGTTTTATTCCCATTTTCTCAAATGCAATTTCCTGCCAGGGTCTTTGGTGTACCTCACATGTAGGTGCTGTACCGATATGACCACGGATAATAGCCAGTGATTTTCTTTTCGATGCGCTGGAAAGAAAACCATAGTGCCGTATTCGGGTAAAGCCAAAGGGAAGAATATGCATACAAAACAATCTGAGGAACTCTTCACCCGGTAAAGTGGTGATTTGTGTGGCATAATTCTGTTTGTAAGCGTTCCAGGTGAACGTTACAGTTTCCTGGTTAACTGCTAGTAATCTGTCATTTGAGATGGCCGTTCGGTGAGTGTACCGACCCAGATAGCTGATTACTTGTTCGGGGCCACCGAAAGCCTGCCTTATTGCCCGGCATTAACGCTCCCCCAAGAATGATAAAATGTACATGAGGATGGTACTGCAGGTTTTGTCCCCAGGTATGCAAAATTGCAGTAGCACCAATCTGTCCACCAAGCCATCTTTTAGTATTTCCAAAGTCCTTTAGTATATCCCATGCTACAGTAAATAGCAGATTGTACATAGCCACCTGATTGTTCATAAACAGGCTGTTGAGCTTATCCGGCAGGGTAAACACCACATGGAAGTATTTTACTGGTAGCAAATCGGCTTCCCGGGCAATGATCCACTTTTCTTTGTCTATTGCTCCACATTTGGGACAATGCCTGTTCCGGCAACTATTATAGGCAACACGAACCGATCCACAGTCTTCACAAGCTTCAATATGTCCGCCCATGTACTCGGTGCGACATTTCTGCAAAGCATCTAATACCCTGAGCTTATGAGGTGGGAGCTTGTTTTCTGTATTATAGGACGGTAAGAAGTTGTTAATGACAGTTGCCAGTTCCGGAGCCTCGTGGCTACCCATCGCCCTTTTCGTAAAGCGCTTCCATACAACCAAATCTTTTAGCTGGGTCAACCTGGGCTATATGTAAGTAGATCAGGGTAGTTTGTTTTGGGCTTTCAAAGAGATAGGTTTTCGGACGATTAAGTGTAATATGCTTTTTTATTCCCCGGACAGCGTGAGAAGACATCGTTACATAACGGTCTTTTTTATTCTTTGTCTGACGAATATGCACTTGTCCCCTGTCAAGATGAACGTCTCTAATAAGCAGACTGATTAGTTCGTTGATTCGTAATCCGGTATCGTAGGTCAGTCCAAACATCACCTTCTCTCTGATATGCTCAGGTGCTTTTAATAGTCGTTTTACTTCC
>JAYEFL010000371.1:0-7626 GCA_034658635.1 Bacteroidota bacterium | reverse complement strand
GAAAGTATTCTTGAGAAGGTTATTGAAAGTTCAACTTTTAAGTCCTTTGAACTGGATGAGCATAGAAGTTTTCAACCTGGAGTGCCAAAAGCCCACTATGCCTTTGCTTTTGATTCATCGATCAATACAAAATATTCGGGTAAAATACTCCTTGATGTGCTGATTGAGAAATCTATTTATCCTGAGCATATCGAAAAACCCATTCTTGCAAAATGGATTGATACAGACTCAGCCACCATGGTCAGCGTGCCTTCAGTGGATTCTATTACAGGAGATAAACTTACAGCCTTTGCACCAAATACCACAGGCATTCCTTATTTCAAAGGAGACCAATCATTCGCCATGGAGATTTGTAAGCAGTTGTTCGATCTGAGTAGGCTCTTCCATCACATTGAGGATATGGGGATTGTTGAGATGAGTTTTCAGTTATTTGCTGAACAAGAAATTGCCTATCGGAATAATGGTAAGGCGACATTACCTCTAACCCCTGAGGCGGTGCTAAAAGACACAATTGACACCTGCCTGATCATCACAACAAGGGGTGCAGGAAAGGACGACCAGGAAAAGGCCAATTTCAAGCTATTGCAGAAGGGAATACAAGCTTTTGGTACTGGTTTTCTAATGTCAGGAAATTTCCGCATTGATGAGGCAATAGTAGCGGCGGCCCAAGTGGCTCACCTTGCTGCCAAGCTGATGTTTGGTGATTTATCTTCTATTCAGTTTTATGAAGGACAAGATATCAAAGACCTTTCAATTGAAAATCAGGATTGGAATTTTCTGAACCGATTAAAACGACAACCAGACAAGTCATCGTTCTACTACTGGTACCACACTGTTGAACTTTTTACTAAATCGAAGACATAACATTTTCAAGCTTATCCAGACAGCCTTGTGTTGTTTTTTCTGTAGTATGCCCTAAACCTTCTTGAATAACAATCGTTAAATCCCAATTTGAAATGTCGGAATGAATTCGGAATGAATTCGGAATGATTTCGGAATGATTTCGGAATGATTTCGGAGAAAAGTTTGGGGAAAACTATGGAGAAAGCTTCGGAGAAAGCTTCGGAGAAAGCTTCGGAGAAAGCTTCGGAGAAAGCTTCGGAGAAAGCTTCGGAGAAAATTTTGGACTTAATCAGAAACAATAATGAAATTACAATCCTTGAAATAGCAGAACAATTTGACAGATCAGGAGGTCTGAATATAAAACGCAATAAGGAAAAAAGAAACACCCACGATAGCTTCAACTCAAGTCCAAAACTTCACCGCTTTGGCCAGAGTCTCATTTTCAAACTCATCAAGATAGCCTTGTGTTGTTTTTTTCTGTCTCAACCTGCTGATCTTCCGTTAGACCATCATTCATGCTCTTTACATGAGAATTCGTTGGTTGTATGTAAGCTTCCCTTAAATAGCAACACCTAAAAGTATAGATTTTTCATATTCGCTGTACATGTTGATGTCCTGTTGGAATGTGTGAAAGTCTCCAGGCCACGAGTAGCCTGGATTATGAAGGCTGTTGGCATTGTTGCCAGGAGACGACGGAGGTTTGTTGCAAGCACAAAATTGAATAAATAGAGACTTCACATCTTGAAAAGCCAAACCCTGATTGGATCTGGCTCTTCAATATCAGTTTTGATATGCTAAGGGCTAATTCACTTATTTAAGATGGAATATCTGTAGTACCCAAATATCTCACCCTCATTATCGCCTGCCGGTTTTATCAAAAAGAGTTTTTACCAATTCCCGTGCAGTTTCAATATCGACACCGGCATTAGCAGCATGCTTTTCAATATCTGGTTTCCGGCCAGCATTAATATCAGGTAGAATCATTCTCATGAAAGCATTTAGATTGTCGAGGACTTCCTGATCTTTTGGAGGGGTGTCGACATGGAACAGGTGATCGTAATTATTTAACGTAATTTCTTTTTTCAGGATTCCTTTTGCAGTAACCAGCATAGACATATTTACGCGTATATCAGGTTCTTCAGAGAAGTTAAACCCGAGTTGATTCAGGGCTTTCACTAAGGCGAGATATCCGCGATTTGTGGAAGCGTAAAGCAAAACTTTCTTTTTGTTCTCATCGAAGTAAAACTGGGCAAAATGAGGATGTTTACCCCATCTCTTCAACGTGAATTTGTAAACATCATGACTGAACTCCGATGTAAAGCTTTTTTTAATCGCTAGATTATCAACCTGGCTCACACTGAATTCTGAATAAACCTGAACTACACGATCTTGTTTATGCATCGTAATCGGATAGTTTGCCCCAGATAGTAACATCATGTAGGGCAAAGGATTCTTATCAATATTTCTGATAATGTCTTCTTTAGATTCAATTCTACGATCAAGTTCAGTTGCGAAAAAGAAAATATCATCCAGTTCAAAACTCTTGTAAGCTGCAATCGGGCCAAATGATTGCCAGCAGGCTCCGTTGAAACTAATCAGATTGAACCACAGAGATGTTTTCTGATCTTTATTGGTATCCGTTATTCCCGGAGAGAACAGGGTGAATGGTTCTCCCGTGAGAATATCTTCCATCAGGAAGAAATCCGGAGCTGGATTATCCAGAATAATGCTGAAGCAAAACCGCCATGGATGACTTATCTGGTGTTCAAGAAATTCCATTTCAGTTCGATTCAACCTCTTTAACTCAGTATGGGTGATGACTTTCCGTATCAAACCGCCAGACTGAAAGATTTTATGAGTTAGATATTGAGCCTTTAGGCGGTTAATCCACTCCTGTTCAAATTCATTTGTTACATGCCTGAAAGCTGAAAATGCTTTAGTCATGTTTCTATCAAGCCTGTATTGACCAGTAGCATAGTAAAGAATAAACTCATCAATGACGGTTTCTGAAATACTACTGTTTGTTTCGCAGGTTTTTCGAAATGCTTCAAAGTCTTTCATGGTTTCAACTTTTTTATGTTAATGGGTAGCGCCATATCAGCCACCAATAAACAGGCTCTTGCTTGAATACTCCGGGTCGCAGGTCAGGTTTACCTTTAGCTTGCGTAAACCAGCCTCATCACCTGGTGTTGGGATGTGGGTGAGATGAACCTCACAGCCTCGCAAGTCTATAAGGTGCTCAAGTGCCATTTGGGCAGCAGGATTAGACAGGGCGCTGATGCCCAGGGCAATCAGGGTTTCATCCAGGTCGAGACTTATCATCTTCCCCTCAAGGATGTCTTTTTTCAGGTGTTTTACAGAGTCGATTATGTTCTGAGGGATGAGATACATACTGTCAGGCAATCCGGCCAGGTGTTTTGTAGCATTAAGAATCAGGCTCGATGATGCATGCATAAGTGGTGAGTTTTTTCCGGTTACAATGGTTCCGTCATTTAGTTGTAATGACGCCCCACAGAAGATGCTCTCATTGCTTTTGTCTTTTTCCTCAGCCATACGTGCTGCTTCTCTGGCGGGCACAACAACCTGCCTGTCGTCAGCTTTTACACCAACTTTAGCCATTATTTCAGAAGACCGGTTGAGGGCTTCCTTATCTGCCAAGCCTATGGCATATTCAACTGCACACCTGAAATACCGCCTAATAATCTCCTGGCGGGAGGCTTCTGAGATTATATCATCATCAACTATGCCCATGCTGGCCCTGTTTACTCCCATATCTGTGGGCGACCTATACAAGGATTCTCCGCCGGAGATTTTTTCGATGATCCTCTTCAGGAGATGAAAAGCTTCAATATCACGGTTATAATTTACAACTGATTTGTTATAAGCCTTTAAATGGTCGCGGTCAATCATTACCACATCACCAAGGTCGACAGTTGCTGCTTCATAGGCAACATTGACCTTATGGTCTACCGGAAGATCCCATATCGGGAATGTCTCAAATTTTGCATACCCGGCCTTAATGCCTTTTTTATTTTCATGATAGAGATTGGAAAGGCATGTAGCAAGTTTTCCGCTTCCCGGGCCTGGTCCGGTAACGACCACGATGGGTTTTTCAGTCTTGATGTATTCATTTGCCCCATATCCCTCATCGCTTACTATAAGATCGACATCTGACGGATAGCCTTTGGTAGGATAGTGGAGGTAAACCTTAACACCTCTCAATTCCAGCTTGTTCATAAAAGCTTTAGCTGGAGCCTGGTTTTCGTACCGGGTTATTACTACAGCTTTGACATCAATCCCCCAGTCTCTGAAATCGTCAATGGTTTTGAGGGCATCCACATCATAAGTAATTCCGAAGTCGGCTCTGATCTTTTTTCTTTCGATAGCACCCGCATGGATGCAAAGGATAACATCGATCTTGTCCTTCAGCAGTTCCAGCAACCTCATTTTGACATTGGGGTCAAACCCTGGCAGAACCCTTGATGCATGATAATCATACATTATTTTACCCCCGAATTCAAGATAAAGCTTATCGTTGAAACGACTCACTCTTTCAAGAATTGCTGCTGTCTGCTCCTTTAAGTATTTCTCGTTGTCAAACCCTTTTTGAGTGGCTATCTGCATTTGTTTTTGTTTCCTTGTTTCGGCGGATAAAGCTACTATTTAGGATTCATAAATCGCATAAAAAGTTGCACTTAAGTTGTTATTGCAAGCTTCTTTCATTGCCACACCATCATAGCACATGCAAGTACCTTTACTGGGATCAGGATTTGCATTCTGATAATTAACCACCTATCGATTTTGTTTTGTAAGTGGGGTTTATTATGCAAAAAACAAACTAAATGAAGCAGTTACAAAAGAAAAAGTGTTACTGTTTTTCTTTTTTGGAAGAAATAACTATACCTTTGGCCTTAATTATTAACGTATAACTTGATACAATGAACAAAGGAACAGTAAAATTCTTTAATAATGCTAAAGGATTTGGATTCATCACTCCTGATGAGGGTGGCAAAGATGTATTTGTCCACAAAAATGATTTAACCTGTGAAATAACTGAAGGTGACAAAGTTAGCTATGATGTTACTGAAAGTCAAAAAGGATTAAACGCTATAGATGTCAAATTGATTTAATATTTCTCTTTTACATTCTAGTTTTACAAAAGCCTATCTTAGTTGATAGGCTTTTTGTTTTTTATGGTGCTGTCATAATCAACTACGTATTGCCACCAGTTGTTTAATCTGCCGTCTTTTGAGTTTATACCAGTAAAATGAGGAATATGACTGAACCACCAACGCATATATCCTTCATGGTTGCAATCCCACTCCTGACAATCAACAATTCTGCCTTCGCCTGACATGATATTTGGATAATTTGCCCAGTTGTTAGCAAAAGTGTTAACCTGTGTTTTGTTTATCCAGTCGTAATCATGAATGCCGTTAGGCGGAAAGTGGATATTGCCTACATGTGCATTTCCCGGGTGTGTTTTGTCATATTGAGTAAAAAGCTCCCAGTTATTCGGATTTGTGGCGTCTTTTTCCCAACGACCATATTCATGCCACATTACAGATTCAAAACGATGACCAAAGCTTTCAAGAGCCATTGACATTTTACGCTCGTAATTCAATCCCATCACCACAAGAAGCTTCTCGTTCCTGGTTCCGGTAGTTGGATCTGAATTCAGCCAGAATCCTGAGTCACCAATGTAGTTAGATTCCCACATGCCTCCATAAGGAAAAGACCAAACCCAAACTTCATTTATTTCGTCGCGATCACGTTGCAAGTCAAAATTATAATGCTCTACAAATCGCTTATAATCGAAGTATGTTCCTGTATTTTTCAGAGTTTCCCAATCAGGCTCCTGGAGAAGCCCCAGCATTTCACTCATGCCAATTGGTGCATTGTTGTCGTTGCGATTCGAGAACAAAAGGGTATCATCATAAATCCTAACGATTTCGAAATCTACCACTCCATGACAGATTTCTTCAAGAGCAGCCTCATACTCTTTGCTTAATTCAAAGGGATCATTCCACTTGAATGTATAACCAGGTGTTTTTATAAATTCATGAAGTCTGAGTCCTTCAGTTCCGGGGATTACAGGATCTTGTATGACTACAGCAACTTTGATTTTAATAGTTTCAGCAGGTTTGGGTGGAGTAGAGCAGCTTTGGAGTAACAGGATTAACCCCGACAACACGATTAAAGAGGAAATGATTCGCTTAGTTTTCATGGCTGCAAAATACAATAAACCTGTCAGGTCTTCAAGACCTGACAGGTTTATTAGACAGCAATTATCTGTGCTTCATTTTGATTTCCATACCCCCGGAATTACCACTCATTTTGTTCAAGCGGTATTTGAAGGAAAGCATAACATATCTGCCGATAATATTAGACCGGGTTTCACGTAAGTAATTTAATTCACTAATACGCTGAACGCCAGTATTTTTATTGAGCAAATCAGCTCCTTGTAAACTGAGTGAACCCCGATTGTTTTTCAGGAAGAAATAGCTTATTTCAGCAGCTATTAATGGAACACTGATGGATTCACCAAAGCTCTGATCATTATAATTGGTGACATCTGCAGATACCATAAAATCCCATTTGTCATTTGGATTAAACCGGATTTCAGTGAAGTAGGATAGATTAGTATACCTGTTATTCAGAGATTCCTGTAATGAATATTTTGCATCAGTTACACTTATTGCTCCTCCTGCTACCACATCCCATTTCTTCTTAATCCTGTTATCCACACTAAGAGAGAAACGGTGACTTAGATTAGTATTAACATTTTCCACACCGTTTACAAGGTTAATCCCCTTGTTCCATGATTCAGACAGCCCGGCATTGATCTTTATGCCTAGCTTACGTATAGGTGTTGAGAAGTCCATATTCCCGCTTACTCTGAAATCATCATCAACATTTACCAGATTCAGGGTTTGTCCTAGTTGATCATTAATGGTTCTTGACCAATTGATTTTGTCACGGGTATATGTTGCGTTTATTCCTGTAAACAGAGAAGTGAAAGAGAACTGATCAAAGATTATCCAATGCAAAAACGCACTTTGCTGGTGTTCGGGCTTCAGGTTCCTGTTTCCGTAAGAAGTGGATAGGGTGTTGGTTGTGTTGGCAATGGGTAATAACTGGTTGATTGTTGGCTGAACCAAACTGGATCTATAAATAAGATTTAATCTTTTTCCTGTATTGTATTCATAATCAACACTAAATCCCGGAAGAAAAACAAATTGTGATTTTTCAGTGCCAGCATCATCCCATAGGAAGTTTTGAGTTTTATACCATTCTGAATTCAGGAATAAATTGAGTTGAAGCTTATCTGAGCTTCTTTTAATAGTCAATTTTGGTTGAATTCGATCATAAAGCCTGTCAAATGACGGACTAAGTGAGTCTATTACAGCATCATTTGGATAGGGAAAACCCTGGGTTCTAACCAGAGATTCCTGAGATGAACTTGCACTAATCTGAGGAACAATATATATTCGCTTTCCCAATCGTTGAGTCACAGAGAGATTTCCCGAATAGCTAAGATTATCAATCTGATTTGCCTGATATAAACTTTCCAGAGACTCCAAATCTGTTGCAGCAAAGAAAGTTTTGTTCTGCCATTGTTGGTTGGTAAGACTTTGGCTCAGGCTTCCATTTCCTGCTATCTTAAATACGGTTTTATTTCCATTGAGCTTCTTCAGCCAGGAAGCTTTTGCATTTGCGCTTATCCGGTCAGATCCCTGATTGGAGTTATTATCCAGCCAATTGACCATTTGATTATCTCTG
>JAYEFL010000370.1:0-7649 GCA_034658635.1 Bacteroidota bacterium | reverse complement strand
ATATACCACGGGTTTCACCCGTGGCTATTCGGATTATTCCCCTTCAGGGAATCTGGATCTGAGTAAAAGATGAAAACTTCCTGACAATCCAACTAACTCTGAGGTACGCATTTAGGGGAAGAATCTTATTTACAAACACATCATAATTTTTCTTTTATTGATAACCCGGAGAAAACACTATCGCATTTAGATCGATCATATTCCTTTTGTTGCTCTGGAGCTTCAGTTTTGCCCAGGAGCGGCCGAGAACACAACACTGGCAAGCTCGGAATCAGCTCTTTGAAACTGAATTAGATTCTATCAGTGAGGGGAAGCTTGTTTTTCTTGGAAATTCAATAACTGAGGGCTTCGACCTGGAGCTTTATTTTCCTCAACACCAGACCTACAACCGGGGAATCGTTGGTGACCACCTGGATGGCCTGATTGAGCGATTGAACAACTCTGCAGTAGCCTTAAAACCCGAAAAACTGTTCCTGATGGTCGGTATTAATGATATTGGGGATCAACGCAGTGATGAATATCTCAAATTAATGTTCACTACCCTTGTTGACACCTTGATCAGTGAACTGCCTGAGACCCAAATCTATCTGCATTCTATTTTACCAACAAGCGCAAGATGGAAAAATTGCCCACCTGATCAGATCAAACGACTGAATAGCTTTTTGACTTTGATGACCATTGAGAAGGGTTTGGTCTTTGTCAACCTCTACCCCTGTTTTCTTGATGATACGCAATATCTCAACCCAGAACTGACTCGTGACGGATTACATCCAAATAAGGCCGGCTACGATATTTGGGCAGAGAAAATTCGGTCTTTTTTGGACTAACTTTCTGGACATTGAGCCTGGCCAACTTGTCCACAGCCAGCCAATCATCTCCAGTCTTCGGCGAGCTCAGCCTTCGGTAATTTCCAGATCTGTCACCAGCCTCCGGATGCTCCGCCACCGCCACCGAAACCACCACCCCCAGAAAAGCCACCGCCTCCGAAGCCGCCACCCCCACCAAATCCTCCACCACCGCGCATGGCTGATCCCAACATGGATCCCAGGAAAAAACCACCCATACCGCCCATACGTCCCCGACCAATGATCAAAAAAATGATGACGGGAAAGATCAGACCAAGAGGACTGCTTTTTTTCTGGCGACGATCAGTACGGCGAATTCCGGTTCCTTGATATTCACCTTGGGTGGCTGCAATAATTCCCTGTAAACCGGAAACCACACCTTCATACCAACGGGTCTGTTTGAAATAAGGGTTAATATCATTGCGGATGATCTGACCGGCAGTGATGTCAGGCAGGGCTCCTTCAAGACCATAGCCAACTTCGATCCGAATCTTGCGTTCCTGTTTAAAAATGCTGAGCAAAATACCATTGTCTTTTCCGGATTGACCCAGATTCCAGGTTTCGAACATTCGTGTTGAGACGTCTTCCAGATTTTCACCTTCCAGAGATGGAAATGTAGCGACTACGATCTGATTGGATGATTCCCCCTCATACTGACGCAGAGCCTGTTCCAGCTGACGCTCCTGGGTGGATGAAAGTAAATCCGCCCAATCGTTCACTTGTTTGTTGATACGATCGGGATAGATACCTTCCGCGAATAAGCTGGATAACATTAGAATTAGCAGGGCAAATCGTATTGTGTTTTTTATCATAAGTGGCTTATTCTTTTTCTTGGGGTTGGGGCGGATTTTAATCCGCCCGTACTGGAAAAATCTTAATCTATCCGTGTAATCAATGAAATCCGTGGTTGCTTTTCGCTTTAAAATTCGACTTTAGGGGCTTTTTCCGCACCAGCCTCAGCCTCGAAATATGCTTTTTTCTCAAAACCAAATATCCCAGCATAGATAGAGCCAGGGAAGCGCCGGATCAGCGTGTTAAAAGCTTGGGCTGTTTTGTTAAACCGACCCCGCTCAACAGCAATCCTGTTTTCGGTTCCTTCCAGTTGCGCTTGGAGATCCAGGAAGTTCTGGTTGGCTTTCAATTCTGGATAACGTTCCATGACAACCATAAGTTTGCTTAGTGCACCAGAGAGTTGCCCCTGGGAAGCCTGGAAATTCTTCATAGCAGCAGGATTGTTGACAATGCCTTCCATATTAATATTGCTCACTTTGGAGCGGGCTTCTGTAACAGCAGTAAAGGTTTCTTTTTCATGCTCTGCATAGCCCTTCACGGTGGCAACCAGGTTTGGAATAAGGTCTGCTCGACGCTGATAAACATTTTCGACTTGAGACCAGGCAGCGTCTACCCCTTCTTCCAGGGTGACCATGGCATTATATTTTCCTATAGTATTGCTCACCATAAAAAAGATCACAACGACAACGGCAATTAATAAGATAGTACTTTTTTTCAAAATTTAGCTCCTTGTGGAATTTTATCTGCCCTTCTTAACTGTCTCTCGCAAAGTGCCCAGAGACGCAGAGGTTTTTTTGCCTTCTTTACAAACAGTCCGATCTGTTTGGTGCTCACATTGGGTGATCCGTTTCAATCGATCAGGCCACCGTTAACATCGCGAGAATATATACGGAAAACGTAGGTTTGCTCCGTGAAAACAGTGGTTGTTTTTTCTCCTTTTTACACCGAACGAGACAACGGTCATGAACAAATCGGGTTCATCTTCCTTAACCCTAAATTTAATATAGACCGAAAAGCAGCCGTAAGTGTCATCTGGCATTTTTCTCTGGTTTTCATTTCGTTCTTCTTCGCGAGAGGAAAATTAAAATCCCAGGGATACAAGTGTGACTATTATTTTATGTGTAGCATCTTGATTGTTTTAGAGTGATTGCCTGCAAACAATTTTGCAAAATATACACCACTTGGAGTATTTACATCTGCTTTGTAGACAACCCTGTGTTCTCCTGGAAACAAATTCTCGTTTACAAGCACCTCTACCTCTTTACCAAGCACATCATGAACTGTAATTTTAGTAAATGACTGCTCCGGAATTGAAAAATCGATTACTGTTGAAGGATTGAATGGATTGGGATAGTTACTCAACAATTTAAATTGTTTAGACGTAATAGATGACTCAAAGAAAATTCCTGTTGGATCATAATATTCAGTAGTGCTTACAATTTCAAAGGGGTTGTCAAAATATGTCTGACATAGAGGTCCTGAAAGCTCAACACCGATACCAGCATAAGTTTGTGATGCAAAAACTTGATTTCCACTATTGGGATTGTCAAATTTCAATCCGATATCTCCAAAAGACACCATATCCCCTGTGTCAGTGGTTCCGTCTCCTGTTCCACCTGAAGCGTTATCGAAAAAATACAGATTATTTGTATTCGACATCCCAGAAAAATCGCCAACCGTTACCAGAGAATTCACACCTAGTTTTATCTTCAGCCAATAGTGCGCTATCTGTTCTATGGTAATGTTTTCCTGAACATTTTCATCAGGTGAACCATCTATGGTTAAACTCGAATTATTTGCATCCGAGCTAAACGAACCTACAGTGGCAGCTGACAGATCAATGGAATTACGTATCATCTGCACTGATGAATGAATATCCAATGAATTATTGGGGGTAGCAAAATAGGAGCGATAATAGGATCCCACGCCCGTAACCTGTTGGGTAACACCAGAAATTGAGAAGTTTCCCTCTACCCTTCTGGTTATTCTAACCTTTCCTGTTTTAAGATCGTTGGCAGTTGGATTAAAATCCTCTTCCGTTAAGGTGTAAGGCGAGAATAATACCGTTCCTTTGATTCTGGTTTTCTGTCTATCGATCAAATTATTCGACAGAATTCCTTCCTCAATAATTTGCAGTTTATTCCAGAATTTTTTCTCGGTATCAAAACCCATAAGATAATATTCGCTGGAAATTTCTTCTGTCTCTGTGTTATAGGATACGTAATACGTTGAGTCAGAATTATCCAGGGTGGCTGAACAATAGAGATATATAAATATTGAATCTTCTTCAACAGGATCATAAATAGATAGAAGAATTCTGGAATGGGTTTTTGAATCATCATTATCAATCCACGCTTCCAGCGAGGCGAGTTGTCCGCCATCCTGTGGTTGAAAAACAAGTTCGTCGTTATTGTCCAGCAGTGCGTCATCTTCTTCAAAAAGAGACCCATTTTCGGAAACTTCATCCAACTGCATGGGAATTTGATTCCAGGCGCCATCATTGTAGGCAAAGAGGTAGAGTTCATCAACAGATGTTCCGGAAAGAGCTGATAGTTCCGAGCCCAGAATGATGACTGGCTCCATGGATCGGATCTGAGCATTTGCAAATTGTACTAATGACAGAAAAAGAACGAACGTAAACATTTGTTTAACATTTTTCATGTGACCTCTCCATACCTGTTTTTGCACTGTATCGCTTTTGTTCAATATAACTATTTCCGTGCTTTTCTTTTGTTAAAAATTGACACTTTCAATAAAACAAGCGGATTTAAGGGGAAGCGTGTTACCATCAATAAATATGCTATAAATTCCAAGGAGTGATATTTGAATGTTGTTCCCATTTTTAAATGCTCTCTAACCAGACTGCCATTGCTTATACACCTTGTTGTGCACTGGTTATTGTCACAAATGTTCTAAAATTGTAACGATCAATTATTTTTGTCTTTGCATTATAAGCATTAATAAATGTTGCCGGTAAACGTTGGTTTGACTTAGCCTTCCATTTAAACTCAAAACCAGTTACCCCACCTTCTTTCTCCTCCACAAAATCGACTTCCTGTTGCTGTTTTGTTCTCCAAAAATACATCTTTGCAAACGTATCTTTATAAAAATTTTGTTTTCTTCTTTCAGATACCAGGAAATTCTCCCATAACGCCCCCTTATCAACTCGTAGATTGATTTGATTAAAGTTACCGATAATCATATTTCTGACGCCATTATCATAGAAATATATCTTACGGTTTCTTTTAATTTCATTTCTCACATTACCACTAAAGCTATTGAGCCTAAAAAGAACATATCCTTTCTCTAATATTTCAATATATTTTTGAATTGTGATTTTGTTAACCCCTACAAGTTGTGATAATTCATTATAATTTACCTCCCCCCCCATTTGCAGGGCAAGTGCCTGCAATAGTTTCTCAAGCACTTCTGGTTTTCTTATATGAGAAAATGCCAATATATCTCTGTACAAATAACTGTTAACAAGATTCTTTAGTATTTCACGCTCGCTCCCTCGATTATTTAACACATCTGGATAAAAACCATATATTAGACGGTCTTCAAGCTGTTGTTCTGATTGTATAAAGCCAATTTGATTTTCATATTCTTCCCAGGAAACAGGAAACATCTCGTATTCCCATTTTCGACCGGTTAAGGGCTCATTTAATTCATTTCCTAAATCAAATGACGATGAGCCACTTACTAAGAGTTGTACATCCTTGAATTGGTCAGTAATAATTTTTAGGGTCAATCCAATTCCTGGTATTCTTTGTGCCTCATCGAGAAATATGTATTTATTGTCGCCTATTATGGTTCGAATCTGCTCTGTGTTGGGAGTGGACAATAAATTTCTTACTGTTGTGTCATCACCATCCAGAAAGAGGTGATGCTTTTCTTTTAAGATCTTGCTTAGTAGGGTTGTCTTACCTACCTGTCTAGCGCCTACTACCACGATAGTCTTACCGCTATTTATCTTATCCTGGATTTTCTTTTCTAATAGTCTTGAATACATATTTGCGGCAATATAACCACAGCACAGATGGTGACCTATGGTTATGTTATTTGGTCAGCATAGTATTGTCTGTTGGCTATATTTTAGCTTGTGTAGAACGGTTTGTGTAAGAATAGTAGCCGACTGCGTGACACTTACCTGTCAAGTTACAAAAAGGCTGAAGCGGGCATACAATCCTTGAATTTACTACTGTCTCGGCTACTGTTTTTATACCTTGTTACCGCCTGGCATTTCTATTAATTCATAATTTGTGCTTCGTCCACCGCTTGCCTCTTTTTTTAAGATATCCTTCTTTCTCAAATCTTGAATATCTCGAAGAGCTGTATCTTGAGAGCACTTATTAATTTTTCCCCACTTCGAGGTTGTTAACTTTCCGTCAAATCCATCAAGTAGTCTGTTTATTATTTTTTGTTGCCTATCGTTGAGAATTGTGGTAGAATGCATTTTCCAAAATTCTGCTTTATGAAGTATTTTCGATAAAGTCCCCTCTGTGGAATCAATAGCATTTATTAAACATTGCAAAAACCACAAAATCCATTCTGTTATATCTGAATTTTCTTTTTGTGTTTTTTCAAGTTTTTCATAATACTGTTTCCTTTCAACTCTAATTTGCGCTGACATACTGTAGAACCGCCTGATACTTTTGTCAGAACGTGCCAATGTCATATCTGTAATTGCTCTTGTAATTCGTCCGTTTCCATCGTCAAATGGATGAATTGTCACGAACCATAAATGAGCAATAGCTGCTTGAAGAACCAAATCAATTTCTTGCTCGTTTTCAAACCAGTCTAAGAATCTTATCATTTCTGGTTCTATCCTGTCAGAACTTGGTGCTTGATAGTGAACTTTTTCTTTTCCCATAGATCCAGACACAACCTGCATAGGACCTCTCGTGTCTTTTCTCCAGTCGGCAACTGTGATTTTGTAAAGATTACTCCAACCTGAAGGGAACAGAGCTGCATGCCATCCAAACAATCTGTCTTTAGTTAAAGGCAAGTTATATTTTTGTGTAGCGTCAAGCATCATTTCAACAATCCCTTCAACATGGCGTTCCGATTCTACTGTACCTGCAATGTCAATTCCTAGTCTTCGAGCGATTGAAGAACGTACTTGTTCTATTTCTAAAAATTCGCCTTCTATTTCAGATGATTTTATAACATCTAAAGTGAGCGTGTTCAATACAGCTTCATTTTGTAAATCAAAGCCCAGAGATTCCATCCTACCAAGAAGTCTGCCTTGTTGATTTCTAGCTTCACCCAGTTTTATCATCACTTTCTTATTGTCCCAAGTGAAGTCAGCCCAATTTTCTTTTTCGTGTATATAGATTTTCATTCTCCGCAATTTATGCGACAAATATACTGCTTATTCTCCGCAAATACAACTTTCTGCGCAAAAAATGCTCTGATTATAGATATTAATCCCCGCGCAGGGTCTTTTTTTTGCTTGGCGGTAACGGTTTGAATATGGTGCGTGCCGCACTTTATTCAATAAGTTTTCTTGGTTTTACTAATTTTCAAATTTACAAATTCTTTTTCTGAGTACTACAAACCGCGGCATGCACTATATTTTTTGTTAGCAGCAGTTTTTTATTTTTCAAATTTTCTTTCACGAAGATTGAACTTTCTCGATTTTCTATAAAGTTTCTTTATTTGTCGTAAAGTAGGGGAGCTATGCCTGAAATTTGTGTTTAAGAGAACTAATTCAACAGAATTCTCTGTCTGTTCAATTATTTTGAATACAACAGTTGAATTCTCAATTATGTTACCTTCTTCCAGAGTTACAGTAAAATAACAGTCTGGAGAATAATTAGTGTCTGTCCATAAAGTCATAATAATAATGATAAATCCCTAGCCAGCAAGAGATTCTGGCCTTCAGATTCTATCAAAGTGTCTAGAAAAAGTGGTTTTTCTTCAAAACGGCCTATTGTCCATCTGCTTTTCATAAAACAACCTGTTTTTGAGCAAAAAAGGGTATAGCTGTCCCACTGTCAAACTTAAAAC
>JAYEFL010000369.1:0-7661 GCA_034658635.1 Bacteroidota bacterium | reverse complement strand
TTGCACTTCTTGGAAATATTCAGCTTTCTCAGCCAGGGTCATTTTTGTAAAAACGATTTTACTTAAGCCAGTTTCTGTAAGAAATAATACACTATTATCCGGTCCTGCGCTGATATCAATAACATGATCATCAACCAGCCATCGCTTTGATGCATAGTAATCGTATTTACCATCATCTCTTAACGAAAATGCTCCTTTGGATGACCCGAACCACAGCTTACCATTTATCTCTGTAATGCAGCTTATATTGGTGTTTGGAAGTTTAGTGTTCAGAGGTGACATTTCTTTAAACGATTCCGAATCCAAAGAAATAATCCCATCTTCTGTTCCAATCACTAAGAGACTCTTTTCTGCGACAAGTGCCATTGAGGTTATGCTCTCAGCATTAAACCTCATAATCAATTGCTTATCTACTATATTAAATGTATAAACTCCACTTTTTGAAAGAATAACAAAATGTCTCTGGTTTGAATTATACAGAAGTTCGATGGGCTCAAAATCATTAAGTGATTCTTCCCATACCAATTCTGAGTCAGCAAAGAAGGCCAATTTCTCCCGGGCAGCTACCATTACTAAGAAATCATCTCCTAAAACAAAATGGCTGCAGCTGTCGATATTATGTTTAATATAAAACTTTCCGGCCCATGCATTACTCAAAATCGCTTTGTCGGTTAAATAAACAAACTGGTTCTTAAATGAAGTGATGGAGATAATTTTCATATCACTAATCGGACGATAAAGCTGATCTGCTGCCAGTTTCTTTTCCCAAGGCTGCAACAAGCCTTCCGCAGAAAGAACTTTTATATTCTTATTTCTGTCGCATGTTACCTCTAAAAGTTCCGGTACTGCCTGTGATGTAATTAATTCAAATTGCTCTGCATAGTCCTGGATAAACGGCAGGTCATTATATACCCGCGTATTCTCTTGAAGATCAGACTCGGTACAAGCAGAAATAGAAATAATAAGTCCAAAAAGAAAAAACCTAAGTTTATTGGTCTGACTAAATGTTGTTATAGTAGTATTGATCATATCTCTGGTCAATTTTGGTATTATTTGTGTTTTAATTCAAATGAATCGAAAATCCCACCAGGGCTTCCATCACCATTCATTTTTACAGCCTTGTATTTGAGATTCTTGCCATCAATTTCAACAACAATATAATGGTACAGATAATACTCTCCTTCATCTGTTTCATGGTTGTCGGGGCTTGCCTTATGATCTGGCAGATCAATTTGCTCCCATTCTTTGTACTTATGATTGTCGAGGTTTGAACCTCCTCCTCCGGCGATCACATATACAGCATTATTCCCTTTTCCGGTTTCCGGATCGTAAGGAGGGTGTGGCAATCCCCGCTCGTAATCATGTGTATGTCCGGCAAAAACAATATCTACATTATTGGCTTCGATAATCGGCACAATTTCACTACGGAGAAGAGGCTCTCCATCATAGTATCCACCCGACCAACATTCTGAGTAAGGAGGTTGATGTAAAAAAACAAATATCCATTCGCTCTTTTCCTTAGCTCTTTTCACATCATTTACAAACCAGTTATATTGTTGGCTGCCAGGTGAGATTCGATCACCATACGGAGAATCAGCTTTGTTAGGATCAAGGAAAATAAAATGGGAGTTACCATAGTCAAACGAGTAGAAATACTCAGTGCTTCCGGTTGTGTTAACCGGGTTATGAACTCTTTCTTCAAATGGTGGAACAACCCTCGTATCCCAATAGCCCCCGTATTCATGGTTCCCAATTGAGATATATGTTGGCACATTGCCACTGATATGACGCAATGGGTAAAAATGTTCGTCTATCCACTCGTTCAAATTGATCCCGGTTGTTACTACATCTCCAACATTCGCAATAAAATCCGGTTTTTCATCAACCATCATTTTAACCAGGTTTTCGTGCACCTTTGGGAAAGTCCGGCTATCACCATAAATAATAAATTTCATGGGTGCTTCTGGGGGTTTCTTGGTATGGAATGAATAAACCTGACTGCTTAAGTTTCCTACCTTCACCATGTAGAAGTAGTCCTGGTCTTTTTCTAATCCGCTAAGTGTTACTTCATGCATAAGTGAAGGAATGGATTCTTCAATTAAGGTATTGTCCAATTGTTTATCCTTCCCATATAAAACCTTGCCATATGAAGGATAAACAGTTTCCCACATTATTGTTATCCCATCATCTTTAACTGCCTGCAAATAAGGCGGGACCATAAAGGCTGGAGATTTTGTTAGCTGGGGTTCAATGACATTTAATTTTTTGGATATTTCCTTGAGAACAGTTGATGGCATAGAATTACTGTTTAACTCCTTTTGAATTGAATCAGCAATCGAACTTAACAGAGTTGGATCCGGCGAAGGATGTCTCTGGAAGTACCGATCCATACGGTCAAGGCGCATCATTAGAATATCAAAACCATCCAATTTGATATCGGCTGCTGGTTTTAGGATCTTAAATTTTTCGATTGCATTTACAAACATGCCATAACCTTCAGGCATTCCAATTAGGTCAGCTCTGTAAAATCGACAGTTATAGCTCCCGTTTTGAGCTTTTACGGCGATCTCAAACTTTTGCTTTGCTTTGGCTGATTCGATTAAAACACCTCTTCCGAATCTTTCACCAGCATGAAATAGTTCATTACCATTAACATATACAGTACCAACAGGTGCCACATTTATGTGCAATACCACATCAAGTCCATCAAGTTCCCCGGGTATTACCACCTCTCTTTTAAACCATTTGATCGCCTTATCCTCCCACCATTCATTGTTTAAGGTTTCATTTTGCCATAAGGATGGATTATTCTCAAATACCTGATCAAGAGTCAGATCACCAGTATGCACCAGCCATTCATTTAATTCTATAACAGGATGGGGATTGTTCGTCTGAATTACAGTCTCTGACTGTGCTCCAAGACGACCATTTGAAATGAAAAGTATCATTATTACAGCTAACAACTTCATTTTTTGCATTGTATTCACGGTGTTATTGTTAAATTATGAAATCAAATACTACCCACTATCATTCTTATTCTTTTATCCAGTCTGCAGAAAAGGCGACATGCTTAATTGTTTTATTATCAGCTACATGAAATGAGTACGAAACGTGAACGAATCCATCTTTAGTTTGAATAACCGAAGGATAAGAGAAGGAACCTTTTCCATTTTCTTTCTTCTCCAGATGCCGTGTCCACTTCCATGTTTCTCCTTCATCATCAGACAGACTTATCGCCAGACTATATCTTCCATCTTCGATATCATTATAAACTATTATCCAATCTCCATTTTCAAGAACAATTGCTTCAACACTTGTTCCGGGGTTAGGCAATCCAGTATCTTCTGCACTGCTCCATTCAAATCCATTATCGATTGATATGCTTTTCATAATCCGGCCAGGTTCATCGCCATTATCACGCATAAAGGCTAGTAGGGTTCCATTCGTTTTTCTAACAATACTTGGCTGAACATTACCCCTGCCTACAATAGGTAAACCAGGCAGCCAGGTTTCTCCCATATCATCTGATATTGCTATTAATGAGAGATTAAACCCATCTGAGTACAGTGGCAAAAGTATTCTTCCATTTGGGATTTGAATGGGATGAGTTCTTGTCATCCATCCAGTTTCTCTCTTTTTGGGATCTTTAGCTGCCTCATAGATCATTGATTCATAGCGTGGTGCATACTCTCCCCAGGCAAGTCCCAGCTTGTCGGATTCCATAAATCGATCTTTGATTGTCGTTGCAAATTCTTCACCAGGCTTTAACAAAATTACATCCTGCCATTCCCATTCCGGGGGACCTGATTCTTGATAAGAGGATGAAACTCTTGATTTCAATACTGAAGTTTCCCATCTGTTAGCCTGTACAACAATCCAGAAGAGATGAAGCCGGCTATCATTATCAATAAACAAGGTAGGGTTACAATCAGGATGACCGGGAGTATCTGCCATTAAAAATGGTTTGCTCCATTTATGAGTCCGAGTACAATATCTGGCTCCCTTAATTTTTACATCATTAGCAGTACGTTCTCCTGACCCTTCAAACCAGCAGCACAACAAATCACCATTTGGTAATTCAATTAAGGAACTACTATGAACATGCAGATCCTGCAAGGGAAAGATATACTCAGAATCAATTATGATCGTCTGAGCATGGTCAGATGAACTTTGTGCTACTGATGTGGCTTTAGACAATATGCATCCTAGCATAAGGATCACGATGAAGACTGACTTATGAGAAGTTAACTTAAAATCTGTTGTGCGCCCCTGGTATTTCATCATGGATATTAATTGAAATGATTGCGACTAAGATAATGATTATCACTAGACTAATAATTATTACCGCCCATGTTTTCCCGCTTTCATTTCTAGTTTTTCTTCCGGGAAATTCATGCTGTTTCCTGATATTGAAATACCAGGTGAACAAAATCAGAATAATTATAAAAATGTATAGAGAGTGGGAGTTGGCGAATGTGAACGGACTTACAAAAGTGCCAAGTTTCAAATAGCAGAATAAATTGTATTGAATTGCAATAATCAAGAGCAAGGCTAGAATACCGAAATTGTGCAAATTTTCATCATTGGCTGACCAATTTCTCCAAGCCAGGATAGCCAAAATGCTAAAAACAAGAACTGCAATTCCTCCAAATATGAACTGTTTGTTAGCATAGCTATCTACGTCTGCAATGCTTAGTCTTCCTGCTAATTCAGCAAAATGATTCATTGTGAATCCGTTGAAATAATTAGTTAGAGGGATAAATAGAAACACAAAGATTAGTGCGATCCAATTTCCGGTTTTAGATACTTTTATTGATTCGGGCCAATCATTTGATAATACTGCATAAATCATTCCCAAGCCGCCAAAAAAGCCAAGAGTGAATTCCATTACATTCCACCAATTGTATTGAATCTCAGCAGTATGACCAAGTATTTGAATGAAATTTCCAAATGCAAACCCGAAGCCTGCTCCCAGAGCTGAAAATAAAGCCACCCGCAGTGCTTTCTTAAAATTATTCCGATTCAGGAACCATGCCAGGGCAATGGCCGCACCAAAGCAAGCTGCCCAAAGCTCAGAGCGCGGGGGAGTCATAAACCACTCCATCTGGTAGATCAGGAGTCCCCATATCAGAAATCCCCCAGCAAACATCTGAACGATAAGGTTAGGCCAGTTAGGTTTATTCTTTTCACTTGATTCAAGTCCCAGACCAAACAAGCCACCGCCAATAAAGCCATACAGGCCTCCAATTACAGCCAGCATAGCATATCCATAGAGTGAATTCTCAAACGAAATTGATCTGCAATAGCCAATAACAATACCATAGCTCATCATCCCTCCGGCACCCCACCCAATGGCTCCTAATGCTGCCAGGGAAGGCGCCTTACGAATCCAATCCTTTCTTCCTGATACTAACAAAACTGCCAGAACACCCATGGCTCCAGCCCATGATGCACCCCATTCATGGCCAAAATGTCCTCGCATCGCCCATCCCAAACCCAGCACAACTGCCACAAATAAGTAGCTTACTATTTTTGCCATTGTTTTTATTGGTTTTTAATTTTTTCCGGATCAAGTACAACATGTTTAATCAATGTTCTGTTCCAGGTATAGGTAATATGAACTTTACCATCATTCGTTTGAATTACTGCAGGATAAGAATACTCGGCATCTTCATCCTTATCATTTTCAAGCAGTTCAACAGCTTTCCAAAGTATGCCATCCTCTGAAATTGCAATATTCAGTATATTCCTGTCACCCCATTTCTCACCGGTCTTACAGGCAATATGATTGTACACCAGAATATGTCTCCCATCTGACAATGTCACCGCATCGAAACCTGAATTCGGATTCGGTAATCCGATTGTTTCAAATTCACTCCAGTTGTATCCATTATCATTTGACCAGGAGGAATAAATAACATTATTCATGCTTCTGCATAATATCTGGATCATGTTGCTAGGATGTGTCAGAATTGCAGGTTGAATGACGGAAATATTCTTACTATCATTCAATGCATTAGTGCGCTCCCATTTCTCATCGATGTTGGTGTAAATTTCCATGTGAACCCGCCAACCCGCATTTTCCGTACTGGATGGACATAATAATTTCCCATCGGCAACTTCAACAGGTTTATTTTTTATTGGACCAAAAATATTTTCGGGAAGCCTGTGAGGGAGTGACCATGTAATGCCATTATCAACAGAAGTTTTCACCTCACCCCACCACTCTCTTGGAGAGGGTCCAACTTTATAGAATAGTTTTATCTCCTTTCCTGTATTATAAAGAACCGGGTTCCAGGTTGGGAACTGCTTTATTGGGCTTTGTTTACCGTTAGCTACTTCAACCGGTATAGACCATTCTCCACTCGAAAAATGACTGAGCCAGATACCTACATCAGGATCCTTTTCTTTAGTTCCGGCGAACCAGGCAACCAACAGACCATCTTCAGTCTCTACGATGGTAGAAGCATGACAACTCGGGAAACTAACATCTTTTGCATTGAAAATATATTCAGATAAAACTATTGCATTCGAAGTGGTATCAGGTTTATCTGCAAATACAATTCCGGAAATTAGCAGCATCAGAATTATGGTTGAAATCCTCATAAGAAAACCTTTCTGTTTTAAAACTTTGGAGACTGCCACTAAAGCTAATGAATAATCAGTTTAGGATGACTTTATAACTTTACGATTCACAATAACAAACAGCAGAGCCATAAGCACTAAACCAAGAGTACTGAGAGCTCCAATAATAATGGGATCTATGTTGCATTCTAACCATGCAAGCTTATCTGGCAAATCTCTGGCAAACGATGCCCAAATGATGATTATAAGGCTAAAAATAACTGAAACAATACCTTGAGATTGTCTAATCTTAATATTGAAAATGCTCAGAAGAAACAATCCCAGGATTCCCCCGCCAAAGATGCCGGCAATTATCCACCAAATGTCAAGTGCGCTTTTTGCATTTATAAGTAAAAGCGCAAAAGCAATTCCAGCAATACCCCAGACAACAGTTGTGAGTCGCAAGAAAAGGATACTGCCTTTCTCAGAGGGATTAGGTTGGAGATACTTTTTATAATAATCAATAAAAAGCACGGTGGCAGAACAATTCAAAGCGGAATCAATGGTACTCATTGAAGCGGCAAGTATTGCTGCTATAATTAATCCTTTTATTCCCACAGGAAGTTGTGTAGCTATAAAATGAGGGAAAACCTGATCTCCTTTAGTAATAGCTTCACCAAGAGCATTTTCAGATCCTGAATAAAAAGCAAACAAAGAAGTTCCGATATACAAAAACAGAGCAGTCAGAGGCAGATAGATTAACATGGCAATCCATACAGACTTTTTAGCTTTTCTTTCATCAGGTACAGAGCAATACTTCTGGGTATAGTTTTGATCTGCTACGAGGTTCCTGATATTTTCGGTTACGCCATATATGATCATAACCCAGATAGTTCGGCTCTTCAACGACAAAGTACTTTCCCCCAAGCTGAACTTGTTTGCATCAAAAGCATTCTGGATCAGGAAATCAGGTTTTGCAAAAACATCTTTAGTTAGAATAAACCCTATGAAAAGAATACCACCGATCATGATTACCGACTGTACAACATCAGTCCAGATTACAGCCTCCATGCCTCCCATTAAGGTATAAACAATAG
>JAYEFL010000368.1:0-25486 GCA_034658635.1 Bacteroidota bacterium | reverse complement strand
GAGCCCTGAGCCTTGAGCCTTCAGCCATGAGCCTTCAGCCCTGAGCCTTGAGCCCTGAGCCTTGAGCCCTGAGCCTTGAGCCCTGAGCCCTGAGCCTTGAGCCTTGCGCCCTGAGCCTTCAGAAACCCCTTCCAACTTGATCTCCACACCCTCAGCCTTAAGTCTCGCCTCCTCTCCAACCGGAGTGTCCAGCAGAGTGTAAAACTGTCGGAGTTTTTCCCTGGGCTCTGGCTTGGTGAGTAAACTTACTATCCACATTGTAAAAACGCCGGTTGGCAAATAGGCCAGAATCTGATAGGGCAGGGTCCAGTTAAGCACTTTTTCAGTATAGGTTGAGATCAAAATCATAATCAGTACGCTTGCCCAGGCTCCGTACCGATTGGCTTTTTTCCAGATTATGCCGAACCAGAAGGCAACGCCAAGGAATGCAGTAAATTTCCAAAGCATTTTAAGTCCGCCAATCACACTGGGAAAAGCAAAGGCAAAAACTAGTCCGCCTATCACAATTGCAACAGAAGCGAAGCGACCTGTACGTAGTAGCTGCATTTGATCTGCTGACGGGTTTTGATAGCTTTTATATATGTTTCGGGTATACAAAGCTGAGCCATGGATCATGAATGCATCGCAACTTGACATTACCGCAGCAATCAGACTAGCCACCATTAATCCCACAAATCCGACAGGTAATAAATTGCCGGCTAATATCCCGAACGCTTGTTCCCGATCGGCAAAAGCTAATCCGGGATACAAAAACAGGGCAAAAACACCAAGAAAAGCCCAGCCCATTGTGGCAAAGCGCTTTATGAAATTACCATATGTCCAACCGGTTCTGCATGCGATTTCTGATTTTCCTGATCCGCCAATGGCCATGTGGTGGGGCTGTACTGTTATTCCGAATAAACCATTGATAACTACCATGATAATAAAAAACAAGGTGATCTCATTATTTGAGACCAGATTGAACATTTCACCAGGTAAGGCATCATGAATTGCAGTTATACCACCTGCTGCCTTAAGAGCAAAAGGAATAAGCATGAAAGATAAAATCAGAATAAAGATTCCCTGTATAGCATCTGTATAAGCTGCCGCGATCAAACCTCCGGTCAGACCATAAAAGAGGAACATTAAGGTGGTGAGGATAATGATGACCTCTTCAGAAATGCTTCCTTTTGTAATGCCTTCAATTGTTACCCCTGTACCTTTAAGCATGAGTCCGATATACATACAGAAGAATAGCATTCCGCTGATAGTGTATAAGATAGAGAGTGATTTTCCATACCGCTCTTCGAAGAAATCTGACATGGTTACATAGCGCAGGCGACGATAAATTGGTGCGATGAGCCAGTAAAATGGAGTGGTGAACATCCAAAGCCACTGATACCAGATCCCTGATAAGCCACCGGTGTATGCTGCACCCGAAACAGAAACCGGCTGATCAGTGTGTGTGCCCACTCCAAAGCCCTGCATGATCATCAGGAACTTTCCAAACCGACGATTGCCCATAAAGAAATCATCAGATGACTTAACCATCTTTTTTGTCCACAATCCAATAGCCAGAATCCCGGAAAAATATATCAGGATAACAAGATAATCCAGAATATTAAGGCCAAATAGCATTATTGGATTTGTATTCTGACAGCCTTAGTGGTTTTGTTGGTTACCAGACGGCAAATATAAATTCCTGGTACTCTGTTGTTGTCAGCTCTTGTTCCGTTCCAGACTATTGTTTGTTCACCTTTCATGAAAAGGCCTTCGTGTATTTTATTTACAAGTTTACCAGTAATATCGAAGATCAGTAACTGTCCTTCCTGATCAGAGTCGAGACTAAAACTAATGTTAACCTGACCGACAGCTGGATTTGGATAAACCTTCAATTTGGATGTTGTCAGAGCCTGATCTTTTATACTGGAAGCTGAAGCCAGGTTGATTCGCCACATCGAACGACCGAATGTTGCTGCCACCAAAGTTCGTGTTGACCTATGAATGTTCAGATCAAGAACTGGTGCATTTGGCATTCCCGGAGCCATGAGCTCCCAGTTGTCGCCCCCATTATACGTGACAAAAACTCCACCGTCAGTTGCAATATAATAGGTGTCAGGAATGTCAGGGTCGATCTGAATGTTGCTTACGGGAAAATCCGGCAGATTGCCTGAAATGTCTGTCCAGTTTGCACCCAAGTCAGTTGTTTTGAACACATGTGGCAAATAATCAAAGTAACGTATTCCGGTAAAAGTTACATAAGCAGTATTTTCCTCAAAAGGATCTGCTGCTACACAACTCACCCATCGTACAGGTAATTCATCTGAGACTTTTGTCCAGGTTGGCGAATTAGTTTGCATGGCATTTGCTGCAACCCAAACATTACCATCATCAGTTCCTGCCCAGACAACATCTGAATTTGCAGGTGAAACAGATAAGGTGGAGATTGTTCCATAATTCCAAGGTGGTTGGTCTCCATTGGTCAGGTCATTACTAATCCGTGTCCATGAACGGGCCCGATTTGTTGATCGATATACCCGGTGAGATCCCAGATAAATTGCCTCCGGTTCATTTGGATCAAGAACATAAGGTGTTTTCCAATTGTAGCGATCTCTGCTGGTTGGTCTGGCACTGGTGAAACTATTCCCACCATTGGTTGATCGTCGGAATCCTCCTCGCTGTGAGGCTGCATACATATATTTTGGATCACTGGGGTCAACTCTTACAATGAATCCATCTCCCCCGTTTATACTTGACCAGCCCATCAGGTCACCGTCTTTTGAACGCTGTGTTCCCCTATCCTGTGTTCCACCCATGATATCTGCTGGATCGTGAAAGTTGACTTCACAAGTGTAAAATTGGGTGATAGGCAGGGTCATAACCTTAGTCATGTTTCTTGATCCATCCACTGATATATATACACCACCATCATTGCCGATTACAACAAGTTGATTGTTAGTGGGATGCACATAAACTCCATGCTGGTCTACCCAGAAGCCCGGACTAGTTACAGTTGACCATGATTGTGCCCCATCGGAAGAATAATACATACTTACGCCCATTGACCAGAGAATATCAGGGTTAGTTGGATCAACATGCACTTTCCCTTCCCAGTAATTACCCTGGATATTCGAATTAGTGGCAACCCAGGTATCGCCGCCATCATTGGTTTTGAATAAATCGATCCAATTTCGGTTTTTATCAGAATAGTGCGCATAGATAATATCAGGCTGAGAAATGCACATTCCCAATCCAATACGACTTATATCCCCGCTTGGCAAGCCGTTCGTCAGTTGATTCCAGGTATCTCCTCCATCTATACTGCGGTACACTCCACTTGAAGGTCCGCCGTAGGAACGGTGCGTTGCATATCGCACTCTTTCCCACATGGTTGCAAATATAATGTCGGGGTTGGTTGGGTGAATAACCAGGTCAATTCCACCTGTTGAATCTGAGATGTAAAGTACATTCTCCCAGGTTTCACCACCATCAGTTGTACGATAAATGCCCCGTTCAGGATTGTTTGAGAACAGGTTTCCCATACATGCAACAAATACCCTGTCGGGATTAAAGGGATCAATCTCCACTTTTCCGATGCCTCCTGCATTCTCTAATCCCACGTGGGTGAAACTGGCTCCCTCATCAAGGGATTTATACACTCCATAACCATCATAAGTAAGAGATCCATTTCCACCATTTGGTTCACCGGTTCCAACATATAAAATTCGTTTATCGGTGTTTGCAATGGCCATGTCTCCGATCGACAGAGTTTCATAGTCATCGAAAATCTGATTCCATACTTTCCCCTGATCAGTACTTTTGTATATTCCTCCTGATGCAGCACAAGCATATATGTTATTGGGATCACCTGGATGCATTTCTACGTCTGAAATTCTTCCTCCCACATTCATCGGGCCGGCAAATTCCCATTCTTCTCCTCCGGATTTCATTTGTTTTAACTGCTCCTGTACGGCGATAGCTTGCTGACGAGAAGCTTCATATGCGTCGGGGTTCATATGTCCGTGAGGAAACACATGTTGAGCCAGCAGCCAGTCGTTGGGCTTGTAAGGTTCTTTAGTAATTTGGTCATTGTTACGCATTGAAGGGGTAATTGCAACAAGTGCAATAAGGCACAGGGCAGTAACGATTGCCACAATACGAAAAGTTTTCAGCAGTTTCATAGCTACAGAATTAGTTTGAAGGGCAAGTTAAGGAATTTACCCTTGCTAAAAACTGTTGTGCATCACCCGAACACAGCCTTCAAGACAGAGAATGATTTGATTTCTCCCATACCTTCAAGGTGCAGGCTGTAAAAATCGAGTAGTTTTTCGATCAGAAGATTTCGATTTGTACGGTTGATATTTATTGATCCCAGTTGATCGGCGGGGGTACTCATTATTTGGATGAAATGCCGGGTTAGTTGAGGATCCATTCGCATGTTATGAATTGGGCGGGTAATGCTGAATGAGCCGGTTTCAAGATCAAGCCAGTAATCTCCTTCAGGCTCAGGCAGATCAGGGCGGAATCCCAGAAATCGGGTGAGGTTTGCCAGAATGTGCAGATGGAAAAGAGAAAGCCCGTCATCAATTATGTCAAATAACTGAATGCTATTCAACAAGTAATCAAACAATGCCGGGTTTGATTCATTTTCGCGAATGCAACGATACAATACTTCAGCCAGAAAGAGAGAAACTGAGTTTTTGATTGGATCAGACATTATTCCCTGCAGGGGAACTATGGGTCGGGCTTCACGGATCTGTTGCAGATCGCGGTTTTCTTTATAATATAATTCTATATCGAGTAAAGCCAATTGGTGGTACAGACTTATTTTTCGATTCTTTCGCTGTCCCCTGGCTCCTTTTACTATCACCGACAGGCGTCCGTATAAATCAGTATACAGGTGCACAATAATGCTTGTATCACCGTATTTGATATGATGCAAAACAATAGCCCTGACTTTCTGAATCATGATTATCTGATAAAGAGAATTTTGGCAACTGATTTCTGAGCAGCTGTGGCAGTAGATGAAAATACGAGATATACTCCGCTGTGAACCCGCTGACCCTGCAGATCATTTCCATACCAAATAGCCTGACCTCCCAGGCTTTCTGTTTCATAAACCAGATTGCCGTTAATGTCGCTTACTTTGACAATAGAATTGGCTGCCAGACCACGGATTGTGATCGGACCCTGATAATCTGGCCTGACAGGATTCGGGAAGGCATAAACCAGCTCATCTGACAGATTATCACTTATTGCATCTCCACGATAGCTTACAATTCCTCCTTCTGTTCCAAAATACACTTCGCCTGTTTTATGATCAATAGCTATGGAGAATATGTTATTGGACAACAATGGAGAGTTCAACACATTGAAGCTTTTGATCAATTTATTGCCCTCTGAGTTTGTTAGAAAAACTCCCGAATTGCGGGTCCCAAACCATTTTCGGTCAGCTCCATCCACCGCAATGGCAGTAACTGTTTCGGTCTCAAGCAAAGCATGATAAAGCCCATCGCCTTCATCCACACTGGGCTGACTGCAATAGAAATTCGCAGGGTAATCCTCAAACACTCTTGATGGAGAATAATAGACAGCTACTCCGCTGGAGGTTCCCAGCCAAAGCCGGTTTTCAAGATCCACTGCAATGGAATGTATATCGTTAATGACCTTGATATTATTCTGAGGCCATAGAGCTCTTACAATCACCACTTCCTGTTTGTCGTCTGATTCATCATCCAGATCACTTCCATTGTAAAAAGCGAGCAAGCCGTATCCTTTTGGAAGCTGAACCCATTTAACGTCTCCAGCCGTAATTACCATTCTGCCACTGAAAGCTTCGCCCAACAGTACTCCGTATGGAAAACTTTTCCAGCTTCCATCTGCTTTTCTGACTGATATTGGATTGGGAACACTACTGTTTGTTACCCAGAGGTTATTTTGCGAATCAAATGCCATCCCTCCGATCCTGATATAAGGCTTTCCAGAAATAATGCTGGTTAACGCTCCCTCTGTATTTGTATCGTTATGAAGAGTAACGAACTCGCCATTTTGAAATTCCAACAATCCTGACCCCCATGAGGCTGCAAAAACCTGGCTTGAATTGGCAGGGTTAGCCACTACACGGATAATGTCACGAACCCCTTCGAGTTCAGGCAAGGTTATCGGGTTGAAGGTTTTCCACTTGCCATCAATATTTGCTGACACTCCTGAATAGTTCCAAACATTGTTCCATGCTCCGTCATACCCACCGCTGGCCGACCATAGTTGATCTCCTGCAAGGGTCAGGTCAAAGGCCTTACGATCCCAAGGACCATCAGGACGAATAAGATCAAATTCTTCCCGATCGCTTGTTTTAATCAGACCATATAATTCATCTGCTATCCATAAGAATCCGGATTCATCCATCAGAGCATCATTGGCTCTCAGATAATCAAATCCGTATGTTTTTAAATGCCAGATCCTCTCTCCTTCCGGGCTATGTAAATTGACTTGAAATTCACTGGTAGTAAGTAGGTTACCCTGGTTGAAATGTAATTCCCGAATATCTTTGTATGACCATGGGAAAGATTTCCAATGATGACCATTATAAGTGAAAATTGAATCCTGCTGATTATTGGGTGAGCTATGTGCAGCGTACAGAATTCCGTCTTGAGCCGCTATCTGGCTGTAGGCATCAGTAGAATAGGGAAGGCCGGCAATATTTTCCCAGAAACGATAGTTTTCAAGGTTTGGATGCCTGACAAAAGCTTTTCTGACCCCCCTGGCTGTAGCTGCAAAAATTGAATCATAATTAAAGATCACTGTTTCATAAACTTCAAGGGGTTCCCCGTTTTCTCCGATATTATATGTAGTAGATATTTCTCCTTTGATCAGATTAATGATGATTATTCCAAATCCACACGATACAAAAGCCTGATCTTCATGGATATTAATGCTATTGATCAGCTTGCTGCCGGTCATTCGTTTGTGCTTAATGTCGGGAATGTTGATTACCTCATCCCTGTTAATTATCAGGTCTATGTTCGAATCCGAATATCCGATAATCAAGGTTCTGTGTTCAGAACTGTATTCCATTGTACTGATACTCACTCCGCTCAAACCAGTTACTTTTGACCACTTTTTAATTAAATATGTTTCTGTATTATACTCAAACAATCCGCTTTGAGTAGCACAATAAACAATTTGTCCGGCTTTAACCACCTTAACTGCATTACCGAAAGGCAAGTGCTCAGTCCATTGTCCAATAACAGACTGGGAATGTGCATTAAGGGTGAATATCAGTGATACTATAATAAGAAGGAATCTTGTCACAAAGAAGGTTTTTTATGTTTGAATATAACTTAAAAAAGGACAATTTATTTTGCCCGGTCATCATCATTCATCCTTATTGAGAAGAAACCCGGCCAGTTTTTCCACGGCACGACCACGGTGAGAGATGGAATTCTTTAGTGAGGCATCCATTTCAGCAAAACTTTGGCCATGCCCAACGGGCTGAAAAACAGGGTCATACCCAAAGCCCTCTAGTCCGTGTTTCTCCCTAAGGATCATACCATCAACTGATCCTTCAAAGAGATGTTCCACATTATCCAGAATTAGTGCTACAGCAGTTCTGAAACTAGCTTTCCGGTTTGGGTTTTCTCCAAGAGCATCAAGCAGTTTATTCATATTATCATCAAAAGAAGCATTTTCTCCGGCATACCGTGCTGAATATACTCCGGGAGCTCCTTGCAAGGCATCAACTTCAAGACCTGTATCATCAGCAAAGCAATCGAGTTGAGTCAGGGAATGAACAAATCTGGCTTTTTGCAAGGCGTTTCCTTCAAGAGTATCGGCTGTTTCCGGGATTTCTTCATCAATGCCCAGGTCATGGAGACTGACTATCTCAAACTTCTCGTCGAGTATTTCTTTTACTTCTCTTAGTTTGTGAGAGTTATTGGTGACGAAGACCAGCTTTTGTTTCATGACAAAATTCATGTTAATGGCCGGAAGATACTGCTTTTTCGGCAGTTGCTAAAAGCCTTCTTTTTTTTAATTTTGGTAGATCATACTATGTTCTAAATGAATACACAAAAATGGAAAATATAGATTGGAAAAATCTGCCATTCGGATACCAAAAAACGGATTACAATGTCAGGTCTTATTACCGTGATGGTAAATGGGGTGAATTAGAAGTATCATCCTCGGAATATATCCCTATTCATATTGCAGCAACCGCGCTTCACTACGGACAGGAGGCCTTTGAGGGGATGAAGGCTTTTATGGGACAGGATGGCAAAGTTCGTCTTTTCAGATGGAGAGACAATGCAAAACGTATGAAGGATTCTGCCTATGGCATTATGATGGCTGAAGTACCAGAAGATTTGTTTCACCAGGCTATTGTAAAAGCAGTTCAGTTAAATAAGCGATTTGTTCCTCCATATGGTACCGGAGCCTCATTGTATATACGTCCTTTGTTATACGGCTCAGGAGCAGAGATTGGAGTGAAGCCGGCATCAGAATATCTTTTCATGGTGTTTGTTATGCCTGTTGGGCCATATTTCAAAGAAGGATTTAAGCCTGTTGACATTCTGGTGACACCTGACTTTGACCGGGCTGCACCTCTTGGAACAGGGCATCTGAAGGTAGGTGGCAACTATGCGGCCTCACTAAGAGCTTTGAAACATGGGCACGATGCTGGATATGCTTCTGCACTTTTCCTTGATGCAAAAGAAAAGAAGTATATCGATGAGGCGGGTCCGGCTAATTTCTTTGGGATAAAAGATAATACTTTCATTACTCCAAAGTCAGACTCTATTCTTCCCAGTATCACTAATAGAGCCCTGCAGTCTATTGCAAAAAAAATTGGAATGAAAGTGGAGGTACGACCGGTACCGTATGAAGAGATTTCCAGTTTTGAAGAGGCTGGAGCATGTGGTACTGCAGCAGTTATCACTCCGATCAAGAAGATTGTACACGATATTACGGGTGAAACTATTGTGTTTTCTAAAGATGGAAAACCCGGACCAATTTCGCAAAAGCTTTACGATATGCTGGTTGCTATTCAGAATGGGGATGAGGAGGATTCTTTTGCTTGGGTGGAGATAGTATAGTCTTATTAAGGCTTTAGGCTTTAGGCTTGAGGCTTAAGTATAGGTATGGGGAAGGAGTATTAAGTATTTAGTGTTTTGTTGAGGAAAAAGTTGGATGGATTTTTCCATTTTGCTTGCATTTCTGCATCTATATTAGAAAAGATCTTATGAATGAATTGCAAAACAGACTTGTGAAATTCTCTGTGAATGTCAGTAATCTGACAGATGGTTTCTACAATCAACCAGCTCTAAAATCAATAGTTAATCAATTAAATAGGGCGACCAGTTCGATTGGTGCTAATTATTCTGAAGCTCAGTCAGCATCATCAAGAAAGGATTTTCACAATAAAGTCCGTATTGCCCTAAAAGAGGCCAGAGAGTCAGAGTACTGGCTTCAAATAATGGTAGAAAAACTTAAAGGGAAGAAGGACTTTAATCTCTTGCTAGGCGAAGCAGTAATAATAATCAAAATACTAACAGTAATAGCTCGCAAAACAGACCCCGATAAAACTCACATCTAAAACAAAAACTAAGTATCAATACTTAACTAAATACTTAATACTCCTTCCCCATACTTATACTTAAGCCTTAAGCCTCAAGCCTCAAGCCTAAAGCCTCAAGCCTAAAGCCTAAAGCCTTAATGCTTAAATTTCATCACATTAATAATGAGGGCATTAAGCATAGTGTGCGAAATAAATTAGTACTATGTATTGCAGGATACTAAAAATTATTTATATCTTTGCAATGGATACAATGATGTTATAGAAGGTATTCTGAACAATAAAATATTAAGAACAATGAAAAAAGCAATTCAAATTAATCTGGCAGGAATAGTATTTCACATAGATGAAGATGCCTATGAGATCCTGCGTGAGTATCTGACTGGTGTGGAGCATCAGTTTTCAGGATCAGCTGATGGGCTTGAAGTGATCCAGGATCTGGAAATCCGCATGGCTGAATTATTTACCGAGCGCCTGAAACCTCACAGAAAAGTGATTTCTACTGAAGATGTAAGAGCAGTTTTGAAAACAATGGGAGCTCCTGAGGATATTGGAGAGAAAAGAGACGAGCATCGTTCCTATAGCGGACGGGGCCGTTTTGCCGGAAAAAGACATAGCCGGATGTATCGTGATTCTGGAGACAAGCCAATCGGAGGTGTTTGTAGTGGTTTAGCGTTTTATTTTAATACTGATCCTTTGTTGATCAGAATTCTCTTTATCATAGCTCTGTTTCTGGGATTCGGTTTCCTTGTTTATATCGTATTGTGGATTGCGCTCCCCCTGGCTCATACTCAGGAGCAAATTTCTGAAATGAAATCAGGCTCATATTATTTTTAGTATAATGAAAACATTAATACCCATTATAGTATTATTTGCTCTTTCTCTAAGCTCCTGTGATTTTGGTGTGGTTGGTAATGGAAACGTGGAAGTAAGGGATGAAAAGATTAAAAAGTTTACCCGCCTTGAGATAGATGGGAACTTTGATGTTTATCTCACACAATCCCGTACTTCGAGTTTAAGAATTGAAGCAGATGAAAATTTGCAAGAGCTTATTGACGTCTATCAAGATGGAAACAGGCTGAAAATAGTAGCAAGAGAAAACATATTGCGGGCAAAAAAGAAAAGTCTGTTTATCAGTTTTTCTGATTTAGCAAAAATGGATTTAAATGGTGCGATTGACATTCGTGGAAAAACTCCTATTGATGTGAGTAGTCTTGCTGTTACCTGCAGTGGGGCAATTGATATGAGAATGGAGTTTGACACTGAAAAGTTAAGGCTGGATATAAGTGGTGCTGCAAATTGTGACATTGAAGGGCAGACAGAAGAGCTTATCATTGAATTATCCGGAGCAGGCGATTTCAACGCTATTGATTTAAGATCAGAGATAGTGTCTATAGAACTGAGTGGAGCTGCTCATGCAAAGGTTTTCGCTGCAGATAATTTGGATGTTGACATTTCAGGAGTCGGCTCAATACGATATAAAGGCGATCCCGAGATCCGTAAGTCTATCTCCGGAATAGGCTCATTAAAAAAGTATTAACTCTAAAAATTTCAGGATATGAATATTGGAAATGCAAAAGCTCAGATGCGTAAAGGAGTGCTGGAATATTGCATATTGACCATCCTGGTTCAAAATGACTGTTATGCCTCTGATATTATCAAGAAGATGAAAGAATCAGAACTGATAGTGGTTGAAGGAACACTTTATCCACTTCTTACCCGCCAGAAAAATGCAGGTCTTTTGAGCTACAGATGGGAAGAATCTACTCAGGGACCTCCCAGAAAATATTACCGCCTCACTGATGAGGGAAGGAGCTTTCTGGATGAGTTGGATACGTCGTGGGATAATCTGGTTCAGGCTGTTCAATCAATTAAAAATAAATCTTAAGCTGCCATGAAAAGGACGATAAAAATAAATATCAGCGGACTGGTCTTCAATATTGATGAAGATGCTTATGACAGACTTAGTGGATATCTCGATAAATTGCATATGCGATACAGAGGTACTCAGGGAGAAAGTGAGATTTTATCTGACATTGAATCACGGATTGCAGAAATTTTCCAAAGCAGAAGTAGTGATGAGAAACAAGTGATCAACATCGATGATGTGGATGCTGCTATCGCTATTCTGGGAGAACCAGAGGAATTTGCAGAAATGGAAGATGGCGAGGTGGAGGATTCAGGTACGGATGAGGGGAGTGAAAGAAATGGAAGAAAATTCTATTCAGGAGGTCGCAGAAGACTCTATCGTGACCCGGATAACCAGACAGTAGGAGGCGTTTGTAGCGGAGTGGGTGAGTACTTTGGTATCGATCCTGTTATCATCCGTGTTTTATTCGTGATTTCTGTACTGTTATGGGGAACTGGTTTGCTGATCTACATATTGTTGTGGGTGGTTATCCCAGAGGCCAAAACAACAGCTGAAAAACTGGAAATGAAAGGTGAAAGAATCAATGTGAACAACATTGAAAAATCCATTCGTCATGAATATGATGGTGTAAAAGAAAACATCCAGAATATTCCCAATACACAAGCATATAAACGAACCCGGAGTGGAATGAGTAGTCTGGGAAGGACTCTGGGCCAGATCATTATGGCTTTTATTAAAGTTATTGGAATCATCATCGGAGCTTCTTTTGTTCTTGCCGGGATTGCGCTGCTGATAGGGATAATCGGAGGACTTTTGGCCGGACAAACATGGCTTATGGGTGATCTTCTGGATTGGAATGAATTTAGTATGTCTCAGGTTCTCGGACTATTCGTGGATGAATCTGTAGCAATTTTGGCGATTATTTGTGTGCTTCTTGTGGTTGCCCTTCCCATAATGGGACTAATTTATGGGGGAGTGAAATTGTTGTTTCCCTTCAGAGCACATGATCGTGCTATTGGTTTCAGTAGCTTTGGAATATGGATTGTTGCCCTGATTTTGCTGTCTGTTTTTGCTCTGACTGAAGGAGTTAAATATAGCGAAGTAGAAAGGGTTGTTGAGAATATTGAGTTAGATACTCCAACGAACAAGATATATTTTATGGTAGCACAGAGTGAATATCAGGATCCCGATTTTATAGAGTTAGATTTTGGATATCATCGGGAGCTTCGAATTGCAGAGGAAAACAAGAACCTGATTATTCTGGGTATGCCTGTAGTAGATATTGTACAGAGCTCTAATGAGAAGCCGGAATTGAGAATTAGAAAGGAATCACGCGGAGTAAATGATGTAGCCGCAGAACGTTTTGCTAATCGCATACAATTTGCTTACACAATGCGCGACTCGTTTCTGATTATTGATCCGTATTTCCGTCTGGGAGAGGAAGAAAAATGGCGGAGCCAGGAGCTGGAGCTTGTACTTAGTTTGCCAAGCGGATATAGGATCTTTCTGGATGAAAGTGCCCGGGAATATTTGAGTGGAGTAGATAATCAGGAGAATCTGTGGTCAAAACGTATGGTAGGCCAGGAGTGGATTATGGAGGAAAATGGCCTGAAAAGGCTTGCACAGAATACGGATTAATACTTAAGGAGTCCGTATATTTTTTATTGTTCATGGTCGGTCAGGGTAGTTTTCTACCCTGCCGGCTTGAACAATTTTTCTATTTTTGTGGACATGAAGAATCGCTTTTTCATTGGACTTAGTCCCTTTTTGCAACTCATTCTGCTTGCCCTGATCACAGTAGTGAGCTTTTTTCTATTTACCCTGATTGGTTTGATCGGAGCAGTTGTTTTGTATGGCATTCCTTTCCAGGATGTTCTGAGTTCAATGAATCCTTCCAATCCTGATAATATTGGATTGCTGAAATTTATGCAAATCACCCAGTCATTTGGGATATTCATATTACCATCACTTGTTGTTGGCTGGCTGGCCACAACAAATCCTTTCAACTATCTCGGATTTAGAAGCACATGCACATGGGCGGGATTTGGCATTATGTTGCTGGTTTTACTTGCAATTGAACCTGTGGTTGCCTATTCCGGGATTCTGAATCAAAACATGAGTTTACCGGGGTTTATGACTGGTCTTGAGGAATGGATGAAGGATATGGAAACCCGGGCTATGGAGCTAACGGAAGCTTTTCTCAATGTCAAAACTCTATCGGGTCTTGGGGTTAATCTTTTAATGGTAGCTATTCTTCCGGCGCTTGGAGAAGAGCTGTTTTTCAGGGGAGTGCTTCAGCGTATACTTACAAAATGGTTTAAAAATGTTCATGTTGCTGTTATCGTGACATCGATTTTGTTTTCTGCTCTCCATATGCAATTTTATGGCTTTATTCCCAGGTTTATTCTGGGAATGCTGTTTGGATATCTGTACGTTTGGTCGGGCAACCTATGGTATCCAGTTCTTGCCCATCTGGTTCATAATACAATTCCTGTGATTGCGTACTACCTGTATGCCTCCGAATTGTCTGGCACATCAGTTGATGATATCGGTACTGGCGATAATGTCTGGATGTGGGCTATTGGTGGCTCTATTTTGCTGATTATCTTTGCCAAGCGCTTCAGGGAGAGATTCCGGGAGCATAAATTAGAATAACAATAAATGCTCCTGAAACATCTGGCTGACCAGCTTAATTAGGTTTTTTTTCATTCTTACGAAACACATAAACAATTCCGTATTCTTCGCTTTGGGCTCTACGTTCAGTATCTGACAGATGTTGGTAGTGCTCTTCAATCTCATTCCAGATCGCCTGAATCAAGGCGTCTGTTTTTCTCCTTATATCAATCAACTGACTGCTTGCCCTTTGGTATGATTTATTTGCTATTTGTTGTGAGTGATGCATATCCTTGAAACGATCATACCAGACTTTGACTTTGGCAATTGTAGGGTTCATTATTGGAGTTCCGCCAGTTCTTATTCGTTTACCTTCACCATCAATAATATGTTTGCCCCACTTAAGTAATTCATTGTCGGTCAGCATTTTGGGAGGGTGCTTGGTGTCGGGCTTCATATTATAGAACTTACGACTTTCAGGAGTCATCTCTTCGCGGGTAATTGACATATTGAGTACCCGTATGAAGTGAGTGATGTACATTCTTGTTCTATCTGTATTGTGTTGAAAATCTTTGTTTTGTGTCACAAGTTGATTCCAGCTCTGGGTTTGTTGGAACTTGATTGTTTCTAATTGCTGCTGAAAATTTCTTATGGGGTGAATGTACCGTGTGGAAAATGCAAGCAGGTTCAGTTCCAGCTGATCAGCTTTGTCTGCTGCAGTCTTCAATGCCCTTAGTCGGGCAGCATCTGTAGTTGGTAATCGACGATATGGCAAATTTTCCTCCCTTTTATCCTGTCCTAAAATACAAAAAACATAAATCTTTCTCTTAAATTCGTAGTTCTTTAAAGATTTTGTAAAACTTAATTTTATATCGATGTTTAATTCAGCTGTATACACAAGAAGGCGTGAGAGCCTCAGGAAGAAATTAAATTCAGGAATTCTTTTTTTTCCTGGAAATTCGGAAGCTTCATTTAATTATCCGGCAAATACTTATCATTTCAGACAAGACAGTAACTTTTTGTATTTCTTCGGATTAGACCATCCTGATCTGGGGGGGGTAATTGATTTGGATACCGGAGAAGACTGGATATTTGGAAATGATGTTGATATGGACGATATCATCTGGATGGGCAACCAGCCCTTTCTCAAGGATCGTGCAACTGAGGTGGGCATCAGCAATACTGCACCATATAAGGAACTCGAAGCTACTCTTTCAAAAGCTAAAAGTCAGGGTAGAAAGATCATGATTCTGCCTCCATATAGGGGAGAAACCAAAATGGAGATTGAGCGCCTTACAGGTGTAAACAGCCATGAAGTAAATAGCCTGGTTAGTGAAGATTTCATTAAGGCCGTTGTGAGTCTTCGTTCTGTTAAGGATCAGTATGAAGTTGCTGAGATTATTAAGGCCGTCAATACTGCATATCTGATGCATACCACTTCTATGAAAATGGCGATGCCAGGAATTGTGGAGCAGGAAATAGCAGGAACTATTGAAGGGATCTCACTGTCTCAGGGCGGACCTATTTCCTTTCCTGTGATATTGAGTATGGACGGACAAACACTTCATAACCATTATCATGGAAATACACTTGAAGCAGGGCGAATGATGGTGACTGATGCCGGTGCTGAAACGACTCTTCACTATGCATCTGATATAACCAGAACGGTTCCTGTTGGAGGCAAGTTCGATGCCCGTCAAAAATCCATATATGAAATTGTTCTGGCTGCTAATGTGAAAGCGACTGAAGCAATGAAACCCGGCATTCCTTTCCGTGATTGTCATTTTATTGCGGCAAAGACCATAGCCTCAGGACTAAAAGACCTGGGATTAATGAAGGGTGATGTTGATGAGGCAGTTGCTCAGGGGGCTCATGCTTTATTTTTCCCTCACGGACTGGGTCATATGATGGGATTGGATGTACACGATATGGAAGGATTGGGTGAAAATTTTGTTGGATACAACGATGAAATTCAGCGTTCAAAACAATTTGGTCTGGCCTTCCTGAGGATGGGACGAAAACTTGAAAAGGGTTTTGTAATGACGGTGGAGCCAGGATGTTATTTCATTCCTGCCTTAATTGACCAATGGAAAGCTGAAAATAAATTCATGGATTTCATCAATTATGATAAGGTAGAAACCTTCAAAGATTTTGGTGGAATTCGTATTGAAGATGATATTCTGGTAACGGATACGGGATGGGAGCTGTTAGGTAAGCCGATACCGAAAACGGTTGAGGATATTGAAACAATAATGCGGTAATCATCCCGTAGGGGCCGATTTGCGAATCGGCCCTTACAGGAATTAGTTTACGGAAGAAGATTCGCTGCCAAAAATTCCCGGTTCAATCTTGCTATATGATCCAGCGAAATTCCTTTCGGGCATTCAACCTCGCAGGCACCTGTGTTGGTACAGTGCCCGAATCCCAGTTCATCCATTTTCGCCACCATGGCCTGTGCTCTTCGTACAGATTCATGTTTGCCTTGAGGTAAAAGGGCCAGCTGGCTAACTTTCGATGCCACAAAGAGCATCGCAGATGAGTTTTTACATGTTGCAACGCAAGCACCACAACCGATGCAGCTGGCTGCATCCATTGATTCCTCTGCCTTATCTTTCCCAATCGGGATAGCATTGGCATCTGGAGCATTTCCTGTATTTGCTGAGATAAACCCTCCAGCTTGAAGAATTTTATCAAAGGCCTGACGATCAACCATCAGATCTTTGATTACAGGAAATCCATTTGCCCGCCATGGCTCGATAACGATAGTATCTCCATCTTTGAACTTCCGCATGTGAAGCTGGCAAGTTGTGATTTCCTCATCCGGCCCGTGAGCCCTTCCATTAATATAGAGGCTGCACATGCCGCAAATTCCTTCGCGACAATCATGATCAAATGCAACAGGTTCTTTTGCAACAGGATCTTTGTCATCCTGGATTAGTTGTTCGTTCAGGGCATCAATCATTTCGAGAAATGAACTGTCCGGACTGATATTTTTAATCGGATATTTTTCAAATCTTCCTTTGGCTTTGGCATTTTCCTGCCGCCATACTTTGAGTGTGAGATCCATTCTCCTTTTTATTTATAGTTTCTTGTCTTGACTTCAATTGCTTCGTAATTCAGCGGCTCTTTATGGAGCTTGGCAGGTTTCTCTGTACCCTGGAACTCCCACGCAGCCACATACATGAAATTTTTGTCATCGCGAAGAGCTTCTCCTTCAGGGGTTTTGTACTCTTCTCTGAAATGACCACCACATGACTCGTTGCGATGTAAAGCATCCTGAGCCATCAGCTCTCCCAATTCAAGAAAATCTGCAAGCCTGCATGCCTTTTCTAACTCGGGATTGATGGAATCTTCTTTTCCGGGAATACGAACATCTTCCCAGAATTCCTTGCGTAACTTCTTAATCAATTCGATGCCCTCTTTGAGGCCTTCTGCGGTACGTCCCATTCCAACATGATTCCACATGATTTGTCCGAGCTCTTTGTGAATTGAATCAACACTACGCTTGCCATTAATAGCAAAAAGCTTGTCAATCAAGGCTTTAGTGTCTTCTTTAACAGCGTTAAACTCAGGAACTTCATCTGGATTCATTCTGGCCACTCCAATTTGGTCAGCCAGATATCTCTGGATGGTATATGGCAATACAAAATAACCATCCGCCAAACCCTGCATCAGAGCTGAAGCTCCAAGGCGATTAGCACCATGGTCTGAGAAGTTAGCTTCACCTATGGAAAAGAGTCCGGGAATAGTAGTCTGCAATTCATAATCTACCCATGTGCCACCCATAGTATAATGAATGGCAGGATAGATCATCATTGGAGTCTCATATGGATTAGTATCGACGATTTTTTCGTACATCTGAAACAGGTTTCCATAACGGGCTTCAATGGCAGCTTTTCCTAATCGTCCGATCGCATCTTCAAAATCCAGAAATACAGCCTGACCTGATCCTACTCCGTATCCGGCATCACATCTTTCTTTTGCTGCTCTGGAAGCAACGTCACGTGGCACCAGGTTTCCAAAAGCAGGATACCTTCGTTCGAGGTAGTAATCTCTTTTTTCTTCTGGTAAATCTGATGGGTTTAATTCTTCTTTTCGAATTTTCTCTGCATCCTCTTTTTCTTTGGGTACCCATATTCTCCCATCATTACGTAAACTTTCTGACATAAGAGTCAGTTTAGACTGAGCTTCACCATGAACCGGGATACAGGTTGGATGAATCTGCACAAAGGCAGGGTTGGCAAATATGGCCCCTTTCTTATAGGCTTTAAAGGAAGCGCTACCATTTGAACCCATGGCATTTGTGGAAAGGAAAAATACATTTCCATATCCTCCTGTAGCAAGAACTACTGCATGTCCGAAGTGCGCATTCAGTTCGCCGGTGATCAGGTCGCGGGTAATAATTCCACGAGCCTTCCCGTCAACTACTACAAGATCCATCATCTCAGTACGAACATGCATCGTAACATTTCCTGCTGCGATTTGCCTGTTCAGGGCACCATAGGCACCAAGTAATAATTGTTGCCCTGTTTGTCCTCTTGCATAAAATGTGCGTGATACCAGAGCTCCGCCAAAGGAACGGTTATCAAGATATCCACCATAATCCCGGGCAAAAGGAACACCCTGAGTTACACATTGGTCAATAATATCATTGCTGACCTCGGCCAGTCGATATACATTGGCTTCACGTGCCCGGTAATCTCCTCCTTTTACTGTATCGTAAAATAATCTGTATATACTATCACCATCGTTCTGGTAGTTTTTTGCAGCATTGATACCTCCTTGGGCAGCAATACTATGTGCCCGTCTGGGACTATCGGAATAGCAAAAGTTTTTCACTTTAAATCCCAGTTCTCCGAGAGAAGCGGCTGCTGCAGCACCCCCTAAGCCTGTACCCACAACAATTATGTCGAGTTTACGCTTATTGGCAGGGTTGACCAGATCTTGTTCGGCCTTATATTTGGTCCACTTTTCAGCAACAGGACCGGCAGGTATTTTTGAATTTATCATGGTACTCATTACTTTTTCATTAATAATGTTCGTTGACTACTTACAGCATTGATGAGATTTTCACCCATAGAGGGATCAAAGCAAATCCTCCGGCAATTACAATGGAAATAACTAATGCAATTCGGGTTAATCTTCTCCTCCACAGCTGATTACTAAAGCCCAGGGTCTGAAGTGCAGACCAAACAGAATGGTACAAATGCAGGCCCAGTGCAATGGATCCAATCACATAAGTAATAACTATCCACCACCAGTCAATGAAGAAAGTAGTAACGAGATGATAGGCGTTTTCCACGCCATCAACTACTCCGTGTTCAAGTAATTCATGACCAGTAAATTTGATTTTCCAGAAAAAGTTTGCCACATGGATTACAAGGAAGGTGAGTACTACTAATCCTAAAACAAACATATTCCTTGAAGACCAGCTGCTTGAGTGCCCCAGCTTTTGTTTGTCATATCCTACTGGTCTGGTAGTCAGGTTGTGAAGAGTGAGGATAATGGCATAAATAATGTGTAAAACAAATCCTATGGCCAATACTGGTTCAACTACCTTAATGATAGGATTTGTAGCCATAAAATGTGCAGCCTGATTGAACAATGCTCCTGAACTGTCAAACAGGATGAAGGAATTTAAGATGAGATGAACGAGCAAAAACGATAATAAAAATAAGCCCGATAAGCTCATCAAAAACTTCTTTCCAATTGATGAATTTAAAAATTTCAGCATGCTATTAGGTTAAGATTTAAAACAAAGTTAAAATTATAATGATCAAATTGTTTCGTTAAAGGGGTTTTTCAGGATTGCACCTTTTCGAAAACCTCGAATGTGGTTTGCACGGGGCGATCTTTTCGAAAAGGTGCAATCCTAAAAAACCTTTACTTTTGTGGAAAATTGTTTGTATGATTAAGTTGATTGAGTTTAATGGGATACCGATTCGTTTTTCTGATTCCGGGCAGGGTGAGACCTTGGTTTTTCTTCATGGTTATTTGCTTTCATTGGAAGTTTGGCAGGATTTTGTTAGCGGATTTATTTCGGATTATCGTGTGATTTGCATTGATTTGCCAGGACATGGTGGGAGTGGTTTGCCTGCTGAGGTGTCGACTATGGAAGTGATGGGGGATGCTGTTGAGGCAGTTTTAGGGTATCTGGATATTTCAAAAGCTGTATTTTTTGGGCATTCTATGGGTGGCTATGCTGCGCTGGCTTTGTTGGATAAGCGTTCTGATTTATTTTCTGCTCTTGTGTTGTTTCATAGTCATACTCTTGCTGATGGTGAGGAGGTTAAGGACAAGAGGGATAGGGAGATTAAGCTGATTGACAAGGGGCATCGTAGTTTGCTGGTGAGCCAGAGTATTCCTAATATGTTTGCGAATGATCATATTGCTGAAAATTTGAAGGCTTTGGAATTGTGTAAGCTTATTGCGAAACGGATGGATGATCAGTCTGTTAAAGCTGCCATTCTGGGATTGCGAGCAAGACATGATAGAAGTAAACTGCTGGCTCAGGCTCCCTGTTCGTGCCTGAATATTATTGGCAGAAAGGATAACTTTATTTCGTATGAGGCTGTGTCTATGAAGACGATTTTACCCCTGGATTCAGAAAGATTGATTGCTGAAAATGCCGGGCATATGGGATTCTTTGAGCAGCCTGAGTTGATTCAAAAAGGGATACATCAATTTCTGAATAGGATTTTGTAATCAATCTCCCTGCCTTTGTTTACCAATTCTTCTGGGATTATTTCCCAGTTTCTTATTGTTTCGACCTCTATAATTTTCTGTTCTTCCATCCATCCTTTCATATAAAATCTGAGATCTTTATCGGTTGATTTAATTATTCTGCCTGCCAGCTTATCTTCCGCTAGGCCGGCTCCTTGTGTAAGATGACCTCCTCCTCCGTTTCCGCGGTAGGAATTAATGGCAACCCTGTAGGTTTTTTTCAAGTCAAATGGATCACCATTGGATAATCCGGAAATAGTGACCATCCGGCCGGCTTCTTTTTGTACATCCACTATGTAATTTATCCCGAGAGCTGAGTCAAAATTATAATAGTTGGTTGCAGTTCTCAGGGATCCGTCTTTATTTTGTTTGAATTTGATCAGATGATCCTTCGGTGAATCCATATGGTTAATCCAGTTGCTGTAAGAATAGTTGAGATAATCAAGGATTTCTTGTCCGGTGAGACTCATTGTATACAGGAGATTTTCAAATCTGTACAGATCAAACAGGTCATCCATTGTAAGCATTCCGGGTTTTAGCCAGGTACTGTATGACAAAGGTGCTGCAAAGGAAATATCGGCTCCGGAGATTCCAAGTTGCACACGATGAATAAGGCTCATAAATGCTGAGGGCCCAAAAAAGGCATCTCGGGTTGTCAAGGGGGTGATCAATTCGGCTACTTTCTGATTTACATAATTCTTTACGTCTGCAATTTCCTTTTCAAAGCTTATTGAGAATGCAGGATTGGGTTCTACGGATTTGATTGAGATATTTTGACCAATTAGTTGAAGCACTTCCCACTTCCTGCCTTTTTTCTTAAGTTGAATATTGGCCCCGGCCAGTTCTCTTGCTTTACTTCCCGAACCAAGAATCAACACTGAATCTCCCTCAGGATCAAGCTGATACTCATTCCATGTAAGGTGATCATGACCAGCAAAAACGACATCAAAACCTGCTACTTGCTGTACTACCAGGCGTACAGCATTTTCATTTTCCGGAGTGTTTTCATCCTGATCGTTGTAAGTATATTCTAATCCAGAGTGGAACAATCCTATCAGTATGTCAGGTTTTTCCTGCTCCAAAATCACAGGAACCCAATGTTTGGCACTTTCTATCATATCCTTAAATTCCATTCCCGACCAAATATTTTCAGGTAACCATTTAGGAATCCCCGGGGTAATAAGACCCAGAACAGCCACTTTTATTTGACCTCTTTTGATTATGGTATAGGGCTCAAAATATGGTTCTCCATTATCCGTATTAATGCAATTGGCAGCCAGCCATGGAATATTTAGTTCATCTCTGATTCGGTCATAAACATCATGGCCGGCTTCAATATCATGGTTGCCAATAGTGGCCGCATCATATCCGAGAAGGTGCATGGTTTTGGTGAACAAGTGTTCCGTTGCTGTGTTCTCAAAATTGTAAAAATAGACAGAGGGATCTCCTTGGATAATGTCTCCATTATCTAAAACAATAAGCTCATCAGGGTGGGCTTTCCTTTCATTTTCCAGATAGGTGCTAATGTGGGCCATGGAAGCATTCAGCTTCCTCCCGGTGATTGGATCAATCGGAAAAAAGGCTCCATGTACATCGGTTGTGACCAGTATTCTCAAGGTTTGCTCCTGAGGCTGGCAACTGAAAAGGGTGATGATAAGAGAAGAGATTATTAGATAACGGAATCTTTGAATCATGGGGTTGATATTTGGTGTGATAAAGTAACAAAAAAACCGGCCCGGAGTTCATTTGCTGATGCAAATTACTTTCCAGACCGGTGTTTTTTATTTAGAATTACCGGGTTTTAGAAACCTGCGCCAAATCCAGCACCTGGTTTGTTTGAAGGAGTGTTAAAACCTCTGCCATTCATTCCCTTTTGATTGTTTCCAGGTCCAATTCCGGCACCACACGGGCCCATTGCGCCTCTACGACCCTGAGTAAAACCTTGTCTCTGACCGAAACCTTGGCCCTGAGTGAATCCTTGTCTCTGACCAAAACCGCGACCTGCTTTTCTTCCGATTGCGGGGCCAAATGCTCCAATCTTTTCAATTTGTTCCGGGGTTAAAATAGATTTCATATCCTCCCGATTGGCGATTCTTTTCTTCATCAGTTCTCCTTTTGAAGATGAAATGTCGTCAATGGTTTTGTTGATTGCCTTCATATCTCTGTCTACTGCACTGAGCAGTGTTTGGAGATGTGCTTCCTTTTCTCTGATCAGGTTATTATCATAGACCATTTCTTTCTGATGACTGATTCTGATTTCCTGAAATTGTTTTTGTTGATCTTCTGTCAGATCAAGAATGTTTGCCATTCCTAGTCTGTTCTGTTGAAATCTCATTTGAGGGTTTTGAGTGTTGCGGTTCATTCTTTTGCCACTTCTTTGTGCAAATGTTGTTCCTGATCCTAAAAGAAGCAGGGCAACTAATCCAAAACTTGTTAATCTAGTTCTCATTTTCATAATATTTCCTCCTATTAATTTGTTTTCTACTTTCTTGGATGTAGAAATTCAAGAAGGGTTTAAAAGAGATTAGATTTTTCTTAGCTATTATCTCCAGACAGTACTCTGATCGCAGCTTTCAGCGTGGTGTCAATTTGAAGGATAATTGGATAAAAACCATCATTGTCAAGAATATTTCTGGCGATATATGCTTTTAACTGGGTAAGAATGATCTCTTCAGATTCTGCGAACTGACTGGTTTGAGCCGGACCATTATTCTCTTTTATGAATGCCAGAAATTCTTCTTTGAGCTTCTGTTTTTTCAGATAATTATTTATCTCCAATCCGGTTTTAAAAATACTCAGTTCATCACGATGGTTATCCGCATACCTGAGAGCCATTTTGTATACAAGTCCGAGGTTCGTAACTCTCCTGAGGTAATTAGTGACTCCTACAGTATCATAGGGTACAAAAACATCTGGCATAATCCCACCCCCTCCGTATACAATTTTGCCCCCGTGTGTAATAAATTTCAGCGAGTCAGGAAGGTGAATGCTGTCTTTTTCAAGGAACTCACCCTGCTGAAATCTTCTGTGAATATCCATATAATAATCAGTCTTACCATTCTCATAAGGCTTCTGTATGCTTCGGCCAGTTGGAGTATAATATCGGGCTGTGGTTAGTCGTATTGCAGAACCGTCTGAAAGGGTAGCCTGCTCCTGTACCAATCCTTTTCCAAAGGATCTGCGACCAATAATGGTTCCGCGGTCATTGTCCTGAATGGCGCCTGCCACAATTTCTGATGCAGAGGCAGATCCTTCATCTATCAGAATAACCAATTCTAAATCTTTACCCAGCTGATTTTTTGTCGAAAAAAAATCTTCCCGGGGGCGGGAGTGTCCTTCAGTATAAACAATCAGACTATTTTCAGGCAGAAAATCATCTGAAAGCTTAATTGCTGGTCCCATTATTCCTCCGCCATTATCCCGCAGGTCTAAAATCAGTTTTGTACATCCCTCATCCCGAAGTTTTTTGAGATGAGTTTCAAACTCAGAGTAGGTTGACTGTGAGAAAGTTGTGGTTTTTATATATCCTATTTCACTTGTAACCATATAGGATACATCAATGCTGTAAAGTGGAATTTTTCCACGCGTGATAGTAAATTCAAGCTCATCCTCAACATTTTTTCTCTGGATTCCAACCCTCACTTTTGAGTTTCTTAGTCCGCGAAGCATCCCGATAATTGAATCTTCTGGCATCTTGACCCCGGCCACAATTGTATCATTCACTGCAACAATCCGGTCGCCTGCCATAATACCGACCTTTTCTGAAGGCCCTCCATTAATTGCCCGAATAACCAGGATCGTATCTTCAACCATGTTAAACTGAACTCCTATTCCATCAAAATTTCCCCTGAGGGTTTCATTGGCAACTGCAAGATCACGAGGAGGAAGATAAATGCTATGCGGATCAAGCTGTTTTAAGATTTCAGAAACCAGACTCTCATTTAATGATTTCCGATCAACAGAATCCACATAATTAGTCTCTACAAAATTCAGGATTGAAGAAATTTTATCCGGAGGTGAAAACACCCTCAAAGGCCTTTGATTCATGGCATTTCTTTGAGCAAGATTGCCAAGAAGTATCCCTCCTACAACGGAAAGACTAATAATTACCGGCAGCCAAATGCTGAATTTTGAGTTTCTATAATTCACCTGTTCATAGTTCTATGTAATCTGTTTTTACGCCTGCCCGGTCTAGTAATTGTATACCTTCTTCACACCTGTATTTATCTGAATAAACAACACGCTGAATACCGGCCTGAATAATGAGTTTTGCACATTCAATGCAGGGTGAGGCAGTGATATAGAGAATTGCACCCTCAGAACTCTGATTCGACTTTGCTACTTTGGTAATAGCATTGGCTTCGGCATGTAACACATAAGCTTTTGTATTATCATCCTCATCCTCGCAAATATTTTCAAATCCGGTGGGTGTACCATTGTATCCATCCGAAATAATCATTTTATCCTTCACTATCAAAGCCCCCACTTTTCGTCTCTTACAATAGGAGTTCTCTGCCCAGATACTGGCCATGCGGAGGTAACGTTGATCGATTTTTGCTTGCTTACTATTTTCTTTCATTATTTTGGGACTCGTCAGCCTTGAGCCCTGAGCCTTGAGCCTTGAGCCTTGAGCCTTGAGCCTTGAGCCTTGAGCCTTGAGCCTTGAGCCTTTAATTGTGTGCAAATGTAGAAAGAATCGATTAATATTACCTTGTTGGTGTTTTTGTATTGGA
>JAYEFL010000367.1:0-25588 GCA_034658635.1 Bacteroidota bacterium | reverse complement strand
GATGTATTCCTCAGGCCATTGTTCTTCTTCCAGAATTTTGCGGGTCATGGTACAATGCTGCTCCGGATATTTTTCATAATCCAGGTCATGTATGAGTCCGATAACTCCCCACTTTTCTACATCCTCACCATTTAATGATGCAAAATGTCTCATCACTGCCTCTACAGCAAGTGCATGTTTGATAAGACTTTCATTTTGATTATATCGCTTAAGCAACGAAAGCGCATCCTGACGTGTTGGTATCATAGGGGTTAAATGTTCTATCTTCTAGAACGTAAAATCAAGTCCTACTGCCAAAACCCAGGTGGTTTTGTTGTAGGTTTCAATTACCGGGATAGCGTTAGCACCCAGCATATAATCGAATGCTTTTGAACCTTCTTCGTAGAAGGTGTACTGAGCTCCCAGGTTAAGATCGAGCATATCATTGATGCGGAATCCAAATCCTCCTCCAAATGTGTTTGTGTTGAGGCTGTATCTCTGGTCGTTCTGATATAATGAGTTGACACCGGTGAAGGTACCTATCCAGCCGGTGCTGGCACGCAGTTTCTCAGTAATCCCGTACTCAAGTCCGATAGCAAATTCTTTAAAATTCTTATCAATCATATTGATATCCAGCGATTCGCTGCCATCATAATCTACATTTTTATCAAAATATAAATTCATGCTGCCAGAAATCGTAAACTTATCAAATGGCTTGTACTGAATACCAGCAGCTAAAAGAGCCGGCATATCAGCAATGGTTGTGCTTCCATCGCTGAAAATACCTCCACCTTTATTATCAAACACTTTGGTTGTTAGCACCAGATTGGTTTGCGTTTCATATTTTACAGCAATGTTCAGTTTATCCGAAGGTTTAAAGTTTACACTGATGATCGAAGCATAACCCATCCCTGTTTCCTCAGCATCTACCAGAATATCTTGAGTGCCAGCAGCATATGCACTCATGGTATTAGCATTTTCAGCAAATCCCGCTGCAGCTGCTCCGAGTATAATTTGTGCTTTCCCGATGGTTAAGCCTGTGACATCCTGACCAGCAGCACCAATAATTCCCTGAATCTGAGCAATCTGAATATCAGATAATCCGGCTAGGGCTCCTTCGGTAAGTAAAAGACCTCCGCCACCACCAGCAACGATCTGCTGCAGTCCGGTAAAGTATTGATTGGCTCCATCAGCTAATCCATTCATGGTAGCTGCCCCGGAAGTAAAGAACTCACTTGCCAGAACCATTTCTCCTGAATACTGTGTTCCAAAAGCTGGAAAGTTTGGATTAATCTGAATATTTTTCAGATGACCCTGATATGTGTTAGCAGCTGAAACTAATCGTATACCAAGTGCCACCGAAAACATATCGTTTATTTTATAGCCAATATTACCCTGATAGCCAAAATAAACAGATGAACCTTCAAAGAAGATATCTGCTGCATATTGTGAAGTTGCAAAGCCCTGGCCTACTAACAGAGGCACAAGATCAGCGATTCCCATTTCAAATGAGGGCAAACCATTGTCGTAGGTTGCGCCACCACCACCTCCAATTGGGTTGAATCCTGCAGAAAATGACCATTTACCGGTATTATAGGCCATATAAACCCCAGGGAACAAAGGTGCGCTTACATTGCCAATATATTCCTTTGGGGTATCTGTTAGATAGGAATAGTTGTTCAGAATCGACTTTGTCTGTCCTATTGTCTGGTTGTTCAAAGAAAGGTAAAAACCATCCCCTAGTGTCGACAATCCTGCCGGATTAAAGTAAACAGCATCAATCCAAGTTGAGGCATTTCTACTCAGAAACCTTGTAAACAAGGCACTTTGGTTGGTATTTGTAACCAATCCACCGGCCATCACACTGCCGGTCATTACTATCGCGGCAAAAAATGTCAAAAGTTTTTTCATGATTAAAAAATTAGGGTAATCTTTAATAATAACCTCAAACATATATATATATTTCTATTTTTGTATGTAATCGTCCATTTTTTTAATGCTATGGAATAGAAATTGGTGTGATAACAAATCCATAAGACTTAATTCAATATCATGAGAGTAATCATATCCATATTATTTATTTCACTGTTCGTTTCGGTGTCAGGACAAGAAAAGCTTGCTGTCAGCGGCAAGGTAACAGATGAAAAAACCAGACAGTCAATGGTGGCTGTGAATGTAGGTATTGATGGAAAAGGGGGCGCAATAACGGACAACGAGGGAAATTATGCGTTTTATATTGAACCCGGAGAGCACATTATCTCTTTTTCTTTCGTTGGATATGAAACTTCTTTCGAAACTGTTTCTGCTGAAACAGGCAAATCAATTATTCTGAATGTCAGCATGCAGGTCAGCACCAGAATACTTGATGAAGTAGTGGTTAGTGCCGGACGCTATGAGCAGAAATTATCGGATGTCACGGTTTCAATGGAGGTCATAAAATCCACGCAATTATCAAATCAAAACATCACATCACTGGATATGATTCTTGAGAAAACATCAGGCATTGATATTATTGAAGGCCAGGCGAGTATAAGGGGAGGAAGTGGCTGGAGTTATGGTGCCGGAAGCCGGATTCTGATGCTTGTAGATGATATGCCAATGATCGCTGGAGATGCAGGAGATATCAAGTGGAGCTATCTACCGGTTGAAAATATTAATCAGATTGAAGTAATCAAGGGTGCATCATCTGTTTTATATGGCTCTGCGGCACTAAACGGAGTTATTCATTTGCGCAATAAGTTTCCAGGGGATGAACCAACAACAGAGGTAACGCTTTTCAGCGGTATTTACATGAAGCCAAAGAGGCAGGAGATGGTCTGGTGGGATCGTTCACCAGTTTTTGCCGGGGCCACTGTGTCACACCTGAGGAAAATAGGAAATCTGGATGTAATGTTCAGTGGTAATTATTACCAGGATGATGGATACAGAGAACTGGAGTATGAGAAACGCGGAAGGGGAAATTTAAATTTGCGATATCGATTTAAAAAAGCACCGGGATTAATAGTCGGTATATCAAGCAGTATTATGTCTGTTGATGCTTCTCAATTCTTGATATGGCAGGATGCTGACTCAGGAGCATACAGACAGAATCCAGTAACTTATGATCCCTATCTGGGTTTAAGGTATAACATTGATCCGTACGCAGAATACAGCACAGCAAAGGGGGGGAAACATTCTTTGAAATCAAGAATATTTACCATAGGAAATGCCACTCTTAACAAAGACAAAAGCAGCTATGCAAGAACCGTTTACACAGACTACAGGTATCAGAAGAATTTTAAGAACGGAATTGTGTGGTCAAGCGGAAGCTCTGTAACGCAATCAAAAATTGAGGCCAGACTGCTTGATAATCACAGCTCAGCAAATTACGCCGTCTATTCGCAGCTCGATGCCAGGGTGGGTGAAAGAGTTAAAGTATCAGGGGGTGTCAGGTGGGAAATGAATATGCTTGACGGACTGTCTTATAATGCTTTACCTGTTTTGCGAACAGGATTAAATTACCGGATTGGCAAGGCTACATTCCTAAGATCTTCCTTAGGACAAGGTTACCGCTTTCCATCACTTGCTGAGAAATTTGCAGATGCCAAAGTGGGAGGATTAAAGATTCTTCCGAATGTCGATTTGAATCCTGAGAAGGGATGGAGTGCAGAAATTGGAGTAAAACAGGGAATATCTCTGGGAAACTGGAGAGGATATGCTGATCTGGCACTTTTCCAGACCAAATACAACAATATGATCGAATACACTTTCGGAATGCACCTTCCTGATTCAGTCCAAATTCCCAGTTATGATTACCTGGGATTTAAAGCAATGAATATTGGGAATGCTCGCATCACAGGAGCTGAACTCACCTTTATGGGTGAAGTATCTTACTCCCCGATTGTGTTTCGGATTATTACTGGTTACACTTTTATGCTTCCAGTTGATCTTAACAAATTAGCTGAGGAAGGATTAGAGCCAGATGAATACATCCTGAAATACAGGCATAAGCATTCTTTTAAAGCTGATTTTGAGGCTGAAACAAAGCGTCTGCTACTTGGCGTAAATATTAAGTATATCAGTAAAATGATTAATGTAGACGAGGTATTTCTCGATCGCTTTTATGGCAATTATTTCCTTCCGGGATATCCCGATTACTGGGAGAATAATAACTCCGGATTTTTGCTAATGGATATGCGCCTGGCATGGAAAATCAATGAGTTCATAAGGTTTAATCTGATAGCAAGGAACCTCCTAAATAGAGAATATATGGGCAGACCCGGGGATATCGGGGCACCACGCAATATCACACTGCAGGCCAGAGTGAAGTTTTGAGGTGTTTTTAATTCGCCTTCTAATGAGCCAACTCTATGTATCCTTGCAGTTTCGTATCTTGTGCCTCCCATATAACAGGATAAATGGAAAAGAAGGCTTATTGGTGGGTGATAATGTGCGTTCTGGGAATGCTTCTAACGGGGCAATCGAGACTCCAGGCACAGGAGGATCAGGCAAGGGAATTTGCTCTGAACTGGATGCAGGAACAGACTTCTTCGCTTAAAAGCTCTCCCGCATTATCAGAACTCAAGCTTCTTTCTTCAGCTGATTCTGACCTTTACCTTGCAGAGTTTGAACCAAAGGGATTCCTGATCTATTTTTATAACGATAACCAGGCTGATATCATTGGATATTCACAAGAATCCATTTTTCCGGATTCCCCCGATCATCCACTAATCAGAGAATGGATTCAGCTGATTAAACCCAGCTCAGTTTCGAGATTAAAATCAACCAAGGGGATGACATTCATGCAAGACACCCGGGTTGAGCCCCTGGTTGAGGCCAGCTGGGGACAGGGAAGCCCATGGAATAAATACTGCCCGTCTGATGATGATGGCCGGCATGCCCTTGTAGGATGTGTTGCAGTAGCCATGGGACAGGCAATGAACAAATGGAACTGGCCAGAACGCGGCGTGGGTTCGAATTCTTATACTCCGACTAATCACCCTGAATACGGACTTCAGACAGCCAGTTTTGATACTGCATATCAGTGGGGGAATATGCATCCGACTTATCCTGATGATGCCTCAGCACTTCTGCTATACCACGCCGGAGTTGCAACTTATATGAACTACGGTCCGGATGAATCCGGAGCAAATACTTCAGTCTATGCCATCCAGGCACTAAAAAACCATTTTCGCTTCTACAAGGGTATGCAAGTGAGAGAAAAGGAAAGGTATTCTGAAAGAGACTGGTTCATCATGCTTCGTCAGGAACTGATCAACGGTCGTCCACTCATCTATATCGGATCTAACCCGAATGGAGGAAGCGGTCATGCCTTTAACATAGATGGTTTTCATAGTGAGTCATATTTCCATTTCAACTGGGGTTGGAATGGTGCCGGAAACGGCTATTTCCGCTTAGAAAACATGGCCGCTGGCGGAGGCAATTTTACCAAAGGACAAGCTGCAATTTTTTGGATTCAGCCGGATAATATCCCGATGCACGACAGGCCCGGATCGTTTCAGTCATTGCCCGGAGACAGCTTTGTTCAACTACTATGGGATGAGCTGGTGATTAATGATTTTTCACATTACAATATTTACCGCGACGAAGAACTCATTGCAACTCCCGTGACAAATAGTTTCAGAGATCTTGAATTAGAAAATGGAAGAGACTATACCTATCATATTACCGCTTCATATATTGGCGGCGATGAAGGTGAATCTGAAACTACCGATGATATTACAGTAACACCTGTACCCAACATTGTCTTGCCCTTTGAAAATGGATTTGAGCTTAATCCCAATGAATGGGAGCTTAAAAATACACTTCAGGGATTCAGATGGGGAGCAGCAGCAGATTTGGATATTCCGGGAAATAACGGACACGTGATCAGCATCAGGTCTGACCATGCCGATCCTTCAATCCAGGTAACTGACTATCTTATTTCGCCAAGCCTCGATATCAGAAATATTGAACATGTAGCCATTAGTTTTGATTACGTCTTTAAGCAGAAACCCGGTGTTGATTACCTTTTTCTGATGTACCGGAGATACGATAACGGACTATGGTACCCCATTTCAAAACTTGACTCTACCGGTTTATGGGGCGACTGGGAGACTGTTTATTACTATTTTCCTGAAGAAGCCAGATACGGACCAATACAAATTGGTTTTTATTATAATGATTTTAACGGACAGGGTTATGGTGCAGCCATTGACAATATTCGGATTTGGGAGATAGATGATCCTCCGGTACCACAATACTCCGTTAATGATTCAAATGCCTGCCAGTTCCAGAATATTCTTTTTTCCAGTGAATCAACTGGTGAAATCAGCTCGTGGTACTGGAACTTTGGTGAAGGAGCTGAACCCCGATATGCCTATACAGAAGGGCCTCATGAAGTCTCATACAAAACAGGAGGAAGTAAAAACACCACTTTACTTCTCAATCACTTGGATTTGTTAGAAAAAGATCATCAAATACAAGTTACATTGAAACCCATCGCAGGATTTGAAGCGAACACTGACGGGCTCCTGGCCGAGTTTACTGACGCTTCAAAAAATGCCGACTATTTCTGGTGGGATTTTGGAGATGGGAAAACTTCTACTGAAAGCAATCCGCAAAATAAGTATCAGGAATTTGAGCTATACACCGTTACCCAGGTAGTATATAATGATCATTGTCAGCCAGATACAATGAGAATGGTCTTAGACTTCAGAATTAACTCTTCAGTTGAAAACATAGAATGGGATGATGGTTTTCTAGTCTATCCAAATCCTGCCAGAGATCAGATATCCATCAGGTTTCTACAGAACCAGACTGAGCATGTTTACTTGCAATTGTTTAACTTGCAGGGAAAATTAGTGCTGGAACATCGGGCTTCTACTTCGCTCAGCCACCAGTCGCTCAGCGATGCCGAACGGTTGACTCAGAGACTCAGTTACCCGGCCCCTGAGCAGAGTCGAAGGGCTAACGGATCAAATACCGAATATCGACTGGATGTTAGATCATTAAAGCCCGGGATTTTCCTGCTGCAAGCCAGATTTGCCAAACGAGTCTACATGAAAAAAATAATTATTGAATAAATACCAAATGATAAAAAGATTCTTCTTCCTTCTTTTATTTGTGAGCCTGATGGTTAGCCAGGTTGCCAAAGCCGATCATTTGAGAAACGTAGCAATGACAATTGAACAACCTGACGGAACAAAATTCAATTGTCTGGCTTCAGGTGACGAATTCTACAACTATCTGCATGATAGTAAAGGATTCACAATAGTCTTAAATCCTGATGACGGATATTTCTATTATGGTATCAGGCAGGGAGATCTAGTAATTCCATCAAAACACCTGGTCAACTCTGTTAATCCAGCAGATGTCGGACTAATTCCGGGTGCCAAAATCTCAGAAAATTTGTATCGTCAGAAACGAGAGGATTTCCTGGCTCCCATGCGTATGAAAGGGATGACTGATGCCCCCACAAGCGGACAAGTTAATCAGCTGTCGATATACATTTCCTTTGCTGATGACAGCATCTTCGAAACCCCACGCGAAGAGTATTTCGATTCATACGATGCAATGGATAAGCGATCTTTGAAACACTACTACCATGAAGTGTCGTATGAGAGGCTTTTTGTAGATACCTACCATTATCCAAACTCTCCTGACACCATTAATATTTCATATACTTCTGAACATCCCCGGGCATATTTTATGCCCCATTCAGCCGCAAACCCTGAGGGATACACAGACGGACAGAAAACAGGAAGAGAGCATACACTGCTTAAAAAGGCTATAGAATTCGTAAGAGATCAGATTCCTGACACTCTGAACCTGGATGCCAATAATGATGGCAATGTAGATAATGTTTGTTTTACTATTAAAGGTGGAACAACTGCCTGGTCAACATTGCTCTGGCCTCATCGCTGGTCACTATATTCACAAACAGCTACTATTCGTGGCCTGGTAGTAAGAGATTACTTATTCATGCTTGAAGGAACCTTCAATGTAGGAACGCTATGCCATGAGTTTTTTCATGTGTTGGGGGCGCCAGACTTGTACCATTATACAGACACCGGGGCACCCACAGCCTGTGGCCCGTATGATATCATGGATCAATCCAGCGGACACGGTTACATGGGTGCTTTTATGAAATACAAATATGGAGATTGGATCGCTTCTGTACCTGAAATTTCAGAGTCAGGAACCTACTCTATTTACCCCCTCCAGAATCCTGAAAACAATATTTATAGAATTTCATCCCCCTTGCATCCCTTAGAATATTTTGTACTGGAGTATCGCAAACGGGAAGGGTTATATGATAGCAGTATTCCGGGCGAAGGCCTGATTGTTTACCGGATAAATCCAGCGGCAGGGCGAGGAAATGCAGGTGGACCTCCAGATGAGATTTATGTTTATCGTGCGGGTGGAACACTAACTGAAAATGGTTCATTCAGTGCGGCTCCTCTTGGGAATAATCGATTTGAGATGAACGATGGAACTAACCCATCAAGCTTCCTGTATAACAATGGGAATGGGGGCAAAGGAGGGCTCGATCTTTTCAATGTGGTAAATTATGGAGACAGCATCACATTTGAAGTAAACATTGTTTCTCTTTATCCACCGGTTGATCTGACATTCAATCTCTCAGATGGAGAGCTTAAGCTTGATTGGTTAAACTTGTATACAGATGGTTTTGAAAACTATGTGATTTACAAAAATGGTGAACACCTGGCAAGCACTACAACGTCGGCATATACCGATACGGATATTCAGGAAGGAGTGTCTTACTCATATTATGTAACTGCCTTCTATTCAGGCGGACCTGATGGAGAATCAGAACCAGGAAACACTATTTCCTTCACCCCAAAAGGGATTATGGCTCTTCCATACTCTGAAGATTTCGAATCAGAAAGTCACGGTTGGATAATTCTGGGATCAGTAAACGGATTCCGTTGGGGGGATGCCGGGTTACATGAGATGGACACCGAAAATGAGAGTGTATTTCTGGCAGCTAATTCTTTTGCGAACGGATATTCAGCCAATTCAAAAGACATGGCCATCACTCCACGGCTTGATTTGTCAGGTTATCAGTCCGTTACACTAGGATTCGATTATACTTTGAAAAGGCTCAACTCAGCCGATTTCCTGAAGATCTGGATTCGCCGGTCACCAACCGACACCTGGGTTGAACTGAAAAAACTTGGTGTTAGTGGTTTTGGACCAAAATACATTTGGCGTACAATGAGTGTTGATATTCCCCAGGATTTTAACTCAGAGGAAATTCAAATTGGCTTTCAGTATAATGATACTGAAGACTTAAGTTACGGTACCGGAATTGATAATATACTTATCCAGGGTATCCGAACAAATATAAAACTGATTGAAAACGACTTCAATTACACAATCTTTCCAAATCCTTCAGATGGTCGCTTTGAATTACAACTCACCGGGCTGAATGGTGAGACAAGCATCAGAATATTAAATTTACAGGGCAAAGAAGTTTGGCGAAAAGAACTCCACATTCAGGGAGTCAGTCATCATGAAACCCTTAATCTGGAAGAAATGCCAGCTGGCATTTACGTAATGATTGTGAATAATCTGCATAATACATTTTCAAAAAAACTTCTTAAACAGTCTCCTTAAAATATGTAATCCCAAAAGCATTAATCATGGTTGAAAAGGAATTCCTCAAAATGAGTCAGGAGGTAAGTAATTGTACACTTTGTGAATTGCATACCAAACGTAAAAATGCAGTTTTTGGAATGGGAAATCCGTATGCAGAAATCATGATTATCGGTGAAGGTCCGGGTCATGAAGAGGATCTTCAGGGAGTACCATTTGTTGGGAAATCCGGACAATTATTAGACAAAATACTCTCGGCATGCGGGTTTACCAGAGAGGAACATGTATACATCGCAAACATCGTGAAATGTCGTCCACCCCAAAACCGCGACCCAAAGCCTGAAGAGCGCGATGCATGCCTGCCCTGGCTTTTTAAGCAGATTAGTATTATCCGGCCCCGAATACTGGTTTTGCTTGGGGCAACAGCCGTAAAAGGATTAATTGATCCGGAAGCAAGAATCACAAAAATCAGGGGCAAATGGATGGAATGGGAGAATTTTCTGGTTATGCCAACATACCATCCATCTGCTTTACTGAGAAATCCGCAGTTAAAAAAAGATTCCTGGGAAGATTTTAAACTCGTCGTAAAGAAGTACCGCGAAATAATAGACCCGGAGCATCAGGCTCCAAACGAAATCTAACTCCTGTACTTACAAGATAAGCATGGCATCACCATAAGTGCCAAACCGATATTTTTCTTTTATAGCAACCTTATATGCATCCATCAGACGATTATACCCTGCAAAGGCTGAAACCATCATCATCAGTGTAGTCAATGGCAAATGAAAATTGCTCACCATAGAGTCAGCAACACTAAATTCATAAGGTGGAAAAATAAATTTATTTGTCCATCCTTCAAATGGCTTAAGAAATCCCTGGGTTGATACAGAACTCTCAAGAGTACGCATTGTTGTTGTGCCCACTGCACAAACACGATGGCCATTTTCTTTTGCTGTATTCACAACTCTGGTAGCTTCTTCAAGAATTTCAATCGTTTCAGAATCCATCTTGTGCTTAGTCAAATCCTCCACGTCAACCGAACGAAAGTTCCCTAATCCTACATGCAAAGTAACATATGCAAAATCTACACCCTTAATCTCCAGTCGCTTCATCAACTCACGACTGAAATGCATTCCGGCAGTTGGTGCTGCAACAGCGCCTTCATGCTTAGCATAAATAGTCTGATATCGCTCTTTATCCTCCGGAACCACTTCACGATTGATGAACTTGGGAAGAGGGGTCTCTCCTAACTCATAAAGCGTCTTTTTGAACTCATCATACGAGCCGTCATACAAGAATCTGAGAGTTCTTCCTCTTGATGTAGTATTATCAATAACCTCCGCAACCAGCATATCATCATCGCCGAAATACAGTTTGTTGCCAATTCGGATTTTTCTTGCCGGATCAACCAAAACATCCCATAATCTCTGCTCCTGCTTCAATTCTCTTAATAAAAATACTTCGATTTCAGCATCGGTTTTCTCTTTGTTTCCTTTAAGACGAGCAGGAAAAACCTTGGTATTGTTATATACCATAACATCCTGGTTATCATAAAACTGAAGAATATCCTTGAACTTATGGTGTTCGATTTTGCCGGTATCTTTCCACAGCACCATTAATTTGGATTCATCACGGTGCGCAGCCGGGTACAAAGCAATTAATTTCTCGGGGAGATCGTACTTAAACTTTGATAATTTCATCTAAGACCTTCTTGATTTTTGTAAAGTGTGTTATACGCAGCAATTTTGGATTTGTTGCAATTATTTTAAATAATTATCTAAATCATCAATATTCAGTGCTTTATCAAGCCTATGAGGACCAATAGCGGTACGTGATAGAGAAATAAGATGGGCTCCTGAATCCAGAGCTAATCCCAGGTCTCTGGCAAGAGAACGAATGTAGGTTCCTTTGCTGCAGGAAACACGGATTTCGATGTCTGGCAACTCAAAACTAAGCAGGTCAATAGAATAAAACTCTATCGAATTGGGATTGATTTTTACAGTATTCCCTTCCCTGGCGATGTCATATGCTCGTCTGCCTCCAATCTTCTTTGCAGAAAATAAGGGAGGCACCTGCATTTGTGCACCAATCATTTCAGAAAGAACAAGTTCTAATGATTCTTTGGTAATCTGTTCAATTGGGAAACTTGCATCAGGCTCTGTTTCCAAGTCAAAAGATGGAGTAGTTGCACCAAAGCGAATGCCTGCTATATACTCTTTGCTTAAATCCTGGTAATCCACCAGAGTTTTCGTTGACTTACCTGTACAAATCACCATCATACCGGTAGCAAGAGGATCCAAAGTGCCTGCGTGTCCAACTTTTATTTTCTTCAGGCCAAAATTATTCCGAATTCCATACCTAACCTTTCTAACCAGATCGAAGGAAGTCCAGCCAATAGGCTTGTTCAAAAAGATCACCTGTCCGTCAAGCCATTTTTGAGCTTCCGGACTAACAGAATTTTGCTCAGACATATTATGCAATAAAACCAGTCATAATGGCTATAGAGCCAATAACAAAACAGTAAACAGCAAACCAGATCAGCTTGCCTTTCTTAACCAGATTGACCATCCATGAGCACGCCAGCCACCCGGATAAAAAAGCAGCCAGAAAACCTATTAGAAGTGGAATACTACCAACAGCAGTACTCATTTCGCTTCCTTCAAAACCAATCAAAGATTTAATATTTGCAGCAATAATGGGAACAAGCACCATCAGAAAAGAAAATTGCGCAATGTCCTTCTTATTATTTCCCATAAGAAGTCCTGTGGCGATGGTAGCCCCTGATCTGGATATCCCCGGCAAAACTGCAAAGGCCTGGGCAATCCCCATTATAAATGCAGATCCATATCCAAATTTCTTCTCCATGATTCTATTCCTGAGGAAATAAGTCATGCTAAGGAGAACAGAGGTAATGATTAGCATAATCCCTACAAATTGAATCTTGCCGCCAAAAAAGCTCTCAATATAATCCTCAAGCAACAAACCAACAATTACAACCGGAATCATAGACACAACAATTTTAGCCACGTATTGTGTTTCAGGGTTCCATTTAAACTGTAAGCTACCTTTCAAAAGCCGCCAAACTTCTTTAAAAAAAACGACAAGAGTGGACAGAACTGTTGCCCCGTGAACCACAACGGTAAAAGTTATATCTTCCTGAGCTTCAATGTTAAGCAAGGCCTTCCCGAGCTCAAGATGCCCGGAGCTAGAGACAGGCAAAAACTCGGTAAACCCCTGAATAATCCCTAGAATAAGTGCTTCCAGCCAATCCATACCTGTCTTACTTATTTATTTACCTTGGGTTTCTTCATAATGGCAATACCCTCAATTACAAATCCGGCCAGAACCACAAGGGGGGCAAGAGTTATTCTTCGCCAGCTGAAAATTTCAGGGTTAAATACATTGGGATCGTCACTCTTTCCACCTGCCATCAAAATAAAGCCAATCGCGATAACTACCAGGCCTATCAATAACAAACGGTAATTTTGAGGTCCGAATGCAAATCCGATCCCGGACTCATTGGATTCTTTAGAACTTTTTTTAGCCATATCTCACAAATCAAATTTCACATTAATAATACAAAGCATCCTGATCAGAGCGCAAATACTTGCTTACCGCAAACCAAGTTGAAAGCCAAGCCATAAGGGCTCCCATTAAAAAAATAAAAAGCATCATACTACCTACAATTTCTCTGCTTGTGAAAACAATCAGATCAGGTGCCTGCTTCTGAGCCACATAAACCACTGACAGGAACATCAAACTAGCAATGAAAGCACCAGCCAAACCATTTGTAATACCTTTTATCAGAAATGGTCTTAATATGTAAGACCGCGTAGCTCCAACCAATTGCATCGTTTTGATAATAAACCTCTTACTATAGACCAACAAGCGAATGGTATTATTAAACAATGCTATAGAAATAAAGAATAAAAACCCACTAAAAATCAACATAATCACGCTAATCTTCCGAACATTCTCATTCACAAGATTAACCAGAGATTCCTGATAAAACACTTCCTGAACCTGTGGATATTCCAGAAAGATCTGCTCAATCATAGCAATGCTGTCAGGATTGGCATAGCTGGCCACTAACTTGATATCAATAGACGGCTTCAATGGATTAAACCCTAAAAAGTCAAGAAAATTCTCACCAAGTTCTTCCTGCAAGTCTCTGGCAGCCTGCTCCGGTGTTATGTAATTTGTCTCCTTCACAAAGCCTGCAGCATCAAACGATCTCTGAATCTGAATGATATCAGCCTCACGAGTACCATCAGCCAGAATGACTGAAAAACCAAGGTTCTCCTTCACATAATCACCCAGACTTTTAGCATTTAAAATGAGCAAGCCAAGCAGTCCTAATAAAAACAAAACCAAGGCTGTACTAACCACGGTTGTCATATAGGAACTCCTGAGCTTCCTGAGAGAATTTCTGGTATTTTCTTTTCTTCCCATTTTAGGAATTATTCTGCTGACGAAGATACAAAGAAAAGAACTCTGGCCTTAATTCATGCTGGAAAATGTTACTTTTGATAAAAATGATCTGTCTGTGGGTATCATTGAAAAACAAGGACTTCAGGGAACCATTATAACCTATTCAGGGGTTATTATTGGATTTATCACGGCTGGCTATTTACTGCCAAAATACCTTACTCAGGAGCAAAACGGTGTCTTAGATGTTATTAATGCCTGGTCGCTTATATTTGCTACCCTGGCAACTCTTGGTATCAACAATGTTTCTAATCGTCTCTTTCCCTGGTTCAGAAATCAAAAGAATCATAATAACGGCTACCTCGGAATTCTATTCATCGTACTGTTCTTCGGGCTGCTTCTTTCTACAGGACTGTATCTGATTCTCAGGCCATATATCCTCAGTAATGCCAGCGAAACAGGTGCGTTGCTTCCCCGCTTCATTGATCTCATCATTCCGCTGTCTGTCTTTACTGCACTCTTTCTGGTAATTGACATTTATTATGCAGTTCTGTATAAGTCAGTTAAGGGCCTCTTGCATAAAGAATTACTTCAACGTATTTACATTCTTATCGCTATAGGCGCCTACCTGGTCTTTGCAGCTGACTTCCCACTGTTTGTTATCATGTATATTGCTGCTCTTTCCTTGCCAGGACTACTGATTCTTTTCAGTCTGATGAAGGATGGTGAATTTGTATTACATATCAACAGGGGTATTCTTACCAAAGACCTGAAGATCAACATGTTTTCCGTTGCAGCGTTTGGAGTTGCTGTATCTTTCAGCAACATCCTTATTCAGAAGATTGATATACTGATGATCCAGCACTATCTGGGAACTGTTGAAGTAGGAACCTACGGCAGGGTTTTCTTCTACGGAACTCTGGTAGTAATCCCCCTCAGAGCAATATCTAAGATTTCAGCTGTGGTGGTTGCCCAGGCCTGGAAAGACAAAGATCTATTGTTGATCAAAAAGGTCTACACGAAAAGCACAGTCGATCAGCTATTAATCGGATCACTGGTTATGATTGGTCTCTGGGCTAATATTGATAATGTAATACATATACTCGGCTCACAGTATGCCAGTGGGAAGTATGTTGTATTGTTTATTGGCTTATCTAATTTGTTTCTTATGGCGGCAGGAGTGAGCGGTGCCATCATAAGTACCAGCGATTTCTACAAAGTACTAACGATCTTTGTTGGAGTTTTCGGTGCTTTGGTTATTCTTTCAAACATGATATTCATTCCCGCTTTAGGAATTACCGGTGCAGCATTAGCCAGTGCAATATCTGCTTTAGCCTACTGTATTATGAGATTTGGCTTTCTATGGTCAAAGTATAAAATGCAGCCCTACTCATATAAGCACCTGCTTATTCTTCTCGCAGCTATGATAAGCTATGCGATAAGCCTGGCAGTGCCCGACTTGTACAATCCTGATAATCCTACAATTAGTTTGATTCTTGACATTCTGGTCAGGTCAGGCACTATAGGAATCAGTTATCTGATACTCATCAGACTTCTCGGATTATCTCCTGATATGAATAGGTGGATCAAGAAATTTTTAAATAAGTCTGATTAATTAATAGCGATAGTTTTTCGTGTTTGTATATTTGTTCTAAGTAAACCAGGCCATCTTGAAAGAACCCATCATATTATTAGGCGGAGGCGGACATTGCAAATCCTGCATTGACGTTATCGAACAGGAGAATAAGTATGAAATCATAGGGATCACTGATTTGCCGGAAAAAGCTGGTCAGACCATGGCAGGATACCCTGTTATTGGAACAGATGACGACCTGCCTGAGCTCACAAAGAAGTGCAACAATTTCCTGATTACCGTTGGTCACATTCAATCACCCGGCCTCAGGGTAAAATTATTTGCCTTTCTGAATAAACTTGGGGTTAACATCCCCGTAATCATTTCTCCACATGCCGTGGTTTCGAGGCTGGCAAAAATTGGAGATGGAACTATTGTCATGCACAATGCTCTTGTCAATACCGAAGCAGTTATCGGTGAAAACTGCATCCTGAACACAGGCGCTCTTATTGAACATGAAAGTCTGGTGGGGGCACACTGCCATATTTCCACCTATGCCATCTTAAACGGTCAGTGTGAGGTGGGGTCAAGCTGTTTTATCGGATCACGAACTGTACTGGCCAATAATATTTCTATTCCTGCAAACACCTTGATAGCAGCAGGTTCTGTAATTCTGAGATCTCTGGATAAATCAGGGACATACATTGGAAATCCATTGAGAAAAATCAGATGAATCCATCCATTTTCATCATTGCTGAAGCTGGTGTAAACCATAATGGGAGTCTGGAGCTTGCCAGGCAATTAATCGACAAAGCTGCATGGGCAGGAGTGGATGCAGTCAAATTTCAGAGCTTCAAGGCCAACAAATTGCTTACTCGCGATACGCCAAAAGCCAGCTATCAGAAAAAAACAATTGCAGGCGATTCTCAGTTTGAAATGATTCAAAAACTCGAACTCAATTATGAAGATCACATAGTTTTACGTGATTATACACGGGAAAAGGGACTGGAATTCATGTCAACTCCTTTTGATCATGACAGCATTGATCTGCTCGCTGAAATAGGTGTAAAACGCTACAAAGTTGGATCAGGAGATCTAACTAATGTTCCCTATCTGAGACATATGGCATCAAAGAAATTGCCAATTATTCTGAGCACCGGCATGGCTGAAATGTATGAAATCAGGCATGCAGTAAATACAATTATTTCGACCGATTTCCCCAAAGAAAATCTCACCATACTGCATGCTACAACAGAGTATCCTGCACCCTTTGCCGAAATAAACCTGAGGGCTATGCTGAGTATGAAAGAAGACCTTCAGCTCACAATAGGATATTCTGATCATACACCGGGCATTGAGGTCCCGATAGCAGCTGCTGCACTCGGAGCCAGAGTAATCGAGAAGCATTTCACCCTGGACAAAAACATGGAAGGCCCTGATCATAAAGCCAGTCTTGAACCGGATGAACTCCGGCAAATGGTAAAAGCCATACGGAATATTGAAATAGCTCTAGGGAACGGCAAGAAAGAACCTTCACCAAGCGAAATAGAGAACATACCAGCAGCCCGAAAAAGTCTGGTGGCAGCAATCCCTATCAAAAAAGGAGCCCTTTTTACATCAGAAAATTTGTGCGTTAAACGTCCAGGTTCCGGAATCAGTCCTTTAAGATGGGATGAATTTATCGGGAAGCCTGCACCAAAGAACTATAAAAAAGACCAACTGATATGACTAACTGACCAAATGAAAAAACTCTGCATAATAACAACAACCAGAGCTGAATATGGTTTGCTGTTCTGGCTAATGAAAGGGATTCAGGATGATACTGATCTTCAGTTACAAATGGTGGTAACCGGAACGCATTTATCAGCAGAATTTGGCTCAACCATTGATCAGATCAGAGAAGATGGATTCCACATCGATCGCAGCTTCAATATGGAACTGAAGGATGATAGTCCGACCGGGATTACGCATTCACTCTCAGTGGCTCTGGATGGTTTTTCCACATCCTTTAAATCTTTAAACCCAGATTTGATTATTATTCTAGGAGATCGTTTTGAAATACTTGCAGCCGCCACAGCAGCCCTGATCGCCAATATTCCTCTTGCTCATATTCATGGTGGAGAATTAAGTATGGGTGCTATTGATGATACCATAAGGCATGCGGTTTCAAAAATGGCCTATTGGCACTTCACAGCAGCTGAAACCTATCGGAAAAGAGTAATCCAACTGGGCGAGCATCCATCCAGAGTATTTAATGTGGGTGGTTTCGGACAAGACAGCATTAAGAAACTATCCTTGCTTTCTAAAAAGGAGCTTCAACAAAATCCGGGAATAAAATTTAAGCCTCACAATTTGCTCCTGACCTATCATCCGGAAACTCTAGACCCGAAAGAAGGAATACTGCATTTTAAAAATTTGTTGACATTTCTTGCAGATCAAAAAGACTGCATGAGCATTTTCACAATGCCAAATGCTGATACCGGGCACCGAGAACTGATTAAACTCTTGCAGCAATACGTTGAGGACCACCCCGATAATTCAAAGCTGTTTACTTCATTAGGACAATTAAGATACCTGTCGCTCATGAAGCAGGTTGATGCAGTAGTGGGAAACTCTTCCAGTGGAATTATTGAAGCTCCCAGCATGAAAACACCAACTATCAATATAGGCACCCGTCAAAAAGGCCGCATCTCAGCTCATTCGGTTATCCATACAGATCCCGACCTCGAATCCCTGAAAAAAGCCTTTAAAAAACTATATTCAGGAAAATTTCAAAAAAGCCTATCAAACATAAAAAACCCCTACGGTAACGGAGGGGCAACAGAGAAAACACTTAAATTGATTAAGAGCTTTATCTTTGCAGACATAAAACCAAAAAATTTCCATGATATCAACCAATAGAATAATTCCACGTCATTCGTCATTCGTCCCCAGATCAAGCCCGGGGCAGGCTTTTCGTCTTTCGTTCTTAGCCCTAAGTTCTATTTTCTACTTCCTAATTCCTGCGAAGCGATGTATTTAGTTGACGAAATAAAAATCTTCCCATCCTCCTCAATCCGAAAGGCTCTTGAAGTCATCGACCATGGAGCTATGAAAATTGCTCTTATTGTTGATGATAAGCAGATATTGATCGGAACTCTTTCTGATGGTGATATCCGCAGAGGGCTTCTTTCTGGGTTAGGAATGGAGGATAGCATTGAGACGATTTACAACCGTACACCTACTGTTTGTCGTCTGAATGACCCAAAAGAAAAGATCATTCAAACAGCTGTTTCGAGAAGAGTTTATCAGGTTCCTCTTATTGATGATTTGGGAAGGGTAGTAAAACTCGCTGAAATTGATCATCTGATAAAAAAAGAAAAGTTGCCTAATCAGGTGGTTATAATGGCTGGCGGGATGGGGAAAAGACTCATGCCCCTCACTGAACACACTCCAAAACCAATGCTAAAAGTTGGTGGACGTCCGATATTGGAAACACTGATAAGCAGGTTGCAGCAGCAAGGCTTTTCAGAAATTCTTATCTCCATTAATTACAAAGGAGAGCAAATCAAAGACTATTTTGGAGACGGACGGATGATGGGTGTTAAAATACGGTATATCGAGGAAGAACAACCAATGGGTACTGCCGGGGCATTAGGAATTCTGGCGGAGTACCCCGGGCATCCGGTTTTAGTGATGAACGGAGATATTCTGACCAATGTAAACTTTGAGAATCTTATCGACTTTCACTACAAGTCTAAAGCTGATGCAACCATGTGCATACGCGAATATGGCCTTGAAGTGCCGTACGGTGTGGTAAGACTGAACCAAAATAATATTATTGCCATTGAAGAAAAACCTGTTCAACAGTTTTATGTTAATGCAGGGATTTATGTTTTGAATCCGGAGGTGATTAAAACCATCAAACCCGGATCTGCCATTGACATGACACAGATTTTCGAAAAGCTTGTTCAGCAAAATAGTGTAACAGTATCTTTCCCTATCCGGGAGTTCTGGATGGATATTGGAAAACTGGAAGATTACAACCGGGCAAATAATGAATATTTCAGGGTATTCAATGATTGATATTAAAAAGCATATCGCAGTTATTCCTGCACGAGGCGGCTCCAAGCGTCTGCCAGGAAAAAACCTAATGCCCATTTCAGGGAAACCATTAATTGCCTGGACCATCGAAGCTGCTTTGGAATGCAAGATGTTTGATAAGGTTATCGTCAGCACAGATTCTGAAGAAATAGCAGAGAAAGCTTTGTTTTATGGAGCTGAAGCTCCCTTTTTACGCCCTCCGGAATTAGCTGGAGATCAGACCACTACTATCGATGTATTGGATCATCTGGTTGAAAATCTGGGGCGCAATAATACACTGCCCTACACTCATCTCACCTTACTGCAACCCACCTCTCCTTTGAGGAATGCCAGTAATATTAAGGATGCCATAACATTCATGGAAGAAAAAGGAGCAGATGCAGTAATATCCATTTGCAAAACAGAACATTCTCCACTTTGGAGCAATACCCTTCCTGCTGATCATAATCTTAAGAACTTCATCACGCATACTATCCAGAAGACACCATCTCAAAACCTTCCTGAATACTTTCGTCTAAACGGGGCCTTGTATATTTGTGATATCCAGAGGATGCTGGAAGAAAAAACGCTTTTCTTGTCTTCGAATTGCTTTGGGTATGTAATGAGCAGAAAAAACAGCATTGATATTGATGACCAGATTGATTTTGATCTGGCAGAAATCTATTTGGATCGATCAAAGGCATCGATATAGGACAGCTCACTGGCATTCCAAACTTTTACTCCCTCAGAATCTGCAAACTCACGTATCAGATGGTATGATGAAAAAGTTCTGGCCAGATCATACAAGTAATCATGCAATTTTGCACTTTGGAGAGTGTCGGGGTGCTCCTTTTTCGTAGGCTTCCCTTTGCCATCCTTATCATAAAAATGCTTTTCAACGCTAACAAGGGTATTATCATCGCTAATCCTGATATTTTCCAACCAGCTATGGTCAGCACCCAGAATATAGATCTGTGAATACTTCATACATATTCCAAGCATCAGACAGCCTACCAGTACGTTCTGTGGTTTAGGCATACCCAAATTAGCTTTGTACGCCCAATGCCTGAATCCTCTTAATCCCTCCACATTAGTTCGGTTGAAAAACACAAAATTGAAATTCTTGTCAGAATTTTCCAGTCTTCTGTGAAATTCACTCCCCTTGCCTTCCTTTGGCAGAAAAATATTCATCTCCCAATCGGTCTTATCCAAAAATTCTTCAATTATCCTGACTGTTACCTCTCTTACTCTTGGAATTGTATTGGTTTTAAAAAAACCAATATCAAGCAAGACATAATTCTGTGGGCGCAAGCGGGTAAATTCATCTGACAGAACAAAGAGATTTACAGCCATCAAATCTTTGCCTTCCATCAATTCTTTTTTATTGACCAGGCTCTCCTGCAATGATGGGCCATTACCAAGAATTAACAGTTCTCTGCTGGCCTGCTTATATGGACGGAGTGAATTTTTGAATTTGAAGCGAAACAGGATTCTAAGCATACTTATCCCGGTGTAATATAGTGCTTCAAAAAAACGCTGAATCTTTAGCAGGGTGTAAAACATCCTCTGGATTTTTATACGAAAATAGAAAAATGCTTTTGCAAAACCGCCCAAGCCTCTACCTTTGCCTTATTATCAACTAAAAATAATCGCAAAAACAACAATACTGTGAGCAACAAAGCCCCAAAAGTTTCGGTAATTACAGTGGTGTACAATGCTGTTGACCTGCTTGAAAAAACAATAGTCAATATTCTGGCACAAACTTATCCTTATATCGAATATATTATTATCGACGGAGGATCAAGCGATGGGAGTCTCGACATTATTAAAAAGTACTCCAATCGTATCGACAAATGGGTCAGCGAACCGGATAAAGGCCTGTATGACGCTATGAACAAGGGACTTAAGGCAGCATCCGGCGATTGGGTCTGGTTTATAAATGCCGGAGACCTGATATATTCTGAAGATACTACCACCAGGATGTTCGATGAATTCGGAACTGAAGGAGCTATCTATTATGGTGATACCATGCTTGTGGATAACAGTTATCAGGAAATCGGACTCCGACGTTTACGTCCACCCGAAAAGCTTACATGGAAATCATTTCAACAGGGTATGCTGGTGTGCCATCAATCTATTCTGGTAAGCCGTGATCTGGCAGATATGTATAATCTGAAGTATCCTCACTCGGCTGATTTCGACTGGGTGATAAAAGCCCTTAAGAAAACCGATAAAATCATCAATACCAATATGATCTTGTCTGCTTTTCTCGACGGGGGCCAATCTAAGCAAACTATTAAACCCAGTCTACGCGAGCGCTTTAATTCAATGAGAATTCATTATGGCCTTTTCCCATCCGTCATCCGGCATATCCCTATTGCATTCAGGTTCTTTACCTTCTACTTCAAAAATAACAGGTTCTAAATCTAGAATTAAAATAAAACTCTACCTTTGGTTCTCAGCTAAACATAATACAGATACACATGGCCCTATCCCGTCTTTCTCTGCTTGCTCTCATTCTGGCAGTTATCGTTTCTGCATGTGAAAGTGAATTTGACCCAACCGCACCAAAAGGATCAACACCTTACGTAATGTGTATCCTGAATGCAAAAGACAGTGCGCAATACGTACGGATTCAGAGAAGTTACATCAGTCGTGAAAATGCATATAATTTATCATCCCACCCTGATTCTCTTTACTATACCCAGGATGAAATCGAGGTTTTTCTTACTCAATTTGATACCCTAGATGGAAGTATGATGGCTGAGCCAATCAGGCTGCACCCAACATATGAAATTCCGAAAGACACTGGTGCATTTGCTGTTGAGGGACATTATTTGTTTAAAACTACTGAACCTATTTACGCTGAATTTGATTATGAGCTGAGTATCCTTTTCCCAAAAGAAGATAAAAAAATCACCTCCAGAATTACCCCTTTAGGTACCTGGAATTTTTCTCATGCTTTTAATGAAGAAGTGAGAAAAACCAGATATTCATGGTATCTGCCTGAAAGAATAGAATATTTCCTGCCTTTAACACCCAATAACCATCAGCAGATTACACGTTTTCTTTTTACAGAAATGAGCTCAAAGGACACTGTAAACAAATACATCGAATATTTTCATGACTACGATGCCTACGCCGAGGGAGGAGAAGGCTTAGAGGGAGGGCTGGATTTCCTTGGTGATGATTTTCTTCTAAGGTTTATCAAAAAAGAAGTGGAGGTTGACCCGGATAAACGCAGAATAGTTCTTGGTCTTGATTTTATGATTCAGATTGCTGATTCTAATTTAATTACTTATCAGATGGCTGGAGATCCGGCTGGAACATACATGTATTCACCGGAATTCTCAAATATTCGCAACGGAGGAGTAGGACTGTTCGCCAGCAGATATAAGTTTACCATTTTCGGAAAAGCACTTAAACCTAAAGAACTTGATTCTGTTTCCCTCAGCTCGATTACCAGAGCTCTTAATTTTGCTGATTCTAAAGGTGAATTCCATGGAGGAGGTATTTAACAACATAAACTAAGCTGCTAAAAACTAAGCTTATGCGAAAAGGAACTAATTTGCTATTGGTCGTAGTGGGAGTTGTGGTAATGGCAGTTACCACATGGTCTTGCGAAAAAAATTATGCTCCCAAAATCTATGACAAGGGCTTTGCCCGCACCTCAGGACTCAACAGTACCACCTTCGTTATGTGGGTAGATGCTAAGGATGCCAATCAGGATGAAATAAATTATCTGTGGGAAGCAGCAACAGGAGAATTTGAAGGAAATACGGATAAGAACGAAGCTACCTGGATAGGTCCTCAAAACTCACAAGACACTGATTATAAAATCTTCATTACTGTTTCTGATGGGAAAGACTTTCTCACAGACTCAATTATGCTGACAATTGCAGCTCCGACCTTTGGTCGCCTTAATGGCTATGCGTATTTCAGAGATACTAAAATTCCAATTTTTGAAGCTGTTGTATCAATGTGGGGCAAATCAGACAGCACCAATATCAAAGGAGAATTTGAAATTGACGGAATCATGGCCGGCAGACAAACACTATCCGGATCCAAGGAAGATTTTGCCACAAATTCAATTGATATGCTGATGCGCGAAGGTTTAAATGAGGCCAATATCCATCTTACTTCCACCATTCATACAACAAAGCTTTACGGACATTTACTTGGGAACATTACGGGCGAACCCAAACCCTATCTGACAGTAATAGTTCTTAATCCGGATTTTTCTGAAAGTGATCTGAGAACCAAATCAGATGGAACTGGATATTATGAATTACCCTATGTTCCACATGGACTCAGATACATAAAAGTCAAAGACGAAACCAGTGTAAAAATGGAAACCATTATGTACGTGGATACGCCGGACAGGCTTTTCAATGTACCCATTAAGGAGCCTTTTGAATTCACAGATACCAGGGATAATAAATCATATAAAGCCGTGCGTATAGGTGGACAAATATGGATGATGGAGAACCTGGCCTACCTGCCTCAGGTAGATTCGGCCATTGCTACTAAAGGAATGTGGGTATATGGGTACTATGGAAACAATACAGAGGAGGCTAAAGACACCTATAACTACAGAACATACGGTTGCTTGTACGAATGGTCTACAGCAGTTGCTGATGATCATGGAAATGGCAGAGATATTTGCCCCCCCGGTTGGCACTTACCCACCGATGATGAATTCACAAGTCTGGAATGGAATCTCGGTATGAGTCCGATCGAAAAAGACTCTACAGGATGGATTCTTAGCGGAGATGTAGGCAAAAAGCTTAAGGCCGCAGATGGATGGGATTCTGATGGTAATGGAACCAATTCAAGCAGTTTTACAGCCTTACCTGCCGGAAACCGATCAACAGGAAAGGTTTTCCTCGGACTAGTAGGATACGGCACCTTCTGGACAGCCACTGAGCTGGATGATGAGTATGCCTGGAGAAGATACCTCTATTACAACAGAGATGCCATAGGACGTTTTACCGATTTTAAAGCTAATGGCTATTCTGTACGTTGTGTCCAGGATCGATAAGTCTTAAATCCAAATCCAATCAGGAGCAAAATAATCAGCAAGCTGCTTATAAGGGCAATGGTCTGTCCGGTTTTTAATGAAGACGACTCAAAGCGGAATTCAACCTGATGATTTCCGGCCGGAATAACAAGTGCTCTTAGCAGGTAATTTGCCCTGAGAATATCAGCCTCTTCGCCATCAATGAATGCTTTCCAACCGTGCGGATACCAGATTTCAGAAAAGACTGCAAGTCTGTCTTTTGAGTTATTGGCAGAATATTTCAGATAGTTCGGTTTACAATCCTCTAAGCTTATCACATCTTCAGGCTCAATAGATTCTTTTGAAATACCACTGACATTTTCAGCAAATGCAAGATTCAAAAAAGCTGACTGACCAAGATTGGCCTGCCCAAGTTGAGCAATTTCTTCTGCATCTGACTCTACCATTATTAAATCGTTCACAAACCAGGCATTACCCAAAGCAAATGGATTATGCAGGGCTTGCTGTTGCATTGACACCACAACATATCTGGCATTCAGCATGTTAATAGCCTTCATCTTACGCATTGATGCAGTAACAGATTCAAGTGTTGATTCAGAACTGAATGAATTTCTGAAAGTTACCCATTCTTCAGTCAAATAATGATCTATCAGATTCTGATACCTCCCCAGCTTGGCTCCGTGGTATCCTCCAAGTGATTTATGAAATCTTGAGCTTCTTGAATATTTAAATGGTGTAGGCCGCTGTGGATTGGGTCCGGAGATATCCAAAACCCGATAACTAATCGCTGGATCCTGTAGGATGTATTGGTCAATAGGAGTTGCCTCAGATCCCTTATTCAATTGTCTTGAACTAACAAAGCGGTCATTATTAAGGTAACGCTTATCAACAGTCCATAGATCAACAACAATAATCAGAACCAGAGC
>JAYEFL010000366.1:0-58585 GCA_034658635.1 Bacteroidota bacterium | reverse complement strand
ATTTACCCATACATTACCATCGTCTGTTCCGGCATATAGAATATTTCCATTTACCGATGAAGCTGCGAGTGCTGTGAGGGTTGCATAATTCCAATCTCCTGCATCTCCATTAGTCAGGTCATCACTGATTTGAGTCCATGATTGAGCCCGGTTAGTAGATTTGTAAACCTTATGTGAACCGAGATACATAATCTTTGGATCAGTTGGATCAAGAATATATGGTGTTTTCCAATTGAAACGATTGGTACCACTTGGTCTCATGCTGTTGAAGCGATTACCGCCATCGGTTGACCGGCCAACACCCCCTCGTTGAGATGCAGCGTATACATAACGGCTGTCAGTAGGATCAACGCGCACAATAAATCCGTCACCACCGTAAATACTTCCCCAATCATCACCGTTACCTGTCATTGTTCTTGGTGTTCCGTTGTCCTGTGTGCCACCATATCTTTGGTTTGGATCCTGATAATTAACTTCACAGGTGTAAAACTGAGTTATTGGAAGAACAGTAACAAAGGTATTTGTTTGACTACCATTTTCGGAAAGATAAACTCCGCCATCATTGCCAATTACCACAAAGTTAGATTCCATGGGGTGGGAATACAGAGCGTGCTGATCAACATGCAGTCCACTTACATTATTCCAGTTAAGTCCGCCATCTGTTGACTTGTGCATGCGGAAATCTTCAACCCACACAACATCTGGCAGGTTGGGATGAACCTGAACCTTGCTGAACCACCATGAATAAGCTGATGCTCCCAGTCCGGTATTCAGATCTGTCCATGTATCTCCTCCATCAGTGGTTTTGTATACATCATCGAATGTGCCGTTTGTTTTGGAATATGTAACATACAGGATATCCGGATGACTTCTCGAAATGTCAACAGCTGGGCGACCAATACTTCCTGTGGGCAGTCCACTTGTAAGTTCTGTCCATGTATCTCCACCATCAGTACTTCTGTATAATCCACTTGAATTACCACCATAAGTTCTGTGATATGGTCCACGTACCCGCTCCCACATTCCTGCATAGATAATGTTTGGATTGTTCGGGTTGATGCAGAGATCAATAGCTCCTGTTGAGTCATTTAAATACAGTACGTTGGTCCATGACGTACCGCCATCAATTGTACGATAAACTCCTCTTTGCGGATTGTTGGAAAACAAATTTCCCATAGCGGCAACAAATACCCTGTCGGCATTTGTTGGGTCAACTTCAACACGACCAATGCCACCGGCATTTTCCAGTCCGGTGTGACTCCAATTAGCTCCAGCATCAGTAGATTTGAAAACTCCGTAGCCATCGTAAGTAAGAGAACCCTGGCCGCCATTAGGCTCACCAGTACCAACATACAAAGTGTTCTTGTCAGTTTCTGCAATAGCCATATCACCTATGGATTGAGTATATGGATTCTCAAAAATCTGATTCCAGGTTTTCCCTTTATCTTCTGATTTAAATATCCCACCCGAAGCAGCAGCTGCATATATTGTTTCGGTATCTGTAGAATGCATTTCAATATCGTTAACTCTTCCGCCAACATTGAAAGGCCCTACCAACTCCCAATCTTCTTGGTCTGACTTAAACCTCTCGGCTTCCTGCCTGATTTGGATAGCCTGTTTTCTGGATTGCTCGTATGCTTCAGGATTGATTTCCTGATGGGGATACATTCGCTGCATGAGCATCCAGTCGTTGGGCTTAAGCTCAGGTAAATCAGTTGATTCTGAGCTGTTTGAGAAATGGCTAATCAAGATAAACAGCCCAAAAAGGCTTAATACCAGAATGGAGGAAACAATTTTAATTCGCTTCATAGTTGTTTGGTTTTCGCATTAAGGAATACTGACCAAACTTAATGAATATTTTGGAATCCCAATCTGTTACAGAATAGTGGTATTAGGAGATATTTCTGGCTTTCTGAGGAAAAATTATATAGAAGGAATTGCCTTTTGGCTGTCTTGCTTCAACTCCTATTTCGGCATGGTGAGCTTCTGCAATCCTTTTTGAAATTGCTAAACCCAGTCCAGAGCCCCTGTTATCCAAGGGGTCTAGCTGAATACTTCTTCGGAATATCTGTTCCCTTTGTTTCTTTGGAATGCTGGTTCCCAGATCAGAAACGGAAATTTTCAGACCCTGATCAAGCTGAGTAGCATCTACTGATATCGATTTACCGGAACGAGCATATTTCACTGCATTTTGAATAAAGTTTCTGAATATTGATTCGATAATGGGATTAGCATAAATGGTCATCTTATCTGAAATGCTATTTGCAATCTTCATCTGGTAATTGTTGATTTCTACTTTGTTGTCTTCAAATGCTCTGTTTATTAATTCCTTAAGGTTCAAATCTGTTTTAACTATGGGATTACCTTGTTGAAGGTTGGCGAATGTCGCAGTTTGTTCAATTAGCTGTATGAGTTTTTCTGAAGACTTCTGAATGGCTATTAAATACTTGTTTTCAGGAGAGTCTTCCAATAAAATTTCTGACAAGCCCCTGATAGATCCTGCAGGGTTTTTCAGATCATGGGATAGAATATCTAACAGGGTGTTTTTGGTCAGATTTGAATCTTCCAGTTCTTGCCTTCGGGCTTCAGTAAGAGCCATGGCACTTTTTCTCTGTCGATTTATGATTGCGAGGATAATAATAAAGATTGTTGCGAGGGTTATGACAATTATGGCCCACAGGGTTATTATACTCTGTTTATCCATCTTAGCTTCAAGAAGTTCCTGATTCTTCTTTAGTAAAATATTTTCAGACTGGGCTAGAGACCGTCGTCTTTCACCTTGCAATAGCTTTAAGGTTTTTTGATGACGTGATTCAAATATTTCCTCAAATATGACATAATACTGTTCATAGTATTTTAAAGCTTTATTGCTCTCTCCTTCTTGTCGGTAAGAAAGATAGATCGATTTTAAGGCCTCCATCATCAGGATTTTGGACTCAATTTCAGAACTTATTTTGAGACTTGCATTAGCAAATTGTCTGGCCACATTGTTCTGGCCGAGCTTTAAATAAACCTTGGCAATTTTGTTTTGAAGACTGCTGATAGTGGTTTTGTCCTGCATCTTATCATAAAAAGGGAGAGCTTCAAAATAGCCATCCAGAGCTAGTTGGTAATGGCCCTGTTTGAAATCAATTTCTGCTAGCGAAGAGATTGATCCGGCTATACCAAATTCATAGTTTTGTGAATAGAAAACTATACTGGCTCTGGCAATATACCTTCTAGCTTTTTCCATTGAATCTGTTTGGATGAGGCTTGATCCAATAGAATGAAGGTTAGTAGCATATAGCATGGGCTCTGCTATAGAATCACAGTATTCCTGAGCCCTCAGGTAATATTGTAATATCGTTGGGTAATCCTGAAATCCGAGATAAGCATTTCCCAAACATCTGTAGTTGATGCAAAGAGCGATTGAATCACCCAGCTCATGGTAAATACTATCGGCAGATGAAAGATATTCTATTGCCTGATGAGAAAAGCCCTGTCTGTAGCTCAGAATACCCAGACGTTGGTATGCAGTTGCAAGTCCCTTAGGGTGATTATGAACTTTAGCTTTCTTAATTGCTTCCTTGGCTATGTTTTCAGCTTCATCCGGTGAAGAGAGAGTAGTATAAAAGGCCAATTGATTAAGCAAATCAATTGCCTCAACTCCTTTGCTTGTTACCAAAACAGACTTTAGACTGTCAATTAAGTCAGTCTGAGAACCATACTGTGCATAAGTGTGGTTCGCAAAAAAACTCACAACGAGAACTGCCAGACTAATATTTCTGAGTATTGTTTTCTTCATCTAAATTCACCTGCAGGGTAAACCTAGTAAAAGTCTTACTTTAAATAAGCAGATTGTTGAACTCTTTGACGAACGGAATCAGGCCTCGCTGTATTTGCTTAGTTCCTTTACCAGAAACTTCTTGTTCTTTACCCCGACAAAACGATTGACTTCTTGTCCATTCTGGTAGAGTACAAGGGTTGGTATACTTCTGACTTTATATTTCTTTGCTATGGGTTGGTTATGGTCGATATTCAACTTGCCAACTACAACTTTTCCATCCATTTCTTCAGCAACATCATTAAGAACCGGCGACATCATTTTACATGGACCGCACCATGGTGCCCAGAAATCAACCAATATCAGTCCTGATCTGGTTTGAGTTTTGAAGTTTTTTGTATTTAGTACTTTGATTTTTTTGCTGTTTTCCACATTGGGCATATTTTTCATACGCTTCTGATTTACGATAATCAGCAGAAGAAATCCACCAAGAACAGCCAGAACTATGATTAAGGTTGTTGACATTTTGCACAGAATTTTGTTTCAATAATCTAATTATGTTGATATGTGCATGACAAAACCAATGCCAAATATTTTGCCTGCATTTTTGGCAGTTTTGTATTCCTGATTACTGGTTCAAATGAATCTTAAAAGACCTCCAGCTGTAAATAGCTACAATGATCAGGCAGACTAAAGGCAAGGCGAAGGAGAATGCCACCTCAGGAATATATCCGAAGAGTTGAACATCCGCGAAGCCATCTCCTCCAAAATCCAGAATACGTCCTTGTAATGGAGGCATCAGGGCTCCACCAACTATTGCCATTACCAAACCTGCTGAGCCGATTTTGGCTTCATCTCCCATATCACGTAATGCTATCCCATATATGGTTGGGAACATCAGTGACATAAAAACAGAGATTCCAACCAGACAGTACAAACCAAATACTCCCGGAATAAATATAGTTCCTATTGTCATCAGGATGCCACCAAGGGCAAAGAAAAACATGAGTCGTGCAGGGTTGAGGAACTTCAAAAGCAGAGTACTCATCCACCGTCCTGACATGAAAGCAATCATAGCTGCCATATTGTACCAGGTGGCAGTAAGATGTTCACTCTCTGGTAGGTCGGCATTGATATTGTCAACATACTGATAAATGAAAGTCCAGCACATTATTTGAGCTCCAACGTAAAAAGCCTGAGTAATGACTCCTTCACGATATCGTTTGTTTTTAAATAATTGGCTAAAGGTTTTCCCGATTGGCAAGTTTGTTTTATCCTTCTTTCCAGGCATTTTAGATACAGCCATAATCAGAAGGATGATTAATACCAGTATTCCTAATCCAATATACGGACCACTGATTATGCCCAGATCGTTGGTTCTGATTGTGGCCTGCTCAATTGCCGGCAGGGTGTCGTAAATCAATTCGCCTTTCTGATGTATGATATCACCAGCAGGACCCACAATATTTTCTCCAAAAATATTATCGCTTTGCAGACTCTTGATAACTAGTATCTGAGCAGCCAGCATTCCCATCAGAGATCCCATGGGATTGAATGATTGAGCCAGATTTAACCTACGGGTTGCGGTTTCTGCAGGGCCCATCGAAAGGACGTAAGGATTTGCAGTTGTCTCTAGAAATGCCAGTCCAAAAGTCAGTACATATAATGAAGCCAGGAAAAACCCGAATTGTTCATTTGCAGCAGCCGGATAAAACAGCAGGGCTCCGGAGGCATATAAACCAAGGCCAAGCAGGATTCCGGCTTTATAGGAAAACCTCCTGATAAAAAGGGCTGCCGGGATTGCCATGGTGGCATATCCACCATAGAAAGCCAGTTGTACAAGAGCTGCTTCAAAATTGGATAATTCATGCATTACTTTTTTAAATGCAGATACCATAGGATTGGTGAGGTCATTGGCTATTCCCCATAAGAGGAATAAGCTGGTAATCAGTATGAATGCGTAGATGTATTGTTTAGGAACAAGAGGTTTAGGAACCAGAGGTTTTATTTCTGTAGTCATGGACAATTGGATTAAAAAGAATTAGTGAATCAGGATCAACATGGGGTAACACCTTTTTTAAGCAGGATGTTTCCGTATTTAGCTGTTTCTCCGGTCATTATCACAGCAAAGGCTTCCTTTGCCCTGTCATAAAATTTAAAACGGTCAATTCTTTCAATTTGCTGAATATCCGGATTAGTTTCTCGAATGCTTTTCAGATAGCTTTTTTCTACTGAAGGCTCGAGCTTGTCGCCTTCCACGGCTGCCATCATAACCAGAGGGTGGGGTACATAGGCATCCAGTTCAAACAAAGGCAGAATAGCTGTGAGTAATTCAGGGATTCTTAATCCGTCGGCCCGGATAACATGCTTATTAAATGTTTCACCAGGGAAATGAGCATCAGCCAGTATTATTTCATCGCCATGCCCCATTCTGGTCAGTGTGGATAGTAGCTCCGGACTAATCAAAGGGGATATTCCTTTCAACATATGTTTGATATTTCTAGTTATGCCGGTTTTGGCGGGAATAAATGTAGGGAAAAAAGGGGAAAATCCGTAAATTGCTGGCTGCCTTAGCTTTTGAAATGAAGAAATTTCTCACCATTGAAGATGAACGTACTATTCAGGACCTCTATATGATTATCCTGAATAAGGCTTTTCCCGACTACAAGCTATTTCAGGCCTTTAATGGTGAAGAAGGATTGGAAATTGTATTTAGCGAGTTGCCAGATATTATCCTTGTGGATATAAGACTACCAGGTATAGATGGATTTGAAATATGCAAAACGATCAAGTCAGACAGTCGTTCAAAGGATATTCCTATAATTATGGTTTCAGCCCTAGGTGACGATGTCAGGGTTCGCGTCAAAGCATTAAAGTCGGGAGCAGATTTCTTTTTAACAAAACCATTTAATAAAACCGAGTTTCTTGGCTTAGTTGGAGTTATGCTCAGAATCAGTAATTCTGAGGAGATTTTGAGACAAAATAACCATGAACTCGATCAATATATTCAGCTTCAAAGCAGAGGGGCATCAGAAGATATTTCCAGTCTTAAACAAATCTCGGGATATGATAGGCATTTCTTCTGGGAGACTGATGAAAACAGGAGATTGGTTTTTTTTAGTGCTGGGGCTGAAAGTGTAATTGGATATTCTTCTGCAGAGTTGGTTGGGCAGGAAGTGACACAGTATGGCTTTTTCTCTGGAATTGATTGGCTTGGAGTATTTCGGGATGTTGAATGCCAATGTCGGAATAAGAGTAATCAGGAAATCTGGCTTTCTATGAGTGGGTTTCCTATTTATGATGCGAATGACAAGTTTTTAGGATTCAGAGGGTTGAGCCACAATATTACTGATAGAAAGAGAGCGCAATTTGATTTGGAACAAAGCTTGAAGGAAATCGAAGCTTATCAGGATCGCATAAAATTGATGAATAACGCCCTGACCAGAGCAGAAGAGAGAGAAAGAAGAAAGATTAGCGAGTACTTGCATGATAGCTTGGGAGCTACACTTGCCCTGGCCAATATGAAGCTGTCAACTCTTCAGAATAGCCAGCTTGAACCGGGTGACCAGAAATTGCTTAAAGAAACCTCGGAGATATTGGCACATGCTATCAGCGATTCCAGATCAGTAATTTATGAGTTAAGTCCGCCAATGCTTTATGAGCTTGGTTTGGTTCCAACTCTCCGCTGGAAGCTTAAGCAAGTTGAGGAGCAGGGTGGTTTAGTAGCAAAACTGGAGTGTAATACTGATTTTCAGGGAATTGACAATGAATTCCTGATTTTTGTGTATAGAATTATTTCCGAATTATTGTTGAATACCTTGAAGCATGCACATGCCGACAGGGTGGTGGTGAGATTGAATATTCAGCAAAATATTTTGATCATTGAAGTGCATGACAATGGTGAGGGTATGGATTCTAAGTTCTTGTGCTCAAATGAAAAAAAGACCAGCTTCGGTTTATTCAATATGAATGAACGTATTGATTCACTGGGGGGATCTCTTAGGATTGAATCAGAAAGCGGACAATTTACAAGGACAATAATCCGATTACCTGTTCAATCATAGAGAAACTAATTGACAGTAAATATTATAGGTGGTAAATCTCTTTTCATATTATTTGGCCCGACTGCCACAATATTTTCAAAAACCAAAATCTGCCCCCGGTTTGTTCTGGTAATTTGTTTGATCATTTCGCTGCTTAGCTTTTCATTGGAGGAGGAGTATTGATAGTGATTAAATCCTCTTTGCATGCTGAGTTTGAACGACTCGATTTGAAAGGGATATTCAAATTCGAAATCATCAGGCATTTTCGGGACTATTGCGCCAGCTTTTGTTATATTATCTTTGTCAATATAACCGCCAGTTCGATTTGCAATGGCTGCCATTGGACTAGGTAAGTGTTTGATCCTGAATGTTTCAGACCCCATTTCCTTAACTACTCCGTCAATCCTTGCCTTAACGCTTACGCTTGCTTCCATGAAGGCAGCTGGTACCCTGGCAATCCACTCCTGCCCCCTGGTTGGTTTTGTCAAGGTACCACAAGAAATCGTAGCGGATAAATTTTCTTTTGGAATTCCTGATACAGAGATAGAAACAGTATTATCCACGCCTACATAAAATACATTCATTTTTGTTGCTGAGACAGTTAGGGCTGGTTTAGCAACTATGTAGGATCCGGAAAAATGGTAATTATTGACTGCGCCTGAGGGTGTATTTACCTGAACAAGGCCGGCATATTTGTTCAATCCTTCTCGTAGTGCCGGAATGGAAAATTGGACTTTCCCGGGCTCGCTGAAGATTTGACTGGCTTTCTCCAATTCGTTTGGGTTTAAACTGTCTGCACCTGCCAAAAGATAGACCTGCGGACTCTGAGTTGTATCGTACGCGGCAACGATTATCTCAGCTTCATAGTCTCCTCCTTTGAATATGTAATTACTGACTGGAAGTACTTTTGCATCAATTTTGTCGTATTTGAAATCTTCCTCGCTGATGGAGGTCATTAGAATATTCAAAATGTCGAATTCTATATTGTAAATATCTGTAATAAGCTTGTTGAGGATGGTAATGTCAGCGGCCAGAATGGTGTCATAGAAATGATAAAATTCCCAGGATACTGGTTGTCCTTCGGCACTGAAAAAATCTGCATCTGTTTGTAAACCCAACATAATCAAGCCCCGGTGTTTGCTATTGATAAGCTGCAGCATTTTACTTCGATATTCCTCTAATTTAGTTTTTAGCTCGCCAGCCATGCCATCTGATCCGGTTTTTGAAGGGCCCATGAAAAATCCAGTTGGTTTGATATTATCATCCATCTTGGTCAGATGTTGAAACTCAATATTTCTTGCTGAATCGATGTCCACTGATTCTGTGTGGGCAATAAGCTCATGGCGCAGGTTTTCAATGTATGATATCAATTCTTTTGATATTTTCTGAGCCTCAAGTGCTTTGTTCCAGAAAGGCAAGACCTCAGTCTGATTCAGTTGAAAGCTACGTTCAAATTTGTTGTATGAGTCGCTGATTTTCTGAGAAAAAGTGAGATTGGTTCTAACAACACTTTCATTAACAACAACAAAGGCATCCAGAACTTCCTTTGACACATTAAGAGCCAGTAGAGCCGTCAGCACAAGGTACATCATGGATATCATTTTTTGTCGTGGAGTTTCTTTATGGCTGGCCATTTATTCTGTTTTTAAAGTGAACTGAATATAAAGTGAAGTTTCACCGGGTTGTATCAATGAGAAGTCAATAATTTCAAAACTTACGATCACCTGGTGACCCACGCTGATTCCTTTGCCTGTATCGCTACTTCCAATATTTTGAAGGACGGCTCTGGGCATGTGCCCCATAGCCACCTTCCCTGTTGGAGTTCCATGCTTACCAATACTCATTCCTCTTTGAGGCCTTACTTCAATAAAGACCTGGAAACCTTCTGGGATTTGCCCGGATGCTATCTCTGCTGTGATAGAAAGGGGTGGTTCTGAAGGACTCACAATAGTATGATAATTAATCCAAATCGAGCTATCGGCAACTGGCTTTCCCTTGAGGCTTTCGTGGGCCAGTTCTGTAAGATTCAGACTCACAGAGCTTTTCTTTGCAATAGCAACAGAGTTTTGTGCCAATCCATGACCTATATGTAGAAAGAGGCTTATCAGAACTAGAAGTGATATTTTTTTATTTAGCACTTTTCTGGAATTTAATTTTGTATGCTTTTTGCTTTATCGGCACTTCAAGTAAATATCTCTGACCTGCCGAAAGGTCTATTGTAAATACCTCTCTCATTATGGAATACCCACTTGGAAGCCCTTTTGAGTATACCTTTATTGTCCATTGTCCAGGCCTTAAGTCATGAAAGGAAAATTGACCCTCAGCATCCGAAAGTATCCTGAATATTTCTTCTTCTTTTTTTGCCTCCATGAGCAGGTTTTTGATCGGTTCATTTGACCTGATAAAACCTTTGTCTAATGCTGATGAGTCTTGTTCTATGACAATTTGGCCCGAGATGTTTGCGCTCTTGGTCATGGCCAATTGAATTTCAGTGACCTGGCCAGGGAGAACACTCACCTTAAATGGTCCGGCTTCTTCAAGAATTGAATTTATCCCGGTATTGGAATCATCCAACATCAGGTAATATTCACCGTTTAAAATTACGGGAAATTCAAAATTCCCATCTTTATCTGTAACTGTATAATTACCTGCCAGGTTTATTACTAAACCATCAATTTTTTTAACTCCGTGATTGAGGATTTTTCCTTTTAAGCTGCCGATATTATCCACCTTAGAGGTTTTTACCCTTATCGAATAGCGATATTTTATGAAAGCACTGAACTCTTTTCTATTCAGAGAATTCCTGACCAAATGATAATTAATTCCTACACTCAGATCGTGTTTTTGGTTTATTGTATAGTGCCCACTTACATTCATCAGGCTTCTGTCTCGATAGTACTCTTCCACCTGATAGTTGTTCTGATAGGAGATCAGCAACTTCAGATTCTTTTTTATCTGCGCATTCATTGTGGCCCCATAATAAAAGCTATTGAAGTCTGCACTTTCGTACTTTTCCCCCATTTGATAATTGATAAATGCATCTAAAAAAAATTGCGGCTTTATCTTATAGGACATGGAGAAGTTGGCCTGAACGGAATTGGTTAATTCGCCTTCAGCCATCTGCAGGAAATTTTGCACCTTACCTACTTCCACATAACCGTTAATGCCCAATTTTGCAAACCTGTTCTGACTGCTGAATCTTCCCGAGTATTCGGTATAATTAAAGAGCTGAGGCTGAGTTCGATCCTCTCGATTTCTTCTGAATATTGCTATCGAAATTCGATTATTTCCTTTAATTCTGTAATTCGTAGTCAGGTTCAGGTTCTGACTAAAGGGAGCATTTACGTATAAGGTATCCAGAACCATATTTGTGTGGTTCAGGTCGTAATTCAATGAAATAGTGAAATTTGATTTTATTCTTGAGCTTATGCCTGTCGATAAGTATCGTGAATTGTTGTAGAATCCTGGAAAATCTTTATCGGCTTGTGTATAAGCAAAATGTGTTCTTGTATTTCTGAATTTTGTGTAAATAACTGATTTGTAGGCTTTTTTTAGCTGGCCATCTTTCAATCCTCCAGCCAGTTCCAATTCCAGATCGATCCACTTAAAAGGCTTTGAAACACCTGATATCATAAATAGACTGGCGGCTGACTGATCAGCATAAAATTTATGCAAATAGCCCCCTTTTACATAGGTCTTTTTATTTCGATTAGTAGAAATATAGGCTGAACTAATCATTCTGATTTGAGGGTAATATCTGGGGTAGTTGATGAACCCTCCTGCCATAAACCTGGTTCCCTGGTATTCATACCTTAATCCCAGACCATTTCTTGAGGCTTCAGTGAGGTCGCTCAGGCGATAATTTGAATCCCCCAGGATCAGTTGGCTCTTTGGGGAAGTGTATTTCGCATAATATTTATCATTGAGTCCCAAGAGAGGGTTTCCTTTCCTTTGAGGCCCCCGTAAGTGAAACTCTATCGATCTTTTCTTTGCTTTTGAAATATCGCCATATCCTTGAATATCAAACATCATAGAATATAATTGAGATCCACTTGGATTATCTGTTACCATCATAGTCGATATTTTTATCGGAAGACGGTTATAGGCGTCAAAACTTATCTTTCTGGAGGGAATGACCTCAAAATAATAAGAATTTGTTGACTTTGTTTGTGGTTGATCTACTATTTGACTTGTCAAACTTACACTTTGCCTGGTATAATAGGGTTGGTTTTCATAGGCAGTAGCAGGTACACCGATAATCATTGTTGAATCAGCCTTGAGGCGGATTATTCTGGATTCGATAAATCCTTCATTTATTGTTGTCAGGTTAATCTCGGCCTCTGTGTTTGATTGGTTGTAAATCAGAAATTTGGCTGTGAGTGTGTCCCCTGCGGAAACATATTTCGATGACTTCAGAGTTTGCACCAGAAGTTCATACTCCGGTTTAATATAAACAGGAACTATAAGTTCACCGATCTTACTGCCATCAAGTCGGTTGAAGCCTTCTATTGTGATTTTATAGGAGCCAACCCTAGCCGATTCTGAAATATGAAAGGGCAGGACTTTTAGCCGATTCTGTGCTGAACCCACTTTTATTGAAGTGTATTCAACTAGTTGTGTCCAGCCTTGAGGAGCCTTCATCTTCAGGCTGAATTCTACAGTTTCAGGACTGGGATTGCGTAGTTGGATAACCAGATTATTGGTAGACCCGGGAGCTAGTTTTTTCTCTTTGGTATCAATTAATCTGATTTCAGGTTTTTGTGCAAAACAAGTTCCCAGGCTGGCAGACAATACTACTAAGGCGATAATAAGCTTAGAAGTATAGAGTATATTCCAGTCCAAAGACATCTTCATCTTGACCAGCTGCAATTATGAGACACTCGTAGGTTTGTTCTCCCTTCAATCCTTCGAGATCGAGTCTGAACCTTGCTGAGGTAGTTGGGAACAAGCCTTTTTTACTGGCCTTAATAACCTTAAAAGACTTGCCTTGTTCATCAAAGAGCTCCATACTTACCTCTGGTGAAATATAATGCTGTCCTTCGTTAATAAGGTCAACGGCCAGGAAGAGGTGATCTCCTTCGCTTATTAATGTAGGCTTCAGGAACTTTATGAGACCAGTTCCCTGATCAACAATGTCTGTTACCATTTGAATTGCATAGCGGGTAACAGTTTTGATATTTAGTTCTCCAAGTTGCTCAGGATCAATAGGATTTACACCTTCTACCATAAGTACACTCCAATAAGTACCGCAAATTTTTTGATCTGCTGGAATAGTGATTTCAAATTGGATGCTTCTGACCTCATTGGCATTTACAATGGCCGATTTCGGACTGAAATTGATCCAGGTTATATTGGATCGTGGATGGGTATCATCTTCATCGTAATTAGTGTAGTCCTGATAATTGTACAGGAGATCAGTTTGATATACTCTGACCTCCTGTGTTTTATCTGAACTATTTCTTATTACTATTTCTCCAGTAAATACTTGTCCTGGAATTCCTTTATAAACATGTTTTAGCTTTCCGACAACCTCTATTGATCCCAATGCTCCAAAGGGAATGATACCGGCCAACAGAAGAACAATCATGTATCTGAACTTTTTCATATCACCTGCATTTTATGAATTAATTCTATATAGCTGCTGTAATCGTCAATGTTACGGTAACAGAGGCCGATGCAGTAGCCCTGATGTCTGCATAATTTGCAGCTGGGTTATCTAACCCCCAGGTATACTTCAGATTGTATCCATCATCGGCTGCAGTTCCTGAATAGCAACTTCCAATATCTGTCACCAAAGCATTATCTGTTGAGCTTAGAGTTACATCTGTAGCTATTAATGTACCATAATCTCCGGAGGCATTGGCACCAGGAGCTTTAGCCTTAGCTTTTAGAAATGTTCCTGCAGGAACAGTGCCTGTAACTTTTGCATACAAAGTTCTTGGTGAACCCTCAGTAATAACAGAGGAGTATTGTAGGTACGCAGAGGAGTCTGATTTTTCAGCCAATACTGCTTCACCAGCAGCCATTGATCCGCTGAGTTCAAGGTTGACTGGTCCACTTTGAGTTCCCAGTAGAGCTACTTCAGGCAAACCAAGTGATATAGAATGGTCGGCAGAATTTGTCTGAGCTTGCATTTTGATGCCCATTGAGAGGCAAATTGCTAAAACACCGAATGTTAAAATAGTCTTTTTCATAGTAGTAAGTTTAAATCAATATTTCATTTTAGTTTTAATATAGCGAGAAGACCGCTAAGATAGGTGAGGTTCTCCCACGCATGGAATAGGTAAAATGCTGATTTTGGGGTGCGAAATGCTGATTTTAGTTTCCATCATGCGCCGTGATGGTAAATACCACGGTGAGGCTAACCGGTTCGGCAGTGGCTTCAATCAGGTGATAGTTTGTCTCAGGTCCGTCAGGTCCCCAGGTAAAGGTTAATTGAAAGCCGTCATTGTATCCGGTACCTGTGTAGCAACTCCCTATATCAAGTACAATTGGCTGGTCAATATCTGACAATACTATTGGAGTTAGAATTGGGGTTCCCAGTCTACCTCCGCTGTTTATTGTAGTGCTGGCAGCTGATTGCAGGGTGAGCTGGGTTCCTGCGGGTATTACTCCGGCTGCAATGCGGGCGGTTATCTCTCTATTGGTTGCTCCTGGAACGATGGAGGAGATTTTCAGAAACATATCGGAATTTGATACAGTGGGTGCAGGTTCTCCTGCCACGGCCGCGATCAGATTCATTGCTATGGGTGCATGATTAGAATCAATCAGGGAATAATCCTGAATTTGTAGAGTAATCTCATCACCGGCTGTAAAGTCTTGAGCCAGAGTGCCGTGGACCGGAATCAGGAGCCATAGTACTAAGACGATATAGCAAAACATACCTGGCGGTTGCAAAAATGCTCTCATGCCACTCAATGCTTATTAATTGTTTAAATGTAAATATATGCATCTGGTAGGTGAGAGAGAGGTGTAAAACGCTGAAATCGGGGTAAAATTTGCTGAAATTGACAAAAGTGTTTGCTGAGTGGAATTATTCTGTTGAGGCAATGGTATAGGTTACAGAAATCCTATAATTGTTATTTCCGGGTTTGACCAGATCGGCATTTTCTCCAACAACAGAAAAAAACAACTGATGTCCTTTATTGATCCCTCGCCCGGTATAACAGCTTCCAATACCTGTAATGATGTTTTGGGGGTACCTTGACAGGATGATTTCCCCGGAAGGACTACCAGTTGCTCCTCTGCCTGCACTCACGTCGTCCCCAATATTAAGATTAATGAAAGTAGCTGGAGGAAGGTTGCCGTCACTTATGTATACCGATATATAGTTGCTAACCCCGGGAGGAACAATAGATGAATAATTCAACCATGTGTTGTCATCGGTTGATTGTGTTATGATCTGCTCTACAGATCTCTGACCATCATCCGGAGAGTTAACCGTTATCAGCCGGGATGTTCCCTGAAAATCTACAAGTGCCACCTCTGGAATTGAAATCGTTATTGGGATATCAACGGAATTACTGGTTTGCCCAACCAGTTGTAAACTGCAGGTTAGAAGGAAAAATAATATTTGGACAAATCTGTTCATGTCGTTCTGGCAAGGCAAGTTACGAAAATTGATTTAAATATGAATGATTCCCTTCTTTAAGGCGTACTTAACAAGGTCGGCAGTTGATTTAAGTTCAAGCTTCTCCAGTAGATTTTGCTTATGGGTTCCTACGGTTTTCACACTAATAAACAGTATTTCTGAAACCTCGCGTGTCGATTTGCCCTCAGCCAATAATTTCAATACTTCGAACTCCCTCTCTGACAATTTGGTTTCCTTAATTAAATCTTCAGTTGCATCTTCTTTCCCCAGATAAGATTGAATTAATACCTCTGTCGCTTCTCCACCCAGATATTTTTCACCCTCAGCTACTGTTGTGATTCCCTCAATTAGTTGATTATAAGTACAGTTTTTAAATAAATACCCAAAGGCTCCAGCCTCAAGCATGGTTTTGATATAATGCTTATCAGCATGCATGGAAAGAGCAATAACACGCGATTCGCTAAAGTTTTGGTGAATATATCTTGTGGCTTCAATGCCATTCTTTCCTGGCATCCCAATATCCATTAAAACAATATCCGGCTTAAATTCAGAAACTCTCTCAATGGCTTCCAATCCATTAGTGGCCTCCGCAATGACCTCAATATCTGGCGATTCCGAAAGCATATTGATTAATCCCTGACGAAACAACTGGTGATCGTCAACAACAAGAACTTTGATTAGCATACTACATTTCCTTCCTTCCAATTTCGGATAGGAAAGTAATCGTTTTCAGCTCACATTCGCAAATCATTCGTGAGAAATCTCTCTATTTCTATTGGATATAATCCATATCAGGATTTTTGTACCAATCCTTTTTCTTTCCATCCAGAAGAATTTTTGTTTGAAGAATTACATCGTTGAAGTCATAATCACCCTGCGATGGGAAGAGATCTTCAAATAGAGTGAAATAATAACCCTTATTAGGGTATTCTTTCATTTTGTCCATCCCATTGCTTGATTTCATACCCCCATCGGTAGTATCAATTTCCATAGACTGAGTTGCGCGAGTTCCATACAAGAGGATCGGGGATAACCAACAGGTTCATCTGCTCCTTGTTTGTGAGATTCTGATTAGGCAGGTTGTACTTTGTGCAGTTTGCCATCATGATGGCTGGTATTACTATGGGTAAAATTTGTTTCAGTTTCATTTTTGTAAGGTTCTGTAATTGTGAAGGTATTCTAGTGCCAAAGATACATTTCCTTTTTAATGCAATCCAACAACTACTGAATGCGCAACCAGATTGAAACTATTTCCGGAAGGTATGTCTACAGTATATTCGTCGCTGGAAGCTCCGTCTAAATCTTCATTTATGTATGGAAACTGACCGGATGAAACCGTGTAATTTCCATTATTGAGAGGCAGAATTTCTTCACCAACATACAATTGAGTTTCCTCAAGAGTGTAACCATCAAACATAGTATACGTAATTGTTGCGGTGTTTCCATCATGTATCTCTACTACTAGTGTTCCAACATGAGTTCCTTTAGTTCTGTCACACTGACCTGCGGCTGCCCAAATAGGCAATTCATAAGTGGTTCCGAAACTGTTCTCCAGTTCATTCGTCCATCCCCATCTGCTGAATCCGATGTCGAGGAAGCAGGTTGAACTTGTCTCATTGTAATAAGCGTAAGCTGTTTCTGTTTCTTCCTCATCACCAAAATCAGGATCGTCGAGTTCAATGTCCCACTCAATAACTATACACGGACCAACGATAAAATCATAGATTCCATCTGTACCAGGACCAACACTTTCCAGTCCTGTTATGTCATCCCTGTATTCCACTGCTTTATACATTATCTCTGAATCATTGGTGAAGTACCAGCTTTCAAAATATTTGTAATCAAAGATGGCTTCGCCTGTTTCAGGAACAATCTCAACCAATTCATATATATATACATCCATTTTATAGAAATCATCGACATCTGGTTGATCAAGGTAGCGGATGGATAATGGAGGAACTGATGCTATATCAGCATCGTTATAATATCCTTCCTCGTTGTTATAAGTACCAAGGTCGGTTTCGTAGATTTGATCACCATCTGTATCCTGAGAGAATTCAATCTTGAAAATTGCCGGCATATCAACCTTAGGATAATCGCCGTATAAGCTTCCGGCATAGGTGTTGAATTCAGGAGAGCAGAAGTCACCGAAGAAATGCATTTCTCTCTGTATGGTCAGATTTGGCTTAAACCATACGAATCCAAATTCCTGATACTCCGTTTCCTGAAAGCAAAACACACCAACAGGTACTTCCATCTTGGAGAAAGGGGATACTGTGAAATATATATCCAATGGATTTGGAATCTGATCACCATATTCACTTCCTGCATGAGGTGCAGCACTTACGATAACATCATCTTGTTTGTCATCGGGAGTGCCTGCATCATTGAAAAGCACAAACTCTTCAAGAATATAATCACCCGGAGGCATTTTTATTGCCTGAGTGTATAAAACACCATCCACATAAAAGGTTGGTGGGTAGAAATTTTCAATTTCATTACCAATACTGATGGTTACCATGGCATAATGGGCATCAAGAGAGCAGTCTTGTCCTGCCTTAAATCCGCCTTCTTCATTTCCAATGTTAAATGTTACATCCTGAGGTGCGTTTGGATCTCCTGCAGGTATTTCTTGCTGACAACTTGATAAGATCAGAGCTGTGAGGGTAAATGATAAAATGAGTAGCTTTTTCATCTTGAGTAGTTTTTCTTTTTTGCAGAAAACTTCATCCAATTACTGTGCCGCGATACGTAATTAGCATAAGATCATGGTGATATGGCTTGCTCGTGGTGCTTGGGATGATTGATTTCTGGAAATTGCATGTAGGAAATGGAATGGATTGGATTGGGTTAATTTTTGTTGCCTACCTCAAAATTGTGTTTCCCACAAACCCAATTGCCATTTTTATCAAATCCATAAACCATGATGTTAAAATTGCCTGTTTGATCATTGGTGCTGAACTGCACTGAATCTTTGTGTAGACTTACTCCTGATTCCCATAGCAATGTGTTCGCTAATTGAGGTAATGTTGATTTTACTTCTGAGTTGAATAATTGTAACTGAGTTCCTTCTTTGGGAAGATCGAGTGTTGACAGAACAGAGTTTTCTGGCAAATCCAACCCTGCGTAATCTTTGTTAGGAGAAACAAAATTGACAATGGATGCAAATATGCTTCGGCCATGAATGTACATCTTGTCCTTAACCTCGATAAATTCAATTCTGTCAGGAGGAAGGTCCAACAAGTCTTTGGGATGAGCCAGTGGAATTCCATCAAGTAAAACCAGCGTTTTATAATTGGTAGAAAAGGGATTATCATTATAAACCTTCAGGTATTCATGTCCATCCTTTTGCCTGACAATCACATTGGGAACGACCTCATAAATAACTTCACGAATATTGGCCAGTTTTATATAATCATCAAGTACCACGGTATAATCAGGCGGATGGAAGAATGCTTGCTTGACTATGAATGAGCTCAATAGAGATTTTGGGGGTTTGGAGTCGACACCATAAATTCTATTTAGCTGCATGTTTATGCTTTGGACTTGCAAATACAGAAGTTCTTCTTCTGACAATGCAAAGTTGTTTAAAAGATTGTTCAGGCGAGGATCAAAGAGAGGCGTAACCTTGATTTGTAAGGATGAATCTGCTACTGATGTCAGTCCCAAAATGTAATCTGTAGACGCTGAATAACCTGGTAGCGCAAAGAAAAAACGACCATCCGACTCTGTTTTTGCTGCATCAAAATAATTGTCATTTAATATGTTCAGGCATATTCCGGTATTATCTGCTCCTAATCCTGTATTTGAATTGATCACCTGACCAGAAATTATTCCCGAACGGGTTTCCGGTAAATGCTGTATGTGAGAGTTCTGGCTCATACCTGGCTCTGATTCTGATAGAGACAGAACAAGTTCATCTGAATAGGAGTTGTTCCGAAGCCATTCTTTAAAAGCCTGAGGGTCACCTGGTATGGAGTAAGTGCAATTCCATCCTGGTAGTCCGGGAATAAAGCTTTCCAAAGGATTACCCGGTTCATCCAGTCCGATGTATACCGACATATCTTCATAAAATACGGATTGCGATAAATCCAGAAAATATGAAGCTCTGATTTGAAACTTATCTTTCTCCGGGGATACATTAATTCTGGCCGATTCTGGATCATATTCCGACCAAAGCCGTTTGGCTAATATCCGTCCATCTTCTCCCAGTAGGCTAAGCTGCATGATACCTGTCGGAAGAATTTCTTTTGGAATAATGAACCCGTGTTCTGAATTAGCTGAGTTATCTGAATCCCATAGAATGGTATAAGACTGATGCATAATCAATCTTATTCTTTTATCTCCAATATTGCTCTGGTCAGAAATAGTTACAATAACTGACTGCTTATTGTCTTGTACAAGCAGATATTCCACATTATTTTGTTCATCCGGAATCACCTTTACCGGGTTTTTCTGAATAGGATCAAGATTTACATTGACAGGGTTTACCACTTTTACGGGTAGCCATCCGTACTCTGATGTAGGAAAATTACGCATCCAATTCGTGTAGGCCCTTAAATAGTACCACCCGGTTTGAGCATCTTCAGGAAGCTGTATGTTGTCAAGCATCTTAGATTCACTGAGTTGTATGTTTCTTTGGATAACTGGGATTCCGTTTGGATCAATCAATTCAAAGCGGAGGTTTTTGCTGAGCATTGAGCTGAGGTAGGTGTCTTGCTCGAAGACTTTGGCTCTGAAGCTGATTGTTTCTCCTGCAAGATATAAGTGCCTGTCACTTTCAATCCATACTGTTTCACGATAACCGTAATAATTGGCAGAGGTGGCTTCCTGTGATTTTAGTTCTGAGCCTGCAAAGCTTATAACCAATATGATTATATGTATGCGAAGTTTAAATGCCATCTTCCCAAAATGCTGGTTTTTTTGTTGTCCCGTTCTTTAGTGTGCAGTCATAGCACTTAGGTGAAGAATAGAAATATTCTCCTGAACCTCCGTCATAAGTAATAAATGACCCTGTTGGTATCTGGTACCAGGGAAGGTCCTCAGTTCCTATGGTATCCATGGGGCAAACAACCGGAATGATATCAAATTCAGTTGGTTGATTTAGAAAAATTCGCGCTTCTGAATATCCGGCTACTTCAAAGATACCTGCCACAAAAAGTTCGGGATCAGTTATACATCGAATATTACCCTGAATTCTGAAAGGCTGAGTATCATACATCCCGCCATTTTGATTAACCTGCCTGACCATATCAGACCAAAATGTCCAGGCGTTATTTGTGATGGCGAATTGTTTAACATTCAAGCTATAGCGAATAGACAGGGCATCTCCATACTGAGACTCAAAATGCAGGGGAGCTTCAATAATTTTGTTCTGTGAAAGACCTTCAGTATCACCAGTGTAAATTCCATTTATGACTTTTGTTGTCCAGCAGAAAGTCACATCTCTATTTGAAGCCGGGATTTGACTGTAACCGTTCCAAATATGTGTAGCCTCATGTGGGATTTTGAACAAATAGGTTCCAACTGATTCCCACCGGTAATATGAAGGACCATCCTCTTCTTCATGTGTACTTGCATAGAATCGATAACCATCATAAACATCTCCGGTTTCTGATAATCTATCCAGAGTATGTTTATAAGTGATGCTGTCAATTGGAGGAGATGCCCTCATATTTTCAAAGTCTGATTCAAAAATATTTCCATTATACATAACAATCAATCTGTAAGCTCTTCCTGCTTCTGGTATCATATCCGAAGCTAAGTAATGGCCAGGTTCCACTTCAGGAAAACTATAATGTTCCTGATCATCGCGAACAACTTGTACGTTAGCTCCGGTAGCTTTTACAGGAATATTGGAGCCGGTACTGCCTGATTCTGACATGATTGGAACAGAATAGGATATTTTAACCATCTGCTTCTGAGTAGTATCATTGCTTAACAGGCACTCTATGAAAAGAACATTATCATATCTTGTCGTTTCCGGGATAAAGGGATCAATACAGGATTGTATCGATATTATGAGGATAAATATGATTAGTTTAATCAACCGCATAGTTCCCAAGTTTGAAATTATAACTAATTGTAAAAATTGGCTCTCCGTAAATGGATAATTGATAGCCTTTTATCTTGCCCCTGTCATTAGTGAAATAGACCGAATAAGCATTTCTTCTTCCGGTGAGATTATAGACGGTGAACATCCATGAACTATGGGCCAGCTTTTTCTTTAAGAGGTTTCCTTCAAGGTTTATAGAAAGGTCAATTCTGAAATAATCCGGTATCCGGTATTCGTTTCGTAATGAGTAATTGACAACCTGGTAATTGTTGGCGTATATATACCCGGTTGGAAAAGTAATAGGTCGCCCGGAATTGTATACCAGGTTGGAGGAAATACTGAGTCTTCTTGATATTTTATAATTCCCAACAAGATTTAATGCGTGTGGTTTATCATAGGAGGCCGGATAGGGTAGTCCCATGTTGATCTGTTGCCAGCTTTCTGTTCCATCGACCTTAATAATCGACCGCGAATAAGTGTAACTCAACCAACCGTTTAAACGTCCTGTATTCCTCTTGATAAATAATTCCATACCCCATGCTTCCTGGTTGCCCTGCAAGACCAGAGTTTCAATATCCGGACTATAAGTCAGATCAACTCCGTCTTTATATTCAATGATATTTTGTCCATTCTTATAATACAATTCAACTGAAGTTTCCAGCGATGAATTGTTGAAATTCTTATACAAACCCAGGCTTAGCTGATCTGAAACTGGAGGAGTAATATATGGATCAGTAAGTTTCCATCTATCAGTTGGTGAGATAGATACTGAGTTAGACAGCATGAAAAGATATTGTCGCATGCGGTTGTAGCTCGCTTTAATGGAAAAATCCTTGGAGATAACATAATTGAATGCTGCCCTGATCTCTGGCCCTGAATAATGCTGAATGTTTTCACCTGATTGATAGTGAATTGTATCCGTAATGTTCGCAATTTCCCTAGGTCTGTTTTCCTGGTATTGGAAAATATCCTGAGCCCCCAGGTAGTTGAACATACTGAAACGCAGACCACCATAGAAACTCAATTGATCTGTTATAGAGATCTCATCAAAAACATGCAATGCGTATTCCAGTCCGTTCTCTTTGCCAAAATCAATTGAGGCCATAATGGATTCTTCTCCATAGGGGAGAAGAATTCCCTGGTCCAGGTTATGGAGAATAGCATTTCCTCCAAAACCCACCTTGTGCCTCACCCATGGATAGCCTGAGACAGTAAACTTCAATTCTTGAGACCTTACGTTGAATTGATGTTCAAAGGCTCTGGAAGCACGATTTATGTTGGCCTGATAATTTGTGTAAGAGCTGAAAATACCTGCTGCATTTATAGTCCAGTTCCCTTTTAACGGACGGTAATAGCATACTGAGGTGCCAATATTTTCATATCCGTATATATTACTGGTTGATAAACTAAATCGATCTTTGCTGTAATATCCGAAGATCTGTGTGGAGGCATTATTTTTACCCACCAGATGTACTCCGGTCATGATATCGTAAAATGAAGCTTCCCGATTGTACAGATCAGAATCGTCAAGGCGACCCAGTATCCAGTTAGAATAGGTTGACCTGGTACTGATAATGAAAGAACTCTTATCCTTAACAATCGGAGTTTCAAGTAGAAGTGAGGCAGTAACAGGACTGATACTTCCTCTGGCCCCGAACTCTTTTTTATTCCCTTTTCTGGTTGAGATCTCAAACACAGATGCCAGCCGTCCACCAAACTCAACCGGAAAATTGCTTTTGTAAAGGTTAAAATCACTGATCATATCAGGATTAAAGGCTGAGAAGAATCCAAACAGGTGTCCAGTATTCAAAACGGGAATTTCATTCAATAGAAATAAGTTCTGATCAGATGCAGAGCCCCTGACATTAAATCCGGCAGATCCTTCACCAACAGTTTGCACTCCTGGCATCAGAGTAGCTACTTTGAAAATATCCCTTTCGCCCATTACAGCAGGAATACTTTTTATTTCTTTCGTGCCAATTCGCTGGAAACCCATTTGCATTCCTCTGACATTATGATTCTTGCCCGATTTTACAACTACTTCTTTCACATCAATAAGCTTGCTTTGCATTTCAATGTTCAGAATTCCGGGCCCGTTAATATCGATGAGATATAATTCACTCTCCATTCCAAGGCAGGAAACCTGAAGATTATACGATTGACCTGACTGCAGTGGCAAGGTAAATGCTCCGTTGGCATCCGTTATTGCTCCTATGCTTGTTCCGCTTACAACAATTGTTGCCCCAACTACTAATTCTCCATTTGATATGTTTGAGATTCTTCCTGTTAAATATACTTTTCTTCCGCCTTGTGAAGTGCTGTTGCTACCTATTACTACTTTTCTTACTTTCCTTTCATAAGAGTATGCTCCAAAATGCTCTTTTGTAGAGCCCGTATTCTCATTATCAATAGCTTCTTTATTTATGATTTGAGGGGTGAGCTGATATAAGTCAACTACAGCATCCGTTCCTGTTATGAAGACCTGACCATTTCCATTGGAAAAATATTTTATGCCAACAGCTTGAAATATCCTATCAAGCAAATCATCCAGCTCGATAGGATCTCCGCTGGTGCTTACCTTAATTTTCTCTACCCATTCAGCCCGATAATATATCCGGATATGATAATCCGATTTTATCCGGTCAGCAAATTCATCAAAACTAACCGCATTTAGCTTTAAAGTAATAAGCATCTTGTTACTTTCCTGAGCCTGAATAACCGGAGTGAGAAATAACAACAAGGTCAGTATTTTTAGTGCTTTCCTCATTCTTCTTCAAGCAAAAGAGAATTACAAAAACTAATTAGTTTCACATGTCCTTCGAGACTGATTCTTCGATACTTTAAGTGCTCATTTTTGATGAAATTACGCAGCTGAGCCTTGAGCTCAGGAAATAATTTATAAAGGGTTCTGCGGCCCCGGTAGCGAATCAGCTCATCGTTCATCTGTAAGGTTTTCATCTGACTGCTCTGGTAGACATAATCAGATGAACCATCTGCAGCTACTTTAAGTCGCTTGGTTTTGACTAATAGAAAGTCAACTTTTCCGCTTGCCAGAATTTCACAAAATTGTACTCCGGTCAGTGGCATCGTTCCGGGGTATGGACGGAATGCATGATTGCCTATATTGAATGAACTAATCTGATTTTTTTTCAGAATAAGTTGGATGTAGGATCCAGTTATTCCAACCGTGTTCAAAATCAGCTGATTGGAATTGATATCATAACGAATTTGAAGATTGTCAAATTGAATACCATCCAAAACCACTGATCCGGATTTCCAGGCGGGATCAAAAAAAAATGGATGTCCGGCTAAATTGTTCATGAAGGGCGTCTGGTAAAAATCTCCACTTACCAAGCGTGCATCTACCTTATAAAGTTGATCAAAATGATCAAATACTTCCCCTGACAACATAGGTTTTATCTTAGATTGAGAGTAAGCCAAATCAGGGGCTAAAGCTAAGATTATCAGCAATATACTCAAAAAGAAGACTATGTTTTTTCTCATCATGGAAATAAAACAGTTCTGTAGTTAAATCGGATTTTGAAATTAGTCAGGATTGCTTGAAAAAAAAGTGTTCCAGAACATTATATTTAGTTTTCCCATGAATTGATAATTTACTTCCGTGAGTTGCAGGATCCTATTTATCCTCCTACCTTTATTATCTCATAATGGCGTGAAGCCTGATTGCTATATCTTATTATATATTTTCTTATGAATTCTGATCATATTTTGAAGGCCTACGAGATTGCAAAGTCCCAATATGCTGAAACAGCAGTGGAGCCTATGTTACAGGGGCCCGGGCAGCACAACAGGTGTTTCTTCTTGCTATGTTGGAGATGATTTGATTGGGGAGATTCAACAATATGAGCGGGATATTTTATTTTCCAGAAATTAATAAATGTTAAAGTTATCCAGATGAAATACTTTCAATTGATCCTTCTGATATCCTGTCTGTTCTTTACCGCTTGTGATGGTCGGCAAAGTCATAAAATCCTGATTATCACGGGTGGACATGAATACGACAGGGAGAATTTTGTGGAAATGTTTGAGAGTTTTGAAGGGATTGAATTTGATGAGGCAATTCAACCTGAGGCCAATCAAATTTATGCATCCGATTCAATAGATCAGTACGATGTATTAGTATACTATGATATGGTTCAGGAAATCTCGGAGGAGCAGAAGTCAGCATTCTTAGAAATGATGGAGCAGGGGAAAGGAATTGTCTTTCTTCATCATTCTCTGGCTTCATACCAGGATTGGGATGAGTTTCTCAAAATTCGTGGAGGTCGGTATGACCTGGAAACATCAACATATGCTCACGGTCAGGATATTGTGGTGAAGATCTCTGATCCAAAACATCCTATTACCAAGGGATTAGAAGCCTTTAAGATACATGAAGAAACCTACAATTCTTGCGAAGTTCTTCCCGGGGTTCATCCTCTTATCCAAATAGATCATCCAGGAAGTGAGAAGATAATCGGATGGACAAACAAGTACGGGAAATCACGTATCGTTTACCTGCAACCAGGGCATGATAATAATGCGTTTAGTAATTCTGGTTATCGCAGATTGGTGCAGAGGTCTATTGTTTGGGCGGGGGGGAATTAAATTGCGAAACTAGCGCCTCACGTTCTGCGTCACGGGCCGACACATGGGTCGGCCCCTACAGCGTCACGATCGGCGTCACGATCCCCCGCGTCACGTTTTGCGTCACGTTTTTATATCTTCGTAAAATGAAATCCACCCCCTTCAACTGGCTTCAACTTCAAAACGGCTCTGATATCCGTGGCATCGCAATGCCCGGCGTACCTGGCGAAGAAGTTAATCTGACACCTGAGCGTAGTTATATTCTTGCTCAGTCATTTGTGCAATGGTTGCGAAAGGATGATGCTACAGATAATCGTACACTCACGATTTCAATTGGTACTGATCCCCGCCTTTCAGGGCCGATGCTGAAAGAAGCTTTCATTAATGGGTTGATAGATGTTGGCTGTAGAGTACTCGACTTTGGACTGGCTTCAACCCCCGCAATGTTTATGTCGACCGTGGATAAAAAAACTTCATGCGATGGTGCAGTGATGCTGACTGCCAGTCATTTGCCTTTTAACCGGAATGGGATGAAGTTTTTTACTGCTGATGGAGGATTGGATAAGGGGGGAATTGGGGAGATATTGGGGATTCGGGACTCGGGACTGGGGACTCGGGGACTCGGGACTCGGGACTTGGGGCTCGGGGCTCGTGGGACTGTTGAGGTTTTGGATTTTATTTCTGTTTATTCCGGGATTTTGGTGGATTATATTCGATCTGCTGTGAATCATCCTGTTGATTTTGATAAGCCTTTGGCTGGGCAGAAAATTATTGTGGATGCTGGGAATGGAGCCGGGGGATTTTTTGCTACGAAGATTCTTGAGCCTCTGGGGGCTGATATTACCGGAAGTCAGTTTTTGGATCCGGATGGGACTTTTCCGAATCATTCTCCTAATCCCGAGAATCCGGCAGCTATGAAAGCTATTCAGGAGGCAGTAATAAGAAATAAGGCGGATCTGGGAATTATTTTTGATACGGATGTAGACAGGGCAGCAATTGTGGATGAATCAGGATCAGAGATTAATCGTAACCGCTTGATAGCACTGATTTCGTCTATCGTACTTGAAGAACATCCTGACTCCTGGGTAGTTACAGATTCTATTACTTCTGACGGACTCAACTCCTTTATCCAGAATGAGTTGAAGGGATATCATCACAGGTTTAAACGTGGCTATAAAAATGTGATAAATGAAGCCATCAGGCTGAATGAGACGGGGAAACCTTCATGGTTGGCGATAGAGACCTCAGGGCATGCGGCTTTGAAGGAGAATTATTTCCTCGACGATGGGGCTTTTCTGATCGCAAAGATTCTGGTGAAATTTGCCCAGCTCAAGATGACATCCGGCAGAAGCATTGGCAGCTTACTGGACAAACTGGAAGAACCAACAGAATCAAAAGAATACCGAATCAAAATTCAGGCTGCCGATTTCAAGGAGATTGGCGAAACGGTGATAGAAGAATTGAAGCAATTGACGGAGAAAACTGCAGGTTGGTCACTCATTGAACCGAATCATGAAGGAATCCGGGTATCCTGCGATAAAGAACATGGGAACGGCTGGTTTCTCCTAAGATTGTCGTTACATGATCCTGTCATGCCACTTAATATTGAATCAGAAATTTCTGGAGGTGTGGAGACGATTTATGGAAGATTATCTTCCTTTCTAAGCAATTATCCGGATTTGAAACTTCCTTAACCGAGTCAGTTAGATGTGCTTTAGCCAAACGTTGGCGGCAAGTTTGCAGCAAGCGAATACGACACTCTATATATGTAAACATTATATGCAGTAAACACAATATCATCAAATAAAAAGGAATTTTATGAAATCAACGAATATACTCAAAGCTACCTCACTTGCCATTTTATTTGTCTTACTTGGGACAATAAATTCTATAGCCTGTTCATCTTTTGCATTAAAGACAAAAACAGGTATGATTTACGGTAGAAATCTAGATTCACCCGACCGAATAACGGGCAGTATTTTCATCAACAAAAGAGGAATTTATAAAGAGAGCATAACATTCTTAGAACTGTACTTAGGTAGGAAACTTGATGTACCAATCCGGCTTCTTGCATTTTGGGACAAAACAGAAAATACAGAAACCCTTGTTGTTGCATCTCATGGATTTATTAAAAAGACTCAAAAAACACCAAAATCAGAGATTGAAAAAGCTGAAAAAATTAGGAGGCAATATTTCAAAGAAAAATGGAGGAAAATAAAATGAAAAAGTACACATTAGAAGAGTTAACAAATGAATATGTTGGAGAAAAAGGTTCGCTAGATAGAGAACAATTTGAGTTTGAACTTAAATTAGACATCCTTGGAACCATGATTAAAAAAGCAAGGAAAGAAAAACACTTAACTCAAGAACAATTAGGAGAAATTGTTGGGGTTCAAAAAGCTCAGATTTCAAAAATTGAAAACAATACAAAGGACGTTAGATTATCGACAATAATTAAAGTGTTTAATGCATTAAAAGCAACAGTAAAAATGACAATTGATTTCGATACAGACTCACACTTGGAAATAGCCTAAACAACTATGTGTAACAAGCGTGCAAATCACATAGCTGTCAAGGTGAGTTGCGAGCAACAGGAGCCCGCCTGACCTTCTGTTCCAGTGGAAAGATAATCACCCGCACTTCAGCTACGTGTTTTGCACTCATCCGTTATGGCTTATACTAAAGAACAAGGGTCTGTTGTGCATGAAAGAATCAAAAGTATACTTGCATCGTGTTCACTAATTGGTTAACTTCGCGAAATGGATAGAAAGATTACTTTTTATGGAAACTATTTTTCTCTATTCTATGCAAAACAGAATAAAAAGACTCGGGATAAAATTGACTATGTAATTGACATAATAAAGTATATCGAAAGAGTTCCTGTAAAATTTTTAAAGCACATTGAAGGAACTAATAGTTTGTATGAAATTAGGATATCAACTGCATTACAGCAAATTAGGGTATTCTGCTTTTTCGATAAAGGTCAAGTAGTTGTGTTAACAAACTGTTTTGTGAAAAAGACACAAAAAACACCACTGAAGGAATTAGAACTAGCATTATAATTAAAGAAAGAATATTTTGCAACAAGAATGAAAGGAGTTTGAAATGAAAACCATAACAACATTTGAAGAACATCTAGAAACATATCACGGTAAGCAAGGCACTGAAAGCCGTGCAAAGTTCGATGCAGATTCACTAGCTTTTAGGCTGGGTGTTATGTTACAAGAAGCTAGAAAGGAAGCAAACTTAACACAAGAAGATTTGGCAAAAAGAACCGGAACAAAAAAAAGCTACATTTCAAGAATTGAAAATGGTAAAAGTGATATTCAATTATCAACATTTTATAGACTTATAGAATTTGGATTAGGTAAGTCTTTGAATATCAGCATTGGATGATAAAGTACAAGCCATAATAAATAGGACTATGAGCGGTCTGCAAGACCCAGCGATGAGTACATGTTGAACTACACCCGCCGGGTCAGGAGCTATGTATATTAAATCAAAGAGTTGGAATGATTCAGGATAAAGGACAAATCCGGAGACCTTATCCGAGGCAGCTCCTTTACAGTTACCATTCGTCCGGTTTTTACACACCGAGTGCAGCAGTACGACAAGAGGCTATTTTCCCCAAAACCTTCAACTGGCGGTCTTTCTTGTATTTACTCTGACGGATATGGATAGTTTTCCTTTCAAAATCGAGTATTTCCTTTAAGTGCAGGAAGAGCAATGGCTTTTTTATTCATGCCGAGAAGCCGGTAGTAATAGCGTAACCCATAAACCATGTGTTTAAAGCTGCTTCTCGAGGGTGACTTCGAATCCCGTGCCAGAGCAACCAAATATTCGTTGATTTCATCAGGGTCGATTTGTTCCGGTAACTTTCCGAAATGAACCACAAACAAGGCAATCCGCCGGATGTAGTTCTGCAGTGTACTCTCACTTTGGCCACGCAAGGTAACCTGTTGCTCTAGTTTACGAACAACTTTTTCAAATTCAGGAACAAGAATGGTAGCCTGCTCAATAATAGTAAATCCGTTAGCAAAAATACTGAAACACAGTCCCGAGTATTCCAAACAATAAATCCAAGAATAAGTTACCAATTTGGTAACTTATTAGTATCTTTGTCAAAAAATATTGTGAATGAGAGTTGTCGCTAAAAGGATACTTAGAGAATTTTGGGAAAAGCACAGTGATTCTGAACAACAACTTAAAACTTGGTATAAAGAATCTTCGAAAGCAAAATGGACTAATCCTGCAGAAATAAAATCGGAGTATGCAAAAGCAAGTATTTTAAAGTCTGGGAGAGTTGTTTTTAATATTTGTGGACATAAATATCGACTGATTGTAGATATTAATTACAAACGACAATGGGTGTTTATCAGGTTTGTAGGGACTCATTCAGACTATGACAAAATTGACGCAAATAAAATTTAGAAATCATGAACATAAAAGTATTAAAAACAGAAGAAGAATACGCAAAAGCATTGAAAAGACTAGAGGAAATATTTCATGCACCAATTGATTCAATTGAAGGTGATGAAGCAGACTTGTTATCCATCCTAATTGAAAAATACGAGAATGAACATTACCCTATAGATGCACCAGATCCTATTGAAGCAATTAAATATAGAATGGAACAAATGAACATTTCAAAAAAGGAGTTGGCTGAAATAATAGGTTATAAAAGTCGTGTTTCAGAAATTTTTAGTCGTAAAAGAAAATTGACTTTAAAAATGATCAGAAACCTTCATGACAAGTTAAACATTCCTTATGAATCACTGATATCTAATTATTAGGAAAGTACTTTTGCTAACGATGTGCAAATGCCATAGCAATTTTGGAATTGCTGCGAGCACCGCCTCACGCCCGATCCTATGTCCTGGTGTACACATGATCGCACGCTCGGCTACGGTGTTTGCACTGAACGTTTTGCGACACGATGTCGCATAAGTGATTGTTTTACTGAGATATATGTTCTTTGATAAAACCTGTTGTTCTCCCAACAGTACCCTACCGGGACAGCTGATGTGTGGTGCAGACATAAAATCCTGCTTCGATGAAATCATTCCTTTGGTGATAGACTTTCTTAAAGTGAGAGGATTACAACTCTCTAAAGAAAAGTCTAAAATCACGCATATCAATGATGGCTTTGACTTTTTATCACAGAACATCCGAAAATATAAGGGTAAACTTGTGATTCGGCCATCCAAAGAATCTGTCGCCAACCTATACTTGCCGGAATTTGACAAGTACTTTTTTCAACGGCGTAAATGGAGAGAGGATTTAGCTAAAGAGTGTAAACAAATTACTACTTTTATTGAAATGGAAACGAATATTATACATCGTTTTGTCAGCTATATCGGGCACATGGAGCTGCTGGGATATGGAATCTATCGGATGAGAAATCAAAAGTTCGGTTTAAAAGTAACTGAAAGCAACTGGCAGAGTTTCGTCAGGAGATGCAAATCAATTACCAGAATGGCTGTCAGTCAAGTGGGGTTTTACAAGAAGAGGGGGTTGGCACGTTGTTCAAAGCCCAATTCTGCAGACCACTCTTACAAACGCCAGATTGCAACAACGAGGCTTCTTACCAACACTCAACATTAACAAACGATTCAGTCATGTTTAGCGAACCGCCGTATACCGGCCGGTACGTGGTGTGAGAGGGTGGAGGTACGGAGGTTTCTTTGTACCTTTCCCTACTCGATTACCAATAATAAAAAAGGAAATCGGACGACTAAAATTTAGCTGTATCTTTAAAGATATTCTAACACAATTACAGCATGAATAAGAAAACTGCAATAAAGCTTTTCAATGATAAGCATATAAGAACACACTGGGATGAGGAGCATGAGAAGTGGCTGTTTTCTATTGTTGATGTCGTCTCTGTACTAACTGAAAGCATTAACCCTCAGGCATATTGGAGAAAACTTAAACAGCGTTTAAAAGCTGAAGGAAATGAAACCGTGACGAATTGTCACGGTTTGAAAATGATTGCTCCTGATGGCAAGATGCGGCTAACTGATGTTGCAGATACAGAGCAGCTTTTCCGACTAATTCAAAGCATTCCTTCCCCCAAAGCTGAGCCATTTAAAATGTGGCTGGCCAGAGTTGGTCGGGAGAGAATTGATGAAATAGAAGATCCTGAAATCGGAATAGATAGATTAATGGAAACCTACCTGAAAAAGGGTTATAGCAAGGAATGGATTAATCAACGGCTTAAAAGCATCGAAGTCCGGAAAGAATTAACCGATGAATGGGAAATAAGGGGAGTTAAAAAGGGGCAGGAATTTGCAATCTTAACAGATGAAATAACCAAAGCCTGGAGCGAGCTTACAACCAGGAAATAAAAAAAACTCAAGGACTTAAAAAAGGAAAATTTGAGAGATCATATGACAAACCTTGAGCTTGTCCTGAATATGCTAGCCGAAGCAACCAGCACTGAAATTTCCAAAGAAAAGAAACCTAAAACATTCAACCAGAGCAAAAAGATAGCAAAACAAGGAGGAACCATAGCTGGTAATACTCGAAAAGAAATCGAAGCAAAAACTGGTAAAAAGATCGTAACAGGTAGTAATGCCAAAAAGCTGCAGAATCCAACAAAAGGGGAATTAAAAAAATAACTATTGGTAATGTACAAACTCCATAGCAATTAGGAAGTTCTCCAATGCCGTCGCCCGCTCGATCATATTGACCTGGAGGACACATGATCACACGTTCGGTTTGCTGCGGTGTTTGTACTGGTCCGTTGTGCGTCAATTTAAAATCTGCACCCAAATTAGAAATTAAATGTTATGGAAGAAAAAATGAATTCAAACGAAAAGGCTGGAAGAATTTTGGAAGATGTAAAGATAAATGTGAAGATAAAGCTTGCAGCATTATGGATAGCTTTGATGTTTTTGTATATGTATGCGGATATTAAGTCTTTTTTTCAGCCGGGGATAATAGAGCAAATAATAGCTGGAGAAGTAGAAGGTATTCTAATCACTCCCACACTCTTATGGGCAACTGCAATATTGATGTCGATTCCGGGTGTTATGGTTATGCTGTCCCTTACATTGAAGCCTCAAACGAATCGCTGGATAAACATCGTAGTAAGTGTATTTCATATTGGTCTTGCTATCATGTTGATGCTTATGCCTGGATCATGGACTTATTCTTATATCTATTCTATTGGACAAGTTGTGTATCTTTTATTGATTATCAGAATTGCATGGAGGTGGCCTAACTCTGAAAATAGCCCGGATATAAAACCCAATAAATTAGGATAAATTGAAATGATAAACGAGATTAATTATACAAAACAGCGTAGAAACGCAAGAATTGCAGGGCTTTGGTATCTTTAGTTGTTGTTGTTGTTGTTGTTGTTGTTGTTGTTGTTGTTGTTGTTGTTGTACCTATAGCTTTTCTTAATGAGCTTGCTCAAATAGCCGCTTTACTTGTTTTAAGTGGTGCAGATTATTTAATGGTTTTTGAACCAAATCATCTGAATAGCCTTGCAATGTTATTTCTTAATCTACATGAACAGGGGACATTTATTGCCGGAATATTTTGGGGGCTTTGGCTTTTTCCCTTTGGATATCTTGTTATAAAATCAGGATTTATACCTAAAGTTTTAGGGATATTATTAATTATTGGGTGTTTTGCCTACTTGGTAGATAGTTCAACCGCATTGCTCATTCCACAGCAGGAAGGTTTAGTTACTGACATAATTAATGCTGCCTTTAGCAGTAGGAGAATTATTGATGATCCAATGGCTATTAATAAAAGGAGTTAAAGTAAATCAGAGTATTAGCTGAAAAACCTATTCAAAACATTATTGCACAGATCATCTCATAAACCCATTCTTAGGATTTTCAGACATGAAATTCATTCAAATAGTCTTCCCATGCTGGAGAATGTAGCGTTCAGCTTCCAGATTCCAGATGAAGGAATTTTTTGAAACAATTTTCAGTAGCCCCTTGTAGAATGAATCGGTTTTAGCCAGTTCCGGCAAATCAGTAAGGGCAAAAAGTGGTAGTGATATATTAGTGTAAATCAGCTTCTTACCACCCGGAATGTTGGGTAGGTTTTTCGTTGTTTCTACTACAGCATCCAATCCGCCAACATGGGTAATCATTACTGCCGGATTGATCACTCCTGCTGACATCAGCTCAAGTGATTCCCTCATATCATCAGTATTCCCTCCGCTGGTTCCAACAATATGTGTAAAGGCGTAATGAACGTTGTAGAAATTCAACTCAGCCTTGAATTCAGGATTAGTAGGACCAGCAAAGAAATTCAGGCAACCATCTTTACCCAGTATGCTATCGGCCTGTTCTATCACAGGTTTCACTGGTGCAAAAACCATAACATCGTCGAAGCCATTTCCATCAGTCAGGGAAAGAAGATCAGCTTTCGGATCCTTTGATTTGGCAGTGTTCATGTACACCAATTTAACTCCTTGTTCAGATGCCTTCTGTATTGAAAACAGACTTTCAGCCCTGTTTAACTTTTCGTCATCTATATCAGTCACGACAAGTAAACCAGGTTTGCGATCGCAATGAAGAGCATAATCAATGGCGCCAAGTCCCATCGGACCAGCCCCGGCAAGGATAGCCAGATTTCCACCTTCTTTGATACCCATTTCATGGATGTAAGTACCGTTTTTTATGTGGTAACTTGCATGATAGGCTCCTACAATACATGACATTGGCTCCGACAGGGAAGCCGGAAAGAATCCATCTCCATTGTATGAGAGCAGACAATTCGTTTCCATCACCTCATTTGGGATAATGATGTGAGTGGCATCGCCACCAATGTATTGAAAAGAATATCCGGGTGCATCCAGGCTACCTTTATAATTCAGAGCCGGCTGTATGGAGAACTTATCTCCTGACTTGAACTTCTGTTGCCATTTTGAGCCAACCTCCAGAATCTCACCAGAGAATTCGTGTCCGATAATAACCGGATTCTTCAGCACATCATCAGGCACTCTTTTGTGATCAGCCCCCTGTTTGGTAGCTTTATAAGACGACATACAAATGCTGTCAGAAACAACCTGAGCTAAAATCTCGTCATCCTTAATAGCAGGTAATTCAAATTCTTCCAATCTCAAATCATCTTTACCGTATAATCGTACTGCCGTTGTTTTCATTTTAAGAAGTTTTTGGTCATTGTTAGAGCCACACGGCTGTGTGGCTTTACATAAACCATTATTTAAGCATGTTTTGACCTCCCGTAACCGGTACTGCCTGACCTGTTTCGTATTCCTGATCAATGATGTAGTATATTGCCTTCATCACATCATTTACGGTGCAGCCTCTGTTTGCCGGAACCTGTGCTTCATAGAACCGTTTTACATCGGCAATTGTTTTGGCACCTGGCACTTTTCCTGCGTTCAGGTATTGTACAAATAGTCCGTTTTTAGGGTCAGACCATAGTGGTCCGTCGAATAAATTACCCGGACAAACAGCATTTACTTTGATATTGTATGGCATTAATTCCATTGCAAATGACTGGGTTAGCCCAATTCCGCCAAATTTACCGCCAGCATAGGCGAAGTTCTTGTTGCTTCCTTTTAATCCTGATTTTGAATTAATCTGGATGATATCAGTGAAATGATCAGGTTTATATTTTGACTGCAGTTTCATAACGGCAGAAGCATATTTGGCACAAAGGAAATACCCCTTGTAATTTACCCTGGTAACAAAATCAAAAGTATCAGGCTCCATTTCATCCAGTCCGCCGGCAAACAGAACTCCGGCATTACTTATCATCAGATCGAGGCCGCCAAATTCTTTCACAGTGTCAGAGATCAGATTCTCAACTGATTCAGGATCAGATACATCAACCTTGATAAAAATGGCTTTATTAGAATTAGTGGGATTATTAAGCTCTCTAACCAGCTTCAAACTGGTAGTTTCATTAAGATCAGCAATAACAAGATTAGCCCCTTGGATAAAAAGATCGCGGGCAATACCCTCACCAAATCCCTGAGCGGCCCCGGTAACAATAGCAATACGATCATGAACCAATTCCCCCCTTCGACTCCGCTCAGGGGCCGATTTTCTGAGCCCCTGAGTCCCGAGTCCCAAGTCCCGAGTCCCGAGTCCCAAGTCCCCGAGTCCCAAGTCCCCAACTCTCTCCCCAATAAGTTCAATCTCGTCCTCCCCAAGAAATACCGGTCCGCCAAAACTCCCCGAATAGTAACTAATCTTCATCTGATCCTCAAAGAGCTCAAGCTGAGTCTCGGCTGCTTTGTTATCAGTTCCTGCGGCAATTAGCCCAAGACCTTTAATTAGCACAATCTTAGGATCTGATCCTTCTGCTTTTCGGAAGATGTCAAGAGCCTTCTCAAATTCAGGAATCAGGTTGCCAAGATCCTGATCAGGTTCTACATACAGGTAGGCTCCTCTGTTGTATTTAACATGGTCGAAACAGAATGGCTTTGCTACTTTCTCAAATCGGGTAGTGCTGTCGGCGAAGAATTGACTAAGTGTTGTGGAATGAGCTTTAAGTATTTTTGGGTTCGAGAAGAGCATTCTGAGAGCAGGAAGTGCATCAAGTCCGACTTTTGGAATATCCAGATCCTTGATTGCCAATTCCTCACGAATCAGCTTGCGTATTTTGGAAAATACTTGCTCAAACAGGCTGTCAATTTCAGAAGGACTATCACCACTAACCACAATGCCATGATTTTGAAGAAAAATGATCTGTGGATCCTGGTTGTGTTTTTTTCGAAAATGGTCTGATTCTTCGTTTATCCTTGTAAATAGCGCATATCCCGGGTAATTATACTCAACAAAGACAGCAACATTGCTGAAAAGTTCTTCCACTATATCCTTTCCTTTAGGACTGCAGGTAAGGGCGTTAACTAAGGTTGGGTGAGTGTGGGCAACAAATGGATATTGTAGAGATACATGCAATGAGGTTTCAACTGATGGCTGTAGAAGCGCATTGCGATCTACCATGCTGGACAGAAGATCAACTTTGGCTTCTTCAAAGCTTATATCGGGGTCGGAGCTGTATGTCTTCCTGAGATTGCTTTCAAGTTTGTCTCGATGACATTGAACAAAACTATCAGGGCCAGCATGCTTCAGTTCAAAGCCACTGGCTTTTACCCAAAGGTACTTGTCGTCCTTGAAAGAGGTATTTCCTCCTGCTGCCTGAATCTGATTAAGATTGTTTCCAAGTTTTAACGATAAGGCTAACAGCTGCTCCAATTCTTTCTTCATTGCTCGTTTTATTACTTTGCGTTATTCTGAAAATACTGTTCAAGGATGTTCTCGCCCATTAGTACAAATTCAATTCTTTGCTCAGTTTTACACCGGCCTGAAGTATCTAAATAGCCCTCCTTGCCTTCGCTGATCAGGCTCTGATGGGCAACCAGAACGCAAGTGTTGTCATGGCTTACATCTTTGAGGAAGTTATCCAGTTCCACACCTCCGCTAGCAGTTACCGTGAGTGGTGTCATTTCAGGGGTATTATGCTCAGTTCCAAACGTGACCAGAAATCTTTTCTCATGAAAAAAGCGAACAAAGCTGTGCAAGTGGTCAATGTTGTTTCTGCCCGGAATCAACTCAACGGCACCTACACCCAGTTCAGTCAGACGTTTCCACAGGGCCTCTTTATCTCCCTCGAATTCGGTGTAATTTCCATTTTTATCATCTAATAGGACTGGATAACAGGGGATGCCTCCTGCATCAATAATGATTTCCCTTAATTCAGGGATAGGCAGAAAAGAGCTTGCTTCTTCAGGTACAAAGGCTTTGCCTCCTGCTTTTAGCAAGCGACTACGTAGCTCTCCTTCGAAAGCTGAGTTATCAGAAAGATCAACTTTAGATTCATTGCCTGAGTATAAACGAGTAAGAAAATTACTCGTTTCTAATTCTGTAGAGAAATGTTCATTAATTGCTACCCTCAGAGCCTTTGCAATATGTCTTTCCCGAACCAGCTCTTTGGCGTATTTCGACTTAATGTCTTCATAAGTGAGCTGAAATGGTGCTCCGGCATCTGTCAGGCAATCAGCGAGTCTGATAATTATTTCCTTAGTTTGCTCCTGACTTTCCAGAATAACAGCATCCATTTTTTTCCGATTGCCAACAGACATTGAAGCCGGATACTTTAATCCTTTTCCGCAAAAATATGTTCGTCCCGGATTACCCGGATCATTCACACGAATTCCTGCCTCCTGCTCTTCCTTGAGTAGGCCGATAAACTCTACATTGAAAAGCGGATAGATATTAAATTCCTTAGCCAGTTGATTGAATTCATTATAGCCATCGGTGACGAAGAAATCATTTATTCCTAGGGTCTTAATCCCTTCTTTTTGAGCCAGCTCGAAAGCTTGTCTTATAGAATCAAAAGCGCTGAAGGAGTAGGGGGTATGGATGTGTGTGTTTATATTCATTTTAATCTTTGTGGGGCTATATCGATTACTCCGTTCAAAACGAATTTTGGGCAATATGGAAAATCACCTATGGTTTGAGTGCTTGTGATTCCGCTGAGAACCAGTGCTGTGTCAATTTCTGATTCAATTCCTGCAATAATGTCAGTATCCATTCTATCGCCAATAATGATTGCATCTTCTCGCTTTGTATTGATCTTTTTCAGAGCATTTCGCATCATCAGCGGGTTTGGTTTGCCAATGAAATAGGCTGATTTACCGGTGGCCATTTCTATAGGTGAAATAAGGGCTTTGGTAGCCGGGGCGATTCCGTTTTCTATCGGACCCGTGATATCAGGGTTGGTACCAATAAGTTTTGCCCCATCTATCACCAGGTTTACGGCTTTCTCTATGTTTTCATAAGTGTACGATGAAGTGCCGCCGATTACCACATAATCAGGATCTATATTATTCATTGTATAGCCAACATTGTATAAGGCGTTAATCAGTCCGGGTTCACCAATGATGAAAGCACTGCCTTTAGGTCTTTGACTATTAAGAAACATAGCTGTGGCCAGAGCGGAAGTATAGAAAACGGATTTGTCAACCTCTACTCCCATTCGCATAAGCTTTTCCTGTAACTCTTTAGGGGTTTTGTCGCTGGCGTTAGTCAGGAAAAGAAAGTGCTTTTTTGATTTCACCAGCCAGTCAACAAAGTCTTTGGCTCCGGGGAGAATTTTATTACCATGGTAGATAACCCCATCCATATCAATAATAAAGCCTTGTTTGCTATGGATGGTTTCGATTGCATGTTTGGAAACTTTCATAATTGTTTGATATTCGTTATTTGCTCCAACTTACACTCCGGCCCTGTTCCGTCTTGCTTGTTCTGCTGTTGTAAAGTTAGTAGAAACCTGATGATCTTTAAGAGGAATGATTCGTTCATGGATTGCATCAATAATCCACTCGGGTTGCGGGAATAAATAGTCTTCCAATTCATGAGCAGGAATGATCCAGTTTCGTGATCCAACTACTACCGGAGGAGCATCAAGTTCGTCAAAAGCTAGCTCGGTAATTGTTTGAGCCATTTCTTTTAAGAATGACCCCCTGGTTGAAGCATCGCTGGTGAGCAGAATCTTACCGGTTTTTTTGACCGACTCGATAACCTTGTCATAATTGAAAGGTACCAGGCTTCGAGCATCAATGATCTCTGTTGAAATACCGTATTTTTCTTCCAGAGTATCGGCAGCCTTGATGGCATTGTAAAGTGTAGCACCAATGCTTAATATGGTCAGGTCTTTTCCTGTACGTTTAATATCAGGTTCGCCAAGAGCTATTTCATAATATTCTTCAGGTACCCCGCCTTCATGGAAGAGTTCACCGATATCATAAATACGCTGGCTTTCAAAAAAGATGACCGGATCGGTACCTTGTAATGCTGAATTCATCAAACCTTTTGCATCATAAGGTGTGGCCGGAAAAACGACTTTTAGTCCGGGAATATGAGCTACCAGAGATGACCAGTCTTGTGAGTGCTGTGCACCGTATTTTGACCCCACTGAAACCCGTATCACAACTGGCATTTTGATAAGGTTTCCACTCATGGCCTGCCATTTAGGGAGTTGGTTAAATACCTCATCTCCTGAGCGTCCGAGGAAATCACAATACATGATCTCAGCAATTACACGTCCGCCTGCCATCCCATATCCAATAGCTGTTCCTACTATTGCACCTTCAGCGATTGGTGAATTAAATAAGCGATTGTAAGGAAGTGCTTCTGTGAGTCCGCGATAAACGGCAAAGGCTCCACCCCAATCGCGGTTTTCTTCTCCGTAAGCTACCAGGGTAGGATCTTTATAAAAACGATCAACTATTGCCTCAAAAAGTCCGTCGCGTAATTGGTAGGTTTTAATCTTTGAAAAAGGTTTTCTATCTGCATCCAGAGCAAATCTTTCCTTTCTGGCGATTTGTTGAACCCTTGGATTCTCTGAGAGAGGATGAAGAGTTTCAGGCTCACGGTCTTCCATCTTGTCGGTCGGCTCATTTGAAAACATCATGCTCCCAATCAGTTCAGGCTGAGCAATTAGATCCATGTGAGGCGATACTGCATCATCGATAGACAAACGCATGATGTCCATGATTGATTCAGTAATAGATGTTTTGATTTCTTCAAGGTTAGTTTCGCCACAAATACCATTAAGAATGAGGTCTGTGCCATATGCAGAGATGGAATCTGCAGCCTGCCATGCTTCGATTTCTTCCTTTGAACGGTAAGATGAGGCATCAGAAGGTGAATGTCCGCTAAACCTGTAAGTAAGAGTATCCAAAAGAACCGGACCTTTATTATTCTCAAGCAGTGCTTTCTTTCGTCTGAAAGCATCGATTACGGCCAGTGGATTGTATCCATCTACCCGTTCTGCATGCATTTGATCAGGATTGACACCGGCTCCCAAACGAGCTAGAACATCGTAGCCCATGGTTTCGCCTTTTGTTTGTCCGCCCATCCCGTATTGGTTATTCATGAAGTTAAAGAGTATCGGCAGCCCACCTTTGAAGTCTCCCTCCCATAATTCATTGAACTGGTCCATTGCGGCAAAGGAAATTCCCTCCCATACTGGTCCGCAAGCAGCTGATGCATCACCAATATTAGCCACAACAATACCCTTCTTACGGTTCACCCGTTTGTACAGTGCTGCTCCAACGGAAATATCACCTGAGCCGCCGACAATAGCATTATTAGGATACACCCCAAAAGGTGTAAAGAAAGCGTGCATTGATCCGCCCAGGCCTTTGTTAAACCCAGTCTCCCGTGCAAAAATCTCTGCCAGAGTGCCATAGAGAAGGAAGCGAATGGCCAAACCTTTTACATCGCCCTTGTAATCCTTTTCAACGATCCGAAGAATACGTCCGTCGAAGAAAGATTCCATTATCTCAGTGAGCTCCTTTTCATTTAGCTGATGGACGGCAGATAGACCCTTTGCCAGAATCTCACCATGACTCCGGTGTGAGCCAAAGATCATATCATCTATTGTGAGACTATAAGCCATTCCAACAGCCGCAGCTTCTTGTCCGATAGAAAGGTGGGCCGGACCAGGATGGTTGTATGGAATTCCGTTGTATTCACCGGTAGTTTTAATTTTTTGGAGCATGGTTTCAAACTCCCGGATGATTTGCATATCGCGGTAAATCCGAAGGAGGTCATCATTTGAATAGATGGCTTGTTCCTCTTTAATGGATTTGTTGTACTGGTTAACAGGAATGGGTTTGAAAACGATTTCACCCGGCTTCCGGGCTTCTTTCGGGTCAATGAATTGACATTTAGGCATTTTATTCTGTATTATTAATCTTCAAAAACTACTTCATGTAAAATCTCGGAAACGGTTGGATGGGGAAAGATTATTTCCTGCAAATCCTGCACGCGCATTTGCGTTTCAATGGCCATGCATGCACCGTATATCATTTCAGAGCTGGGGTTACCATATAAGTGAACGCCCAGTATTTCATTATATTTTTTTCCTACCACTATCTTGGCAAGGCCATTTTTTCCTTCGTTTTCCACAATAAACCGACCAGCATAGGCCATGGGCAGTTTGAGGGTTTTGCAGGCGATGCCTTTGGTCTTGGCCTCTTCTTCAGTAAGTCCTACGGAGGCAATTTCAGGATTAGTGTATACTACTGCAGGTACTGCATTGTAGCGCATTGTGTCGGGTTTGCCTAGAATGTGATTGACAGCAACAGTGCCTTCACGACTAGCGGTATGAGCCAGTTGAGAGAAGCCTGTCATGTCTCCGGCAGCATAAATGTTTGGAATATTTGTACGACAGTTCTCATCAATTTTTATTCCCTGGGAAGTAAGTTCCACGCCCAGTTCTTCGAGACCAAACCCGGAAATATTCGGACGACGACCAACACTTATCAGTAGCTTCTCAGCTTCAGTCGATCCTTTACCATCCTTGTTTTCGTACAACACAGATTTGCCACGTATCTCAGTTACAGTTGTTCCGATAAAGAATTCGATTCCCTTTTTGCCGAGGTCACTCCGCAGCATTTTGACAAGCTCTGCATCTGTTCCAGGAAGAATATCTTCCAACATTTCAAATACATTCACTTTTGCCCCCAGGCTATTGAAAAGACTGGCGAACTCAAGTCCGATCACACCACCACCAATAATATTAATGCTCTCAGGCACTTCCTTGATTTGCAGAGCCTCACGACTGGTCATGACCTCATCTTTGTTCAATCCTTTGATAGGAGGAACAATAGCTTCTGCTCCTGTTGCCAGAAGGATGTTTTTGGATGGATATTCTTTTCCGTCTGCCACAATAAGCAGGTGATCTTTTTTGCGGGCAGTGATTTTGGCTTCGGCCATAATCAGTTCCACTTTAGTCTGCTTCATTTTAGCTGCAACTCCGCCAACCAATTTTTTTATCACCTTGTTTTTGCGTGACATGATTTTGGAGAAGTCAAAACTGACATCAGAAGTGTTCACTCCATATTTGCTGCTCTGTTGGGCATTTTCATATACTTTGGCTGAGTACAGAAGGGTTTTTGTTGGAATACATCCTTCGTTCAGACACACACCTCCCAGATTGCGCTTATCGAAAAGCACAACTTTCAGTCCTTCGTGTCCGGCTCGTTCAGCGGCGACATAACCGGCTGATCCGGCTCCTATGATTGCAAGGTCATACATAATAATCCTTGTTATAAGTTAATGTTGAGGTTTTCAATTTGTTCTTTTATCTCCCTGAGGAAAGCTGATGCCGGGGCTCCGTCAATCACACGATGGTCATAAGTCAGCGAAAGTCCGATATATGGGATAAATCCGATAATTCCATCCCCAATATCCCCCGGACGTTGGATGATAGTATTGACCCCCAGAATTCCGGATTGTGGCAGGTTAATAACCGGAGTAAACATTTCCACACCGAAAGATCCAAGGTTTGAGACCGTAAAACTTGCTGCTGTCGGCGCCAGAAGATCCGGATCAATGCTGCCTGTTTTGCAGCTGTTGGCAAGCTGTTTTAGTTGCTTAGATAGTTGTTCAATAGTCAAATCATCAGCATTACGCAGGGCTGGCACCATTAGTCCGCGGTCAGTATCAACTGCAATGCCCAGATGTACTTTGTTGAAAGTCTTTATAGTATCTCCCTGGAAATGGCTATTGATTTCAGGCATATTCTTCAGGGCACGAATAACAGATAAGCAAACAAGATCATTCAGTGTAATATTTTCGCCCCCTTCGGATTCAATTTTTTGTTTTACTGCCTTCCGGATCGATAACATCTTACGGGCATCAGCACTCATGTGGTGAGTAAGCTGTGCACTATTTTGCAGAGATGCATGCATCTTTTGAGCGATGATCTTCCGGATATTGGATAGTTTCATTAATGTGAAATCATTTCTGGATTCAACTTTCTCAGATTGAAGATCTTCGCCCAGAAAACGTCCACCCAGACCTGAACCCTGTGCTGGAGCTTCGAGTCCTGTCTCAGTTGCCATTTGACCAGCCAAAACAGTAAGCCGCCCGCCACTTTTGACATATGCTTCAATATCACGCTCAATAATACGGCCCTCAGGACCACTACCAGTCAATTGTTGATATGGTACCCCAAGTTTGCCAGCAAGCCTCTTAGCCCGGGGAGAAATTATTATTGCACCAAGGCTTCGACTCCGCTCAGCCACCGGAAGTTCGTCTCCCCGAGTCCCGAGTCCCAAGTCCCGAGTCCCGAGTCCCAAGTCCCGAGTCCCGATTTCCAAGTCCCGAGTCCCGATTTCCTCATACTCTTCCCCTTCCTCACCAACAACTAATACCGTTGCCAGAACCAAAACTTCATCCCCCTCTTCACACAGGACATCCAAAACAAATCCTTCTTCATCTGCTTCAAGTTCAAAAACTGCTTTGTCAGTTTCATAGCGCATTAGGAGATCGCCTTGTTTTACACTGTCACCTTTTTTTACCATGATTTCGGTGATGATGCATGATTCAACTGATTGTCCCTGACGGGGAAGAATTACCTGAGTTGCCATTTGATTAAATTAACATGTAAGTACAAGTAAAAAAAGATATCAAATAATAATTATTTAATCATTTGATAATCAGCATAAATAATTTACCTTTGCAAAGGTATGATATTCAACTTGTCTATACAAGTAAAATATGAAAAAAATCTCACAGCATAAGCAATTATATGAGGTTCTTCGCAAAGATATCGAAGACGGTGTATACAAAGAAGGTGATCTTTTACCATCAGAAAACGATTTGTGCCGGACCTACGGATTAACCAGACCAACTGTTCGTCAGGCTCTGATCAGCTTGTCTTATGATGGTTATATAATCACCCGACAGGGCAAGGGTAGTATTGTTCAGAATAATCCCAGGGGGATTGGGATATTGTCTGTGGCTGGTACAACTGCTGCTTTACGAAATAAAGAACTTCGCACGGTTTTATTGTCAAAACCCCGCATTCAGCCCTGGCCTAAGCCTTTTATTTATTCTTTAACTGAGGAGGAACGGGATGTAGATTGTATTTATCTTGAACGTCTTCGTGAGTTAGAGGGCAGGTCAATTTTTTATGATGTTAACTATATTCCGAACATGAACCTTCCACGGTTCACTGCGAGAAGACTTGAAGGAAATTCGTTATTCGATGTTCTGCGACAGTACTATGGGATAGAGATCAGGGGAGGGGAGCAACGGATTCGGGCTGTTGCTTCAAGCCCAAGGATTGCTGAACATCTGAGTGTTGAAGTTGGGTTTCCAATCCTTCATCTTGAAAGAAAGCTGAGTACAAATCGGATTGGATTTTTTGTTTATTCGAGCGTTTATTGTAATACGGATATTGATGCTATTTATGGGACTTTTTGAGGAAAGCAGGAAATAAAAAACAGTAAATAAGGCGAAGTAATAGGATTAGTTTCCATCCCCGAATCACCGAATCACTGAATCACCGAATCACCGAATCACCGAATCACCGAATCACCGAAAAATTTCCTCATGCACAACATTCCCATCAACATCACAGTGCTGGAATTTTAATATTGGTATTCCGTTTTCACGATAGACATTGCCAAGCAGATAGCCGCCCTTAACTCTTAGGAAACGGTGCTCGGGTCGTTTGTCATTCTTTGGCCAACCACCGGAATGACTGTCTGAGCCAGGACCTGTGGAGAACTCCCACAGATTGGTGCTATCAAGGTGAGTAACATACTGCCAGTGCCTGTCACCACATGCAATAAAAACATTATCAAATTGATTGATGAAGTTTCGGATTTCATCACCTTCATGCTGGAATCCTGCATTGGCATGGTTGTCGTTTTTCCTTTCTCTATCAGGACCCAGAATAGGGGTGGGTGAGACGATGAGTTTGAATGTGGCATTTGATTCTTCAATGGTTCTGAAAAACCATTCTTTTTGTTCCTTTCCCCAGATTGTTTTATCCGGACTATCCGGAAGGTTGTTATTACTCCTGAAATTCCGGCCTTCCATGATCCATATTTGCAGGTCCTTACCCCAACGAATGGTTTTATAGGGTTTATTATTAGAGGGGAATTGTTCTTTCTCGAAGATTTCCAGTCCTCGTTCAAAACTGACGGTCCCATACCGATCCCCCGGATAAGTGTCGTTTCTAAGCAAATCATGGTCATCCTTGATGAAATATGAGGTAGTATTTGTGTAGAAACCCCGTTGGAAAGGCAATGCAAAAAGACGATCCCATTTAAAGTGCATGAGATCTTCTGTCATTGCCCAGGGATTGAATTTATCATAATACTCGGTATCGCCTGTGTGAACAAAGAAATCAGGTTGGTTTTCTGCCATTGACGGATATATTTTGTGCCCGCCTACTGAGTCATCCCGGCGGTTGTAATCATGACCGGTCACGACACAAAAGCTAATGTTTTTCGACGTTCTTTTGTTTGGGGGGATATAAAAGCTGCCATCGATACTGGTGAAAATACCTGAATTGGAATTCTTTCTGGAATACACAGTCATTTCATAGTGGGTATCTGCTTGCAGACCACTAAGTTTCCACTGTTTGGTGAAATTTTTGGTAGAGTCCACCTCATCCCAGCTGGTTTCAATTAGTCTTTCTGGAAATCCGTCCGGATGGTAGTTGAGTTTGACTTCTCCGAATGTACCCGTACAAGCTCCTTCCATATCTTCCAGACATAATTCTACAGGAATCTGGGCAGCATGAATCTGAGCATAATCTCCTGATTTATTAAGTTGATTATGCTGCTTGGAAGTGAGAGGGATAAATGCTTCTCCATCATAATTCATCTCCGGATTCTTTGTTAGCCGTGTCCAGATAACAATTGAATTCTGATCGGCCCAGCCATTATGAATACCGTTGCCGAAATATAGTCTGTCATCAGAGGTATTGCGTGCTGTCTCCATACTAAATGATGAGAACAACAGGATTATTGATAGGGATATCAGGCGGATTTGTGTCATGGCTTTGGTTTACTGAAGAGATGAGAAATAACTGCTGCGATACTCAGTAATACGAATAGTAATAAATCAAGACGAAGACCAAGATATTCATTTGGTATTACTTTTGCCAGTGATAGCAGGAAGATTACCAGAGCTATAAAAGACAGAGGGATCATAGCCAGGTTTATTTTTTTGTCACTCAATATCCCAAGTAGTATCATTGGTCCCATCAGGGCAGTACCGGCGAAACTTACACGGGCAAGAAGAACGATCTGGTCGCTGATTTTAAGTGAAAAAGCGAGAGCTATCATAGTGAAAAAGAAGATGCTGATTTTGGTGATGCGCATTATCTTTTTTTCATCTCCTTTCATCAATCCTCTTAATTCGCTTCCCAAAGCAAAGATCTGGGCATTGGTGGTAGAGAGGCCTGCGGCGATCAATCCGATAACAGCAAGGGCTGCAACAAATCCGGATTGATCATAAAGGAAAGCAGAGGCAAAAAAATCATCTTTGCTTGCTCCAGGGTACTGTTGTGCTCCATACATACCAATAAAAAGAGTGGGAAGAATGATTAGCATGGCGAAGAATCCGAGACTAACTGCCATGTAATGAGTTGATTTCAGGCTTTTCATCACTACGATACGGGTAGTGAGCTGCGGTTGTGTAACCGGAATCATTACAATGGCGATCATTGATGCGATCAAAAACTGTGGTGTGAGCAGACCTTTTGGTCCGGGTATCGACAGTAGCTTTTCATCCACAACTTTAAGGGCTTCAAACATAGACTTGATCCCTCCAAAATGGCTAAGGCAGACAGACCCGATAATCCAGAGTACAGTTAACAGAAGCAGGGCCTGAATAGCATCACTGAAAATAATCGCTTTGAATCCGCCGATCTCGCTGTACAATAGCATTACAAAGATAATAAGGCTGGCCCAGCCCCAGGCCGGAAGTGAGTTAGGGAATGCAGCCTGCATAAAGATTGAGATTCCCTGAATCTGGATTCCGGCGTATGGGATCAGAAATAGAAAAGCGCTCAGGAAGATCACATATCCGGCATATTTGTTACCATAGGTATTACCAATTAAACCGGCAACACCTTTGAATCCCATTGTTTTCACTTTTTTACGAATATGATATCCGAACCATACCAGAAAGAAGACCATAATCCCATTAGAGATGCTTAAAAACACCCAGCCTCCGATTCCATGCAAGCGAAAGAAATCTGGCATTCCAAGGAAAGTGAATGTGCTGAACAGGGCAGCGGCATAGGTTAGTACGCCCAGAATAAGTCCGATATTCGATCCTGCAAACATGAATTCTTCTGCTGAGCGACCTTTTTTGAATGACTTCATCGAAGCCAGTATCAGCAGAGCGGCATACAATCCTCCTAAAATCCAAATCCAGGTTTTCATTTCTTTTCCTCCACTTCTTTATTTCCGGGATGTAGTTGTGTGCCCACATAGGTAAGAAGTACGAAGGCCAATGTAATAAGGAAGCTTGACCATAGCGTATATGGAATTCCAAAGAGTTCAGGTTTGTATACTCCCTGAGGAATAAGCAGTGGAGTAAATGAAAAGATTGAAAGGATGATGAAGATAGCGATACATATCTTCCAGCCACGGTTGCGTATTTGCATTACGGGTAGGTTTTGGACTCATCGAAGATAGCAAAAGTTTGTAGAGATGTAGGATCAGGAAAATACTTGTGTGCAAGTTGACCACTGTTGGATATCACCCTGATGATTCACGATTGAAAAGCAGGGATGCTTTTTGTTTACCAGGTATGAAATTTGTTGGCCCCTTTTTAATTGATATCTTTGTACGATATATGTTTCTACACCTAAAAAATACGGATTCCTATAATTGATAGATCCACGGAAAAACGGGCCGGATCTCAGAAGTATCGAATTCTTTTTTAATTCTCATTTTTTTTTCTAACCCCTAAAAAGGTTTTTTTATGATTTTCAAGATTTATAATTCAAATCGGGACATTTCCAGTATGGAAAAGACTCGAATAGTTAGTTTTCTGAATACTCATTTAGATGATTACGGTGATTCACCTGAAGATATTGGAAAGGCAGTTGATTTTGCGCTACAAATTTCTAATCCGTTCTTAAAAATTCTGCCGCTAGGCGGAATGGTGCTGATTGGAAAAGAGGACAGGAAAATTGTTGGTGCGGTTGTAATGAACCGCACAGGAATGAATGGATATGTCCCTGATAATTTATTAGTTTATATAGCTGTTCACAAAGATTTTAGAGGGCAAGGTTTTGGTAAACAGCTTATAAGAAAGACCATTGAATTAACGCAAGGAGATATTAAGCTCCACGTTGAACACGATAATCCCGCAAAGTTTTTGTACGAAAAGATAGGATTTACAGCGCCTTACCTTGAAATGCGATTTAAGAACAGCAAATAATAACCAGACAGATGGCATTCATAGAGTTTGATGTTGACAAGTTAGAGCATAATTACCGATTTCTGGATGGTCTTTTTAATAGACATCATATCAGCTGGGGGACTGTTTCTAAATTATTGTGTGGACATAAACCATTTCTGCAGGAGTTATTGAGCTTGGGGATGAATCAGGTACTGGATTCGAGAGTTTCAAATCTCAAAGCAGTGAAGCAGATCGATCCGGAAATTGAAACCATTTATATTAAACCCCCAGCTAAGAGAGCGATTAAGTCAGTAGTTAAATTTGCTGATATAAGTCTTAACTCTGAATTGGCTACTATTCAGCTGCTTTCTGAAGAAGCTCAGAGACAAGGAAAGGTGCATAAGGTCGTCATCATGATTGAGTTGGGTGATCTTCGCGAGGGTATCATGGGTGAAAACCTTATGGACTTTTATGAACAGGTTTTTCAGCTTAAAAATGTTGATGTAATTGGCTTGGGAACAAATCTCAGTTGCTTAAACGGAATTTTACCAAACGCTGATAAGTTGGTTCAACTAAGTCTTTACAAGCAGCTAATAGAGGCAAAGTTTGCAAAAAGTATACCATTAGTTTCAGGCGGTACTTCGGTTACTGTTCCGTTATTGAAAATGAATCAAATCCCTTCAGGAGTTAATCATTTCAGAGTTGGTGAAACCCTTTTCAGAGGCAATGATCTGCTAGAAGAGAAGAACTACCGTGGAATGAAACAGGATGTTTTCAAATTGTATGCGGAGATTATTGAATTGGTTGAGAAACCTGTTGTACCTACCGGTATGGCAGGGTTAAATGTCGAGGGTGAAAATACAGAATTTGACCAGGCTGATTTTGGAAAGACAACTTACAGGGCAATTCTGGATATTGGGTTATTAGATATTGACACAAAGCATATGACGCCTACTGATTCGCGGATTAAATTAGGTGGAGCTAGTAGTGACATGATTGTTGCTGATTTGGGTGCCAGGAAACCACGTCACAAAGTTGGTGACCTTATTACTTTTTCTTTATCATATATGGGTATACTCGGAATTATGAATAGCAAGTATATTGACAAGCGAATCAAAAAGGCCACAATCGATTCATGACTCTACTTGATAGTTTGATTATTATTTTTTATTTGATAATCATGCTGGCTATTGGTGCTTGGTATTTTAATAAGAACAAGTCAGCTGCGGATTATTATGTCAGTGGTCGGAGCATGAAGGCCTGGCATGTTGGGCTGTCTGTTGTAGCTACTGATGTTGGAGGTGGATTTTCAATTGGTTTGGGCGGGTTAGGATTTGCAATAGGATTATCTGGGTCGTGGATGTTGTTGACTGGTCTGATCGGGGCTTGGTTGAGCGCAGTTTTGATTATTCCCATTGTGCATTCCCTTGGAAGGAAAAATAATTGGCTCAGTTTTCCAGACCTTCTCAGTCATTTTTTTAGTCGACCAGTATTTTTGGTGGCTTCAGTCTTCTCTCTAATAGGATACTTAGGATTTACAAGCTCACAAATGTTGGCTGGGGCTAAACTTGCCTCAGCGGCATTTATCAACCTATCCACTAATGAATTATTGCTCATTATGGGTGCTGTTGCCGTCCTTTATACGACAATAGGAGGATTAAAAGCAGTAATCTTTACAGATACAATTCAATGGATAATTCTCATATCGGGGCTACTGTTCATAGGTGTCCCAATTGGCTTTGTGAAACTTGGTGGATTGAGTGCGATTAGAACAGCTCTTCCGCCTGGTTTTTTATCGTTTACTAATATAAGTTGGAATCAAGCTGTTAATTGGATCATTACTATAGTCCCCATATGGTTCATTGGCATGACATTATACCAGAGGATATATGCTTCAAAAACCTCTAAGGAAGCCAAAAAAGCATGGTTTATTGCAGGCTTATTTGAGTATCCTATCATGTCTTTTCTTGGAGTTATACTTGGGCTTTTCGGCCGTGTTGCAGCTGATCAAAACTATTTTGCTGAATTTGGTTACCAATCTTCTTTGGGCATGGACCCGGAGTTGGGGCTTCCATTGTTCTTACGCTCCTTTATGCCTACGGGCTTGTTAGGATTGATGCTTGCAGCTTACTTTTCTGCGATTATGTCTACTGCCGATAGCTGTTTAATGGCATCTTCAGGGAACTTAACACATGACCTTTTGAACTGGTCAGGCAAACCAAACAAGATGAAGTATACAAGGTGGTTGACCTTTTTATTGGGTGCAATTGCATTAGTGCTGGCATGGAAAATGGAAAATGTATTGGATCTTATGCTAAAGTCTTATGCATTTATGGTGAGTGGTCTGTTTTTACCTGTAATTGTAGCTCTGTTTTTTCGAAGAAAAGATTCCATAGGCGTTCTTTTAGGCATGATGACTGGAGGAACCATTACATTGGTTTTACCATACGTCTTTCCCACATTGCCATTTGGGTTGGATTCGATAGTTTTTGGATTAATCGCCTCATTTCTGATGTTCTTTTTGGTGTTGTCATTGAGGAAATCTCGCTAATTCGGGTTCTGTCAAGGCAAAAGGCAAATTATTGAATCGAATAAAGGTATCACATAATCTGAAGAAAGCAGTTTGGAGGGATTCTTTTAAACTTTGTTTTACCAATCTGATTCCCTATCTTTAAGAGCCTAAAGATCAATTTAGTAACCCTAAATCCTGAAATTATGACAAGATCTTTCATCCATACCAATCGTATTCCCGGTAAACCTGGCGCAACATTTTTCTTTTTAATAATGTTTGCCATTCCATTTTTCCTGGTTCACCAAGCCAAGGCACAAGAAATTGATGATGAATGGCGTCTTCTGAGTCAACGCCTGGAATGTGCAATGACAGAAGCTGCTCAGAGCATAGGGAATACGGACGCGGTTGCCCGTCCTTATTATGGACTTGCAACAAATACCCTTGGATGGCAATGGGATGGCTTTAGTGAGAATCACGAGGGTGATGAGGATTATTCTCATTGGATTAAGGCGGCTGTTTTTTCGAGTGAAGCTGAAGCTGTCGCCTGGTGGGAAGGCAAGGGATTACACCATAATGATTACGATAACTCCAATGATGCTATTCATTTCTGGGATTATAAAAGATTCAATCCTACTGATTTTATAGAGAATCATGTCATCAAAGTTCGTGGATTTGATATGGAAGGGTATGGTGTTGAAGGAACTTTTTGGTGGCAAAAGGGCAGGTTTGTTTTTGAAATTGGAAGTCTAATAAAAAACACAGAGGCTATCCTGGTTGATGAATTTCTTTTCAAGGATGCTTTAAAAACACATGAAGGAGCTTTACGTTGTGAACTCTTTAGCCCAATAAAAGCAATTGACCATTTTGTTTTCATAGAGTTACCATCTGAATATTATTTTTGTACTTGTGAGGAGGAGCCTTGGGCAATTGCAATGGATGAATTTGGTAATCCCGTCAGTGGACCATTTCCGGATCCTGCCACTATTTCAATTTATTCAGATGGAGTCTATTTAAACTCATGGACAAGGTCCTTTTCCGGTTACAATGAGAATAATTTTGGTTTATCAATACAATTATCCAGACGAGAATTGCCTCCAGCCTCAAAAGTCACTATCAAGATTCAATACATGGATGTAACTTCCACAAGTCATGTTTTTGAAATGAAACTAAGCTGGAAATTTCGCTTCACTGACTATCCACAAAATAAAGTGAAGTATGGCGATCAAGTGACTATTTCGGGCATTGTTGAGAACCTTGAAGGATCACTTAGTGAATATGATGGCTCGGTAGAGTTTTGGGATAATACGTTCTACGGGTATAATAGTACCGAGCAAGGGTCTTCTATTAGTTTTCAATACTATGTTCCTCTCAAAGCGAACCTGGCTGATCGTTATATCACAATTGGGGCAACTATTCCCTGTTGCCCTACTACTATTGAAAGTGCCGGAACAACACTAATTACTATTTTTATTGATGACCCTACTTCGGACACTGGATTTGGAAATGCAACATCCGTTGGTGGCCCAGGCATGGATTCAGGAATTGATATGGTATTCGACCCCGATGATCCTTCCACAGGATATACAATAGGTGAATTTTCGGGGGATATTGAATTTGATGACCTCAATCTTGACAACCCAAGCTATTCAGCATTATACCTGGCAAAATTAGGAATTGATGAGAATGGCAATATGACAGCAGTTTGGGCAGATGTTATCAGTACAGATGGACCAGAAATTAAGGCGAAAAAGGTTATCATGAAGCAAAAGACAGAGCGGGTTTCTTCGTTTCTATTTATTGGCGGGGGAACAATAACTATTCATGATGAAGAATTTGTTATGCCAAATGGAGGCTATGTGGGAGCTGTGACATATGACAAAGAAGGTAATCCTACTTCAAAAGTCTTTTCCGAAAAAACCGGATCGCAGACTGCTCGTCACAATGGTGAAGATATGGTTGAGGATGAGGAGGGTGCTAAGCTTATTTTAGGTGATTTCTACGAAGATATTTTATTCCCTGGATCGGGGGTACCCGGGATGAAGAACGAAAATAATTCTGGCAATTGGCTTGGACAGGGTGATGGAAATATATACTCTCAAGATCTTTTTCTCGTAAAATATGATGAAAATGGTAATTTACTTTGGGGTTTTGAAGCCAATTCAAATGCAGATCCTACATATATGCCATATGTTAGAGGAACGGCGATGGCTGTTGATGAGGATAATAATATTTATGTGGCCGGTGAGTATGGTGCAGGACTCACTATTGGAACAACAACAATGACAAGCTATGGTGGGTTTATTACCAAATTTGACCCTGATGGAAATATAATTTGGACCCAAAACATGTTTGGCGAATCATTATTTCCTGAGATTCAGATCACAGCCTTGAGCACAGATCATAACGGAGCTCTTTATATAACAGGCGTTGCTTTCCCCCATACTTCCTTTAGTGGGATGATATGGGACGACTGGAGTGGACAAGGCAATGACGGACGAAGAGTTTTTATCGCAAAATATAATACGGAAGGGGAAGTTCAGTGGGTAGATTTTGCATCGATTGATGATTATTCAGTAGTACAGTATTGCAATGATATGGAGATCGACTCAGATGGAAATATATACATCACCGGACGCTTCCATAAGGGCCCGATAGCCTTTGGTGAGCATGAATTAGTGCCCCAATCATCGCTTGAGGGAAATTGGATCATATTTGTAGTCTCCTACAATAGTAATGGTGAGGTTCTCTGGGCACAGATGGCAGGTGATGAGGAACATACCATTGCTGGGTCTGATTTTGATAATGGCAAAGGTCTTAGTATTGATGCTAATGATAATTGTTACCTCACAGGCTCCTTTTCAGGTAGTATTATCTTTGGAGAAGATACATTAACAAGCAAGGGGGGGCCAGATGCCTTTATGGTTAAAATTTCTGGTCCGGCCAGCACAAGAATAGAAGAACTAATTAATCCGGAACCATCACAAAGAATTGAATTAGAACAAAACTATCCCAATCCCTTTTCTAAATCAACAACAATTAGCTATTCCCTGTATTCATCCGGAACAGTAACTATACGTGTATATGACTTGCTTGGCAATATGGTATTGGAACTAATTAATGAAGATCAGGTAGCTGGAGAATATTCTCATATCGTAAACCTGTCATCTCTTGGCTCGGGAGTTTACTTTTATCAGATAAAATCTGGTGCTGAACAACACACAAGAAAAATGATTGTCAGGTGATATTTTTAGTTTTGTTGTATTCTTTCCTGCAAATCATTTCTAACGCCTGCTTGTTTTGCATATCCAACCCAAGACTTAATCACCAAATTGATTTCTTTAATTATTTTTTCGCCTCTTTTGATGTTATTGTCCTTGGCAATGGTCATTAAGTCTTCTTTTGTAATGCCGAGTCTTTTACCATTCACGCTTAAAGTTTGTTTGTTTACCCAATGGTTGGATGCATCAAAGGAGAAACACAAATCATAAGCAGGAGCCAGGCGCCAATTTTCATCTTTTTTAAGTATGAAGGAAAAGTTTTTGGTATGATCGTCATAATTTGTAGCTAGTACATTAAAAACCATTCTACGAAACATTTCCTCTGCTTCTGGGTAGGTTAAACGCAATAAACGCATGGTTTGAAACACTTGCTCATAGCTATAACCATACATGTCATTAAAATCGTAATGCTGTAAGCCACAAAGCAACTGAATATGGTGCTTGATATTTCCTTCTCTATCAAAACGCCTGGTCATAAAATGGGCTCTGCCATTTTCTTCCAACAATTGGCAATCACTTATATTTATTCCGCAATCCTTGGCCATTAAATAATAGGCGTATTCCACACGACCCCAGCCGGAGCTTTCTCCAAATTGTTCGCCACTTACGCCATCTAATTTAATTAGCCAATGCTCATAGCCTTTGGGCACGTTTCCTTGGCCCGATCGCACTTCCTTGGTCTTTCGATTGTAAGCAATAACCGCTTTAGGGCGGGCACCACCAGCTGAGGTTCCAATCTTTAGAATCTCCATCATGGCTTTTTCATCATCTTTACCAATATTGGTTAAGAATGCCTCCCGCTCATTGAGCATTTTTTTTGCTACTTCAACCAAACTATCCAGCTCTAGAGAAAAACTGCTTTTGCTTGTTTTAATTTGGGCGGGTTCAAACTCTAAGGCACCCATGCCTCTTGAGCCTATAAAACACAATTTCTCAACCGGATTCATACTGTTCTCCTGACGTCCTTGTTGAGCCAACCAAATATTGATTAATCTATTCCCGTATTTATCCGGCAAGGCATCAGATAATAAGCCGGGTAAACCTTTAAACGTATCTTCTGTTTCTCTTCGTCCTTTCCTTAATTCAGGAAAACTGTAAATACGAGATCCATTTTCAATGGGCATTTTGATAGGAGATAAATCCCGGCCTTTTTGAAGAAACCTGGAGTCGTATTGAAAATAGCCTAGTTGCTGTTCTTCATCCCAACGAACAGCACCGGCCAATTCACCCCATATTTTTACTTCAGCTACATCTACCATCCTAAATCTTCTTTATCATTTTTATCTCTGGTCTTATTCCTCACCCGCTCTCTGGTTTGTTTTTTTTTCAGTTTAGCGTATTCCAGCGGACTTATTTCATCCGAGTAATTAAACGCATCTAATATGTAAAGACAATCCAACGCTCTTAGTATTTGTATAAGACTTGACAGTGTTATCGATTCACCATTTTCTATTTGGCTTAAGGTCCAGCGATTTAAACCCGACATCTCTGCTAGTTGTGCCTGTGTTTTGTTTTGTTTACCTCTTGTATGTTTAATAAAACTACCGATGTGTGCTACAATGGCACCATCAGACATTTGAGTATAGTTAGTGTTGGTTTTTCCCATCACTATAATGTTTTATTTAGTTTTACGCTTGTATTCCCCGACAAATGTACGAATTTATTTGAAATAAAATAAAAAATGTTAGCATCTCCATGCATTAAACATGTATTTTGGTTTTAATGATGGTATTTGCCAACGTAGATTAAGCATTGGCTTTGTGGAATTGATTGCAATTATGAAACTCTCTTGGTCCATTTCCGATTGCTGCACCAATTTTACGCACAAATTTTCCTCCACGATCAAAAACAAATAGTGGCTGTAATATGTCGTAAAAGATGATAAAAGACAAGTGTATTATGTCGTGTTACATGATAGAATACAGATATATTTGTTATTTTTGTATCAAGTTACAAATAAAGGCTCGACAGTATGAAAAGGGAATTCACTAAATACCTTGAGGAATGGCGGTTAAGGAAAACCAGAAAGCCAATGATAGTAAGAGGGGCCAGGCAAATTGGGAAAACCTATACTATTGAGGCGTTCGGTGAGACAAATTATGAAAGGTATGTCAAAATTGATTTTGAGGAGAATTCTGAATTAATCGGTTTTTTCACCACCAACGATGTACTGAGGATAAAACAGGATATTGAGGTATACTTTAATACTAAGTTTATTGCTGGAGAAACCTTGCTGTTTCTCGACGAAATTCAGTTAGCGCCAAAAGCCATTGGAGCATTGCGCTACTTTTATGAGAAAATGCCTGAAATAGATGTGATAGCTGCTGGTTCTCTACTTGATCATACACTTAATGACCTGGGCTTCTCAATGCCTGTTGGTAGAGTTGAATTTAGCTACATGTACCCGATGAATTTCATGGAATTTTTGGGTGCGAACAATGAGTTAAGCTTGGTTGATTTCATCCAAAAATATCAGTTCCCACAAGTTATCACCACGCCGATTCACGAAAAATTACTCCGCTATGTGCGACTTTACTATGTGATTGGTGGCATGCCTGAAGCTGTAAATAATTTTGTGGAAGAAGGAAATCTTCCAGCAGTGGAAAGAGTGCATGAAAGTATTCTTAAAACACTGGAATACGATTTCTCAAAATACGGTAGTCGAAGTCAGCAATTTATTATGATTAAACTACTTAAGTATATCCCGTCTGCTATTGGACAGAAGTTCAAGTATTCAAAAGCTGTTCCTGAACAGAGAGCGGCACCAATTCGAGCCGCACTCGAGTTGATGGAGATGAGCCGGCTTGTAACTTTGGTGAAAAGCACCTCGGCCAGTGGACCACCATTAAGGCTTGGAGTTAACGATCGTGCATTCAAGCCAATATTTATCGATATAGGTCTGGCTAATCATGTCCTCAAATTACGACTGACAGATATTAATAATTTGACTACTATAAATGAAGGAAGTCTGGCTGAACAGTTTATTGGTCAGCAATTACAAAGTTTGGAGCCTTTTTATAGCGAAAGCGAGTTATATTATTGGATGCGCGAAAAGAGAAATTCAGAGGCTGAAGTTGATTTTATCATGGAAAGTAGAAATTGCCCAATACCTATTGAAGTCAAAGCGGGTAAAACGGGCACTCTCAAATCGCTACAGATATATATGTACGAGAAGAAACTTGAAACAGCTATTCGATTCAACTCTGCCCAACCTACCAAAACAAAAATCAGTACATCAATACGGATTGGAACAGAGAAGCCTCAGGTCAACTTTGATTTGGTATCATTGCCCATGTATTTGGTTTCAGAATATCCCAGGATTATTAATATGCCTGAAATGTAGATTTTCAAACCGGGTTATCTTCATACCGTATCGTTGACTACCTGAACCGCAAGGTTGCCGGTTTTTGGATTATGAACAGAATAATAGACAAACCATCGCTGAGAAAGGTCGCCTTCGCAATCATTAAGTTGTGGTAGAATAATCTTTTTTTTTCTCATAATTTCTGAGTTGATAAGTCAACTCTCAACCACATTCACTAAGGTTAATTTTGCCTATTTGTCTCTCTCAATTTTATT